>JAFZAP010000080.1 GCA_017557185.1 Prevotella sp.
AGGCATGCGCAAGCAATGGCTCACAATGCAAACGACAGCAGGAGACATCACACTTGGCAAGCCGATGCTGATAGTTCAAGCCAGCAATACTTTTGCCTTCAACAAGACGCTGACAGGTGAAGTAGATTTCAGATATCAAGGCCCAGGTCATTATCAGAACATCTATTTGGACTACCACCAGACCGTTCTTAACGTTAGTTTAGTCAAAACCTTCTTCCACGACCGGCTGAGTATCAAGTTGGCTGGCGAGGATTTGCTTGACCGCAGCCGTGATGGGAACAGAGTCTATAATCAACAGGTACAGCTTTATCAAGGGAATTACTACGACCGCCGCCGTTTCGTAGTCACTCTTCGCTACAAGTTCAACACCACCCGCTCAAAGTACAAAGGCGAGGGTGCAGGTAACGCAGAAAAGAACCGCTTCTAAACCGCAACAACTATGCACAACAGTTTTAAATACATAAATCTCTCTTGGGCTGTGGTGGGCATTTGTGAGAATCCCCACCAGCCCCTTTCGTCCTGCATCCCCAGCATCGAGGAGGATAAGGCCGCAGCCGTAGAGCATTACGTCATCGGCTACATGGCCTTCTGGCACATCGCCTTTGTCGACGAGAGCCGCCTCGTGCCCTGCCACGAAGACACACTCCGCACCGAGGCCCGCCAGAAGATAGACCGCTACATCGCCGACCATCCCCCCGTCGAGACCTTCCCCCGCTTCTACCTCGTCCTGCTCCGTCAGCCCATCGCCCCGATGGAGCCCGACGGCATGAGCCGCGTGTATCAGATGTGAAATAGGCAAATGTCAGACAAATGTCAGGAAGAAAATTCGTTTGTCAGGCATAAATGACCGTACCTTTGCACTCGCGAATGTTAAAGCCTGAACGATTCCTAAGGAAGTGTGTTTGCTATAATGAGTAATACATCATATTAAAATGAAAAGACTGATTCTATTTTCAATGGTTTGCCTGATGGCCACAGCAACACAGGCTCAGAACGACAGCATTAAAAACGAGACACTGCCGGAGGTGGTGGTGAATGCTGACGGACAGATAGAGATGGCCGACAAAACCGTACTGCTACCGACGACGCTGGAGAAGAAACATTCGGCCAACGGCTTCGACCTGCTGAGTGTGATGCAGACTGCGGAACTGGACGTGTCGCCACATACAAGGAGCATCACGACGCACAGCGGCGGCGAGGTGGTGATTTGTATCAACGGCATGGAGGCACAAGCCGAAGACGTGGCGACGCTACGGGCCAAGAACATCCGCAGCATAGAGTACATCCGCACACCGAGCGGCAAGTATGCGGGTAAGGCGGGACTGGTGAACTTCATCACCTATAAATTGGAGTACGGCGGCAACGTCTACCTGTCAGCCACCGAGGGGCTAGCCTACAAGTCGGGTGACTATCTGGCCTTTACCGACTTCACCAGGAAGGGACTTACGCTGTCGCTGACGGCATCGGGTGATTGGGCTCACGACCATAGTTATTCGGAAGGGCACGAGGACTTTACCTTTTCCGACCGTTCGACGCTGACACGGGACTTTACAAGCGAGACATCCCTCCGCAAGACGAACAACCAGGCCGTACGCCTGAAACTGACATCGACGGGCAACAGCCACCGACTGAACGCCTACGTCAGTCTGACCCGTCAGGCCGTGCCCAGTGTGGAGGCGGCGATGAAGGCTCTCTACACGGGACGCTATGAGGGCACGACCCAACGGCTCACCTCGTCGGACAGTCGCGGACTCGCCCCTGCCGTCTATGCCAATTATACGCTCTGGCTGCCCAAAGATCAGACGCTCGACTTCACCGCGTCGGCCTCGTTCGGCCACAACCGATACAACAGCCGCTACACGGAGACCGCCCAGAGCGCGATGACCTCCGATGTGACCGAGGACAACAACACCATCCGAGGCAACGCACGCTACTACAAGTCATGGAAGAATGGCCTCACACTCTCCGGCTCACTGACACACGACCACAACCACTACAAGGACACCTACACAGGAACCTCGGCGGGCAACCAGCGGCTGACTACGGACGTGACGATGGGACTGGTTCAACTCAGCGGCTCAGCGCAGAAGTATTACTACTACGTGTCGGCTGGTGTGTCGAACTCTGCCGTCAAACTCAACGACAGTCACTACAATTATTGCAGTCCTGTGGCATTCTACGGCGGCAACTATACCCTGAACCAAAAGCATTCTCTCGCGCTCAACGGCCTTTTCACCCACACGCTTTTCGACCCGTCGAACAAGAACGACATGACCGTACCCACCTCGTTCTTCGAGGCTGTCAAGGGCAATCCCGACCTCGCCCCGCTGAAAGTGCTGGGCAATACGCTGTCGTACAACGGACAGATAGGCAAGTCGAAGATTTCCATATCCTACGACAACAGCATCTACTTTGACAACATCCTGCACCGCTACGATGCAGACCTTCAGACCATCTACGACAGCCACACGAACGACGGCAACTACTACGGCAACATGCTCACGGCCACTTATGCCTACAGCGTCTTTGCTGATAAGCTGCGCCTCAGTGTGACCGCCATCGAGGAATACAACATACTGCGTGGCGACACTTACGACCTGTCACGCAATATCTTCCGTATGAAAGCCTCCGTCACCTACCTCACGGGCGACTGGATGCTGCGCTTCAACTACCGCACGGCCTACCCGGCTCTCGACATCCGCGAGCCGTACCTCATCAGCCGCCGTCCTGTCTATGAGTGGCTCGTCAGTTGGAATCACAAGAACTGGGCTGTCAAAGCACTGGTGCGCAATCCTTTCAGCCGCTAT
>JAFZAP010000081.1 GCA_017557185.1 Prevotella sp.
CAAAACCATTTGTTTCTAAAGACAATCTGGCTGTGGATTTATTAAGACAACTTAGACAACTTTGGACAACTTTACGTTGTCCCTTGTTGTTAGTGTTGTTTTTTGATCACCAAAACCATTTGTTTTCTAAAGACCGCTCGGCCACCGATGTGGCTGCGGCCCCACAAAGGGGAGCTCTTTCCCCCTCCCCCTTTGGGGCGACTGGGGTCTTCAGAGCAGCCACCGATGTGGCTGCGGCCCCACAAAGGGGAGCTCTTTCCCCCTCCCCCTTTGGGGAGGGCAGGGGTGGGGCTTTACCTTATCGTCACCTGTGTGGCTCCGTAGCCATATTCCTGGAACGAAGCATCCTGATAGGTGTAGCTCTTGTAGCGATACGACAGGTCGCTGACGAGCGCGCGCCGCAGCACCCCCTCGCCCTTCCCGTGAATGAACACGATGCGCTGTCCCTTCTTGTCGCTATACTTCGCCAGCGTCTTGCGGAACACGTCCACCTGATAGTTCAGGATGTCGCCCTTCGACATGCCGGCAGTAGAGTCGAGCAAAGCATCGATGTGCAGATCGACCACCACGACGTCCTCGTCGCCTCGACGCTTGATGATGGGCTGCAGCTGGGGTTTCTGAACGCGCGTCTTGTCGGCAGGCTCCTCGTGGCGGTACATCTCTGCCTTCAGCCGCTGAGCATCGACGACCAGCGGGCGCACAACCTTGTCTTGCTCAACGAGCGTGTAGATGAGTGCCTTCTGTTCAAAGAAATCGTTGTCCTCGAACATGTGCAGCTTATAGAATTTCACGCCGTCGATGCGCAGCTGTACGTCTATCGTAGGCTTCAGGACGAAGGGCTTGTCGCGTTTGTAGGCCAGCATCTGAATGCAGACGCGTTCCATCTTGTTCAAGTCCTCGCGACCGAATTCCTCGATGAACTCTTTGGTGTTGGGTTCGGCTTCCCCGTGGGCTCGTAGCGTCCAACTATTGCCCTCAGCAATCAGGTAGGAATACTGCAGGTAGTAGTTGCTGTCGTTGACGAAGTAAGCCTCGAAGCGAGTGCGCGTAACTTCCTTGATATCAATGGGAACGAAGGCCAGATAGGCCGACAGCGCATTACCTCCTTTGCGTTCCTCGGCAGGTGCTCGGAAGGTCACCTTCGAGTAGTCGATCTCGTCGCGATCATCCTCAACGGTCACCTTGTCCTGACCTTCCTTCATCATCGCCTTGATGCTACGACCGTCGGCAGCCTCGCGCTGCATCGCAGCCTTTGCGTTCACCACGTTGCTGGTGCTATAGTCTTCGCTGCCTACCACCACGACGTCGCTCATCAACATGGGAATCTCGAAGCCGTCCTCGTCTTCCACGAGCACAACATTCTTTCCTTGGAAGCCGCACACGGTGCCGCCTCCCACCTCATGCAGGAATCTTACCTTATCACCTTTCTTCATATCGTTTGCAAAGATACGAAAAAAAACTGAAATTCCCAATAGAGAGAAAGGAAAATGTCCTTTCTGTTTCTTAACACACAATCGCTTGCAGAAATTTGCTATAGCGATGGGTGAAGAGGAGGTGGAATTAGTCAACATAATATCGAGGACCTTTTGGCCTGATGTCATCTTCGATGATTCCGTTTTGTTCTTTATATTTTGTGTAGAACCAATAGAGCAAGTCATCACCCGATTCGTCATAGGCATCGAGTTCATGCATCAATTTTTCTGCTTTGTCAATGACATTCATTAGTATGGCTCCATCCTCTCCACCACCCATGAATCCAATTTTGCCTTTCAGTTTCAACCTCAAGGCATTCAACTCTTCATCGGTCAGTTCAATCTTGTGCATGATGTTTTCCTCTGCCGCCATCTTATACTCCTGCAGGGGAATCTCTCTGGCCTTGCTCGCATTCCTTATCATCGGCGTATAGTCTTCGATGATGTGGCGCCAGTCGTTCGCCGTCATTCCCGGATATCGCTCGCCAAACACCTCTATCACTTCCCTTTGCAGCTGCAAGTCGGAAGTGGTGTCGTCGAGTTGCAGGCGGTTGAATATCAGGTTGCGCACCTCCTGATCGTCCTCCACGTTAGCCAGTTTGGGAGTTGAGACTTCGAAATTCTCCTCGTCGTCAGCCCATTTCTCGCATTGTCTCATCACGGTGGTCAACGCCTGTTCGTAGCCTTCTGGCGGATAATGGTATTCGCGCAGCAGTCGCTTGATGATTCTGCGCATACTGGCTCGAGCCGAATCCTTCTTGTTCCAGTCGATGGTTCTGTTCTCCCGCAGCTTCTCCGTGAGTGCTTTTGTTAGCGCGATGAATTGTTCGTTGCTGTAAGCCTCTTTGATGCCCTCAGGCGAACTCAATGCATCGTAGAAAGCCTTCTCTTCCACCGAAAGCCCCAGCTTGTTACCTTCTTCCTCCGTGCGCCTGATTTCAGCAGCCAACTTCAAGAGTTCCTCTATCACCTCCTCGTTGGTCAGCAATCCTTTCAGATAGTTCGAGAGTGCCTGGTTCATCAGTTCCGAGAACTTCTGACTCTGCACCACGTTTGTCCGCTCGTAGCCCTTGATGCGTTCCTTCAGCAGTTTCTCCAGCAACTGAACGGCCAGATTCTTCACCTTCATACGGCTCACTTCCGTCAGGAAACCTTCGTCGAACAGCGAGAATTCGTGACCCTCAAACAGTTTGATGACTCCCGTGCTCTGAATGCTTTGTTCGAGCAGCGTGGCTATACGCTCGTTGATGTCACGCTTGCTCACCTTGCCCTTTTGCGTGAAGCGGTTCAGCATCACCCTCACGGCATCCATGAAGGCCACTTCCTGTTTCTCCTTTTGAGTGAGCAACGACTTGCACAGTGTCTGTGCGTTGTGCAACAACTGGCTCTCGCGCTGGAAGTCTTTCCGCTTTTCCTCGCGCTGGGGGGAAAGCAGGAAGTCGGCACCATCCACAATGAGTTGTGCCCGCACGGGATTGATGCCTTCGTAGAAGCTGCTGTAGTCGAATCCGTGCAACAGGTCTCGACAAATCTCCAGCTTCTCTTGGAACTTCACCTTCGCTGTTTTCTGAATGTCGGGATCGCCGAAGCGCTGGCGGTCGCGGCTCGTATAGTCCTGCATCGCCTTCTTCAGCGCTTGGGCTATGCCCACATAATCCACTATCAGACCGCCTTCTTTCTCTGGGAACACGCGGTTCACACGAGCGATGGCCTGCATCAGATTGTGGCTCCTCATGGGTTTATAGACGTACATCGTGGCCAACGACGGCACATCAAATCCCGTCAGCCACATATCCACCACGATAGCAATCTTCATCGGGCTCTCGTCGTCCTTGAACAACTTGGCGTACTCCTTGTTGTTCTTCGGGTTGATGATGTCGTGCCACTCTTCCTGATCGGAGTTGGCAGCGCTGGCCACCACGTGCACCTTCTCCGTCCAGCCGGGCCGCATCTCCAGCAGACGCTTGTAGATCTTCACCGCAGCCTCTTTGTTGTAAGCCACAATCATCGCCTTGCCTGTCAGCTCGTATTGGCGGTTCTCCTCGTAGTGCTTCACGATATCCTCGCAAAGACTTCTGATTGTAGCTTCGCTACACAGAATGCCTTTAATGCCGCTGTTATCGTGGCGCACCTTGTTAATCTGCTCTTCCGAAGCCCCTTCGTCGGCCAATTCGTCGAAGGCATCGTCCAACTGCCTCAGGGCGTCTTCGTCGAGATTCAGATTGATGACGCGACTCTCGTAGTAAACAGGACGTGTCGCACCGTCGGCCACAGCCTGCGTCATATCATAAATGTCGATGTAGTTGCCAAACACCTCCTGCGTGTCACGGTCGCGGTCGGAAATAGGAGTACCCGTAAACCCGAGGAAGATGGCGTTGGGCAGCGCCTCGCGCATCAGCAGCGCATAGCCTTTCTTCATCTTCTCGGCCTTGTTGTCCCAATATTCCTCGCCATACTGCGAGCGATGAGCCTCGTCGGTGATCACGATGATGTTCCGACGGTCGCTCAGCAGGCCTGTCTCTTCCTCAAACTTCTGTATGGTGGTGAAGATGATTCCTCCCGCCTCCAAGTCCTTCAGCTTCTTCTGCAAGTCCTTCCGACCGCCGACTTCAGCCTTCACCTTCTTTCCTCTTGCGTTCAGGTCGAAGCCCACTTGCTGGGGTATCTGCCTGATGAACTTGCTACAGCCTGCAAACTGCTCATACAGCTGCTGGTCCAAGTCGTTGCGGTCGGTCACCACTACTACCGTCAGGCCTGGAGCCTGTTGCAGCAGTTTGTGCACGAAGAACACCATCGAGAACGACTTTCCCGAACCTTGTGTGTGCCAGAACACACCGCCCTTTCCGTCTTTTCGGTTGTAGGCTTCGCGGGCTCGTTGCAACGCTTTGTTCACCGCGAAATATTGGTGATAGGCTCCCATCACCTTTGCCGCCTTTCCGTCCTTGTGGTCAAAGCAGATGTAGTTCTGCAGAATGTCCGTCAGGCGTTCAGGCTGGAATATTCCCTCGAAGAACGTGTCGTATTTTGAGATGGCTGTTGCCTCATAGTCGCCGTTCTTCGACTTCCATTCCATGAAACGGTTTTGCGAAGCCGTGATAGTGCCTGCCCGAGTGGTCAGCATATCGCTCGTCACGCTGAAGGCGTTATAGACAAACAGCGACGGGCACTTCTGCTGATAGCGCTTTATTTGCAGGTAAGCCTCGTCCTCGCTCGTCTCTTCGCGTGTGGGCGACTTCAGCTCTATCACCACCAGCGGCAATCCGTTCACGAACACCACCATATCGCAGCGAATGTGGCCCACTTCCTCAACTCGCCACTGATTGCAAACCTTGAAGTCGTTCTTCAAGGGTTCGCCAAAATCGATGAGCCTCACAAGGGCAGTCTTCTCACGCCCGTTGTCCGTATATTTCACTTCTACGCCACTTTGCACGAATTCCATCAGCTGCTCGTTGCGCTGGGCAAGCGTTCCATCGTTCACGTTGGTCACTTGCCTGTAGGCATCTGCCAGCACCTCTTCGCTCAGCTGTGGGTTCTGCCTGCGAAGAGCCGCTTTCAAGTCGGCAGCGTTGAACGGCTCTCTGTAGTCGCGTTCCACATCAGGGCCATACTCATACTGATAGCCCATCTGCTTGAACAGCTCAATCAGCGCCTGCTCGTAATGTTCTTCTGTGAATCGCTCGTTGCTCATCGTTATGTTGCTTTGTTTTTTTTTATTTTCTAGCTCTCCTAGCCCCTACTAGCCCTACTAGCCCTACTAGCCCCAACTAGCCCTACTAGCTCCCCTAGCCCTACTAGCTCCCCTAGCCTCCCCTCCCTACGGGGGAGGGGTTGGGGGTGAGGCTCTCCCCTCCCTACGGGGGAGGGGTTGGGGGTGAGGCTTCCCCCTCCCTACGGGGGAGGGGTTAGGGGTGAGGCTCCCAGCAGGGCCCTCAGCCTTGCTATCTCAGCCTTCAGCTGGCGGTTCTCCTCTTCCAGAGCCCGCAGGCGGGCATCCTGCTCTTGTCGGTAGCCCGTGCGCACGGCGTGCATGCGCTCGCGAATGCCGCCCTGCTCCCGGAATGTCTTCTCCAGATGCTTCAGGTAGCGTTCAAACATCCTGTCGGTAATATGGCAAAGGGTGACAGCCATATTGCAGAACTCCTCGGCTGAAAGCGTTTCCGAAAGCGGCTTATAGGCCGCCCAGTCGTTGTTCTCTCGGCAGAAGGCCAACATCTTGTCGAAGCGCGGATGTTTCTTGTCCCAAATCTGCAGGTTGTGGCGCTTCAGATAGTCTTCGTAGTCCTCGCGCAACTCCTGAAAGCTGGCACGACCTACGTTCACCAGCTTCACTTCCGTCTCGCTGCTCGTCATTGCCGCTTCCGAACCTTCCACGATGTTCTGCTTGCCTGAGCGGGCAGCCTGATTCATCTGATCAACGGTCCTGTCGCCGTAGGCGGGCAGGAAGCGCTTACAGAACACATCTGTCAGCAACACCAGCACCTCCGACTTCTGATAGACGTGCAGATCCTTGTAGTTCGCCACCTTATTGAAGATAGTATCTTCTTCCATATTATTTCTTTTTTATTTCTTTTCTAGTCCCACTACTTCCACTAGTCCATACTATTCAAATGTCAACATCGGTTTTATACTTCTTGCAAACCTCCACCCGAACGTTATATCCCTTATATTCTCCAATTTTTATTGAAAAATGATCGGCGTTCCCATCAGGGAATTGGTCCAGGAATTGAACCATCTTGTCGAGTGTTTCTTCTTTAATTTCCATCGTTCTTCATATTAATCGTTAATACTAATTTCTCCCGACATTAAGCGAGGCAAGAGTGCATCGCGGAGGGAGGCGAGACGGAGTGAATCTTGCTGATTATTCATTATTTGAGAAATCATCGGTTCAACCACTTTACTAAATTTCAAAACTGATTCATGATTGAATGCTATTTGATATGACAATGAATCTTCTGGATGAAATCTCTGATGACTACCTGTAGCACCATTAACCATAGACATCACATAGTCATAAAAGCCCTGACAGGAAATCAAACTATAAACAAATGGTGATAATGCAGAATCTTTTGCTATGTATGGAACGAATTCCGTCGAGCAAATGGAATTATCTTCAACCTCATTCACATACCATATCCTTTTTATTCTTGGATTTAGTTTAGAAAATAAAGTCATTTTATTCCGCACAATAAACTTGTTGCTCAATATTTCTTTTCCATACTGTTTTTCCGGGTTCTTGTTGTTATCATAAGCAGGGATACTATAATGAGCAAACAAGTCTTGGGGGTATTTGCTTGGGTTAATAGATTGTTTTGATATTTCTAATACCTCATTAATACAAGCCACTCTCCATCCCTTCGGAATCATCCCCAATTCACTCTCCACGAACTCGCCATTTTTGAAGGGTTCGAAGTCCACAAACCACGACTTAAACAATGCTTGTGCCTGCTGCTCCAAATTCTCATTGATTCGGCGATTCACCTCGATTTTATCATCGAGTATTGACAAAGTATCAGCAATTTTCTTTTGAGTTTCAAGTGAAGGGAGAATAACACAGATAGAGGACATATTAGCTTGATTCAATTTAGGCTGAGCAGAACCTGTTATATATCCAGATATGTCCATATTGTTTAATAAATAGCAAATATAACGAATATCACATTTGCCATTACTTTCAACAATATGAGCATGATTATTTACCCAATATTTTCCTGAAGCAAGTTGGGCAATATTTTGTTTCTGAGATTTTAAATTCTCTCCATCTTCTGCAATCAACAAATAAGTTCCATCAAATATATAATCATCAATGTAATCTATAATACCTTGTGCTCCATAATATGGATAACTGCCTTTGCGAGTACTCCGTTCTTTTGAAGAAAGAGGTACACGTTTAGAGTCTAAAATATTGACCACATCTCCCAATTTATATTCTTTCCTCTCTCCCATATTACTTTCCTTCGTCTATTTCCTTTTCCAACTTTTCCAATTCTGCCTTGAGATTCCTCAGCTTTATTCTTTGTTGCTGGAGAAACTCTTGTGTATCGTGAAGATCTTTGCTTTTTTCTGCTCTTCGGTACATTGAATCACCAATATTACTAGCGCTTTGAAACATGCTATGAACTGGGCTGTGCTCTTCCATTTCACGCTGGTTAATCTGCGACAAATGCGTATCAGCCTCCCATATCTTTTGATTGGTTTCCAAAATAGCAACTTTCAGTTGGTTTCTTGTCAATTTCTTGACAGAATCTATCTGCCTTGAAGCATCTCTAGAGCTGCTCCAAACTGCCCACCAAGCTAGCAAAACTGCTATGATAGGACTCAATATCGTTGCCCATTGAACGATGTCTTCCATATTCATCCTTTACTCGTAGAACTCGAATTCGTTATTACAATGATTGCAGGTGCAGATGGTTCGTTTGCGGCAGAAGAAGCCAAAGAGGACTCCCCAAATGTGAATAAACAGGGCTGCCCAGAAGGCTGCTTTGTAGTTGAAACTTTCCTCGCGCTCGCTGATGTCGGTGCTCCCACAGAATGGACAATGCAATACTTCGTACATACTTTATTTCATTTCAAATCCAATACTCCCCAACTGCTTCTTAATCTCTTCCTCCAGTCGGTGGCTCTCAGTGAAGAGGTCGCTGAGTTCCGAAGTGAGGCGCTGCATCTTCTCGGCAAAGGGCTCGCCGTCGTCTTCCTGCTCGGCGATGCCCACGTAGCGGCCAGGCGTGAGGATGAAGTCCTGCGCCTTGATGTCGTCAAGCGTGCGGACGGCACAGAATCCTTTCTCGTCGTCCAACTCGCCCTTGCGGAAAGCGTCGAAGGTGTCGGCAATCTTGCTGATGTCGTCTTGCGTGAGTTCGCGCAAGGCTCGTGTCACCATCTGCCCCATGTTGCGGGCATCGATGAAGAGTGTTTTCCCTGCCTGCTGCTTGTTGCGCGAGAGGAACCACAGCGAGACAGGAATTCCCGTTGAGTAGAACAGCTGCGAAGGCAGGGCGATGATGCCTTCCACCAAGTCGGCTTCTACGATGTGCTGACGAATCAATCCCTCGCCGCCCGTCTGACTGCTGAGGGCACCGTTTGCCAACACAAGACCGATGCGGCCTATGGGCGAGAGATGGTGAATCATGTGTTGCATCCAAGCGAAGTTGGCGTTGCCTGCTGGCGGAATGCCATACTGCCAGCGCTTGTCGTTCTGCAGCTTGTCGGCTCCCCAGTCGCTAAGATTGAAAGGCGGATTGGCCATGATGAAATCGGCCTTCAGCAAAGGGTGCTGGTCGTCGAAGAAGGTGTCGGCGGCAGCAGTTCCAAGGTTGGCTTCCAAACCTCGGATGGCGGTGTTCATGTGAGCCATCTTCCACGTTCCCGTGTTGGCTTCCTGTCCGTAGATGCTGATTTCGCGCAGTTCCTTCTGGTGGTTTTGCACGAACTTCGCACTCTGCACGAACATTCCGCCAGAACCGCAACAAGGGTCATAGACGCGGCCTCTGTAGGGTTGCAACACTTCAACCAAGGTGCGCACAATGCAGCTGGGGGTATAAAATTCTCCGGCGTTCTTGCCCTCCATCGAGGCGAACTTCTGCAGGCAGTATTCATAGACGCGGCCAAGAATGTCCTTCTCGTCGCCGGAGGTGAGCATCTGCACGTTGGTGAACAAATCCACCACATCGCCAAGACGACGCTTGTCGAGTTCAGGGCGAGCGTAGTTGCTCGGCAGAACGCCCCTCAGCTTGGGGTTCTCCTGCTCGATGAGATGAAGAGCCTGGTCGATGACAAGACCTATCTCCGGCGAGTGTGCCTTGTTGCAGATGTCCTGCCAACGGGCACCCTTGGGAACGAAGAAGATGCGCCCTTCTTCGGCACCCTCATACTCATCCTTGTCTTCAGGGTCGGCATATTCGTCGGCAGAGAGTTCGGCAAACTTCGCCTCGAACTTGTCGCTGATGTATTTCAGAAATATCAATCCCAGCACCACACCCTTATATTCTGAAGCATCCAGATTTCCGCGCAGCTTGTCGGCTGCACGCCAGATCACCTCCTCAAATCCTATCGATGCGGTATTCGTATCCTTTTTCTTTGCCATATTCTTCGTTTAGGTTTGTTCTAATTTGCAAAGATAGTGAAAATTTCGATTAAATGAGCAAAAAGAAAAGTATTTCTTTTTCGAATGTGAGATATTTATCCAAAACCGAGCACAATACATTTGAGTTTCCTTGATAAGGAAACGGCGTAAGCAAAGGTTCTTCAAGGTGCATCCTATCTTCGACCGAAGGTCAGAGATAGGGAATTATTTTCGAGATTAGCACAACTGAGATTGAAAAATTACACATAATTAAAAATAGGTCTTTTCACTCCTCAACACCCCTCGTTTGGTACAGTTAGTACAGATGGCAGTTATATTATGAGCCATATCACAATACCGAAAACCCCCGAAAAGAAAGTTTACTATTTATATATAATATGTGTATTATATATATAATAGTAATTATTATTACTAATAAATCCCAACAAAAATCGGCAAAATCCCACATCATACCCCCTCGCCTACATAACTGCCATCTGCCATCTGTACCAAATCCTATTCTGTTCAACTGCTCTTGAAATTATCGCAAACGCCTTTGTACACAATGTTTTCAATTAAATTTTTGTAACTACTTGATACATAACAAATTAGACGCGCGCCCGAAAAGTTTTTCAAAAGTTTGGTGCTTACGATTTGGAAGTTCCAACTTTTTTTTGTAATTTTGCCGATGCAATGAAGATGCGTCGGCAAAGTGAAGCCTACCCCCGCCCCTCCCAAAAGGGAAGGGAGTTAGAGCACTCAGCAAGTCCGGACTAAGCCACAACTCCGAATTGCGCTAGCTAGCTACTAAAAACTCTAACCTTAAACCTATTACTAACAACAGCCCAAGCCCCTGTTACGGCTTCCACCAGGCCTCACCCCCAGCCCCTCTCCAAAGGGCGAGGGTAGCTAAATGGATTAGAGGGGGGCCTCATTTAACTATGGCAATTAAGTACAAACTTTATCAGGACAACCGTGCAGAGTCGACGACCCGCGGCAAGTGGTATGCTCGCGCCATCTACCCGAAGACTCCGAAGAACACGAAGGATCTCGCACAGATGATCCAGGACAATGTGAGCGTGAAGCGTGCCGACGTCATCGCCGTGCTCGACGAGCTGGTGAACGTCATGAAGCTCTGGCTGCAGGAGTCGTATCGCGTCAGCCTCGACGGGCTCGGCTCGTTCAAGATCGGTCTCAAGACCAAGCCTGCCGACACCGCGAAGGACTTCTCCGCC
>JAFZAP010000082.1 GCA_017557185.1 Prevotella sp.
CCCAAGCCTTGAGCCTTGGACGCAGCACTGCTGATACCACTTTCAATACTACCACCTACTTTTTCGGCTTCCTTCTGAAAACTCGACACAGCCTGTGAGGCTTGTTGCTGTAGTTGTGAAGCTGCCTGGGTAGCTTTTCCCTGAACATCCTGAATACCACTCTCTATTTGGGTGGTCAGATTCTGGGCACTGTCTTGTAGTTGCGTAACTGCACTTTCTGCTTGCTGCTTCACTTGAGCCACAGCATTGGCTGAAGTGGCACTGGCCTGACTTACTGCCTGACTAGCCTGCTCCTGAATATTACTGATACTATCCTGTACCTGACTGCTCATTTCCTGAGCCTTGTTCTGGAGTTCACTAGCGGCATTTTGAGCTTTTTCTTGTAACTGAGAAGCTGCTTCTGATGCTTGTTGCTGTATATTGTTAACTCCATCTTGGAGTTTTGCACTCGCTTCCTGTGCACCATTCTCTATTTGAGAAGCGGCATTCTGAATCTGCGACTCCATCTGCTGAGCCGTCTGCTCTGCCATCTCCTTGGCAGAACTCACAGCCTGTTCCATTTGACCAGCTGCATCCTCAGCGGCACTTTGTACTGTATTAGCTGCATTCTGAGCTGTCGACTCTATCTGACTGACTGCATTCTGGGCTGTACTCTCAAGTGTACTCGTCGCATTCTGTGCTGCACTCTCTATCTGACTGGCCAGATTCTGACCCATGTCTTGTGCAGAATTCATGGCATTCTCTACACCGCCCTGCACAGCATCAGCAGCATTCTCCAAGGTGCTCTCCGCCTTGTCGGCCACGTTCTGAGCCATTCCTTGGGCAGAATTCATCGCTTGCTGAGCTGTGTCCTGCACAGTGTTGGCAGCATTCTCCAAGGTGCTCGCCGCCTTGTCGGCCATGTTCTGAGCCATTCCCTGGGCAGAATTCATCGCTTGCTGAGCCGTGTCCTGCACTGTGTTGGCAGCATTCTGCATGGTGCTCGTCGCCTGATCGGCCACGTTCTGAGCCATTCCCTGAGCAGAATTCATCGCCTTCTGTGCAGTGTCCTGAATCGTATTTGCAGCTTTCTGAGTAGCATTCTGTGCTGAACTAGCCGAATTCTTTAGCACTCTCTCAGCTGTTTTACTAGCGTTCTGTGCGGCTGACTTTGCTGAGTTGACCGTCTTTTTTATGGCCGATTCAGCAGAGTGAGCGGCTTTCTTTTTGCCTGATCCAAAAAGATTGAACACATCCTCTATATCTGATTCTACACCGTCTGTTGTTTTCTTGATAGAATCAGCTGCTTTTGATATGTCGTCAAGGAATCCCATGCGCTATAATATATAAATAAGGTATAAAATATAATAAGGTGTAGTTAAAAGAGTAAATGAGGGTGTGCTTAGGGAACACACCCTCATGATTTAGACAAGGATTAGTTGTCGATTGTCCAACGGTTGTTGTGACGAGCGTTACCAATCGAGATCTCCTTAGCAGAGATGGTGAACTCCTCATACTGCTGAACCTCGTTCTTGTTATCATAGGTCTCAGCATACTCTACAAGATAGCCCTCCTTGAAGTCGAGGTGCTTCATCTCACCACCCTGACGGTTGGGGAATGAAATCGTGCCTGACTTGCTCATGTAGGTGTCGCACATCCACTCCAGCAGTTCGGTGTTGCCATCGTCATTTGACTTCACCTTCAAAAAGATCTTACCACCACGGGTGGTACCTGTGGGCTGACCCTCAACGTCAGTCTGCTGATTCAGTTCATAACGAACATACATCACTTCGCGCTCGGCAATGCCGTCAGCGTTGATAGTTACGGTTCTTGTTGCCATAATAATACAATGATTAAAAAATTAGAAAACTGTTTTTATTAAGAAACATTCTGATCCCATTCAACACCAGCCTGTCCATTATGTCCAGTCAGTTCGATGAAGAAGTTCTTAGCTGCAAAGAATGGCTTTAGCTCAACCTCAATCTTGATATCCTTGGTCTTCGGATCCTGGTTGATACCCTTAAGGTTGTAGTTCTCAATGAGCTTGCCCGGGCCCTTATAGTCGCTCAGGAAGTCGTGAACGGCCTGCTGCAGTTCTGCCTTCACTGCCGAGTTCCAGTTGATGAATGCCTCATCGTTGAAGAAGTTCTGGAACACCTTACCAATCCAGTCGAATACGCGAACGATAGGATACTCCTGCAAACCAAGAGTTGCACCATTATAGAGAGAGCGGTTCGAGAACGCCATCGTACGGCCATCTTCCTCAACCATAGGAATAACACCCTGGTCGATGAGAGCTGCAATCTCCGACTTGCGCAGATTCAGGCGTGCGCCCTTCACATTGCTCAGCGTACCATACTTCTTACCAGCGGCACCTTGTGCGATCACGATCTCATCGGTATTGGTCATACGTCCTGCCAAAGCTGCTGAGCCAGGTACATACAGGTCGTCGTCCTCGTTGGCGAGTTCAGACTTCTTACGTCCCAACAGATAGTTACATGTCATGATGATATTTGCCAGCTTGGCATCCTGTCCCTGCATGTTGGCATCGTCGAGCTCATCCTTCAGCATGCTGAAGTTCTGGCTGTCCTTGAAGTCGGTCACCATGATCACCTTGTTACGATAAGCGGTATCAGCCCACATACGGATAGTATTCGAGTCGCCCAGATATCCGGGGATAATCAGCAGACTGTAGTTGTTCTTCAGACTCAGACGGTCATAGTATTTCTCCATCTCGTCGCGGATGGCCAGCGTGTCCTCAGAGTCGTGGTACTCCAGCTCTTCCTTGTTCACATTCATCAACGTGAGACATTCCATCTTACCCTGTCCTGCGTTGGCGAAGAAAGAGTCGAGGGCACGATAAGTTACCTCCAGTTTCTTAATCTCCTCATGAACATTGAAGAGGTTATCCTGCAGGTTCTTCTCGGCCTTGTCGCGCTTCTCCTTGCATGAGTCAATGATCTGCATGGGGTCAGTGCCGCCGCTCTCGAGAATGCTTACCCAGAGTTCCAGCTCGGCTTTGAGCTTCTTACGGCTGTCAGCATAAGCTGCATCGCCGAGGAAGATATTCTTCACTGCCTTACGGCGCGGATCCATGTTCTCAACACCCTTGATAAGGCCCTTCACCATCTGGAAACCACCGAACTTATTCAGTCCGTCAAGACTTTCCTGTAGCAGGGCTGAAGGGTTTTCAATCTTTTCACGAAGTTGTACGGCTTCACCTTGAGCTTCTTTTTTCAGTTCTTCTGCTGCCATAATAATATAGTTTTTAGATTTTCAATTACCATTTTACAGTTATCAATTACTTACTCTGCCTCATCGAGCTCTGCCAACAGAGCCTTCAGTGCATTCTTCAGATTACCACGGGCAGCCTCGTCTTTCAACGTGTTGCGAAGGGTCTTGTTCTTCTCCAACTGACGGATCACAGAGTTGTAAGCATCAATCTTACCCTTAGCGGCACTCATCAGGTCGCTCTGGGCAATGAGCTGCTCGTCCTCGAAGTCCTTCAACTGCTTGAAGTCGAAGTCCTCATAGACAGCGCCGCCGGCTTCTGTCTCCATAGTTACACCTTTCTTACTGGGCTGATAGTGCTCAAAAACATCTTTCATGCTCTTGGGCTTGAAGCCTTCGCGCTCCTCGTCAGTGTTGGGAGCCTCATCAGTAAACTGGTCTGCGTACAGCGCACGATTTTGCGGGAACTCGATGATGCCATCCTGGGCCTCTACGTCGAGCACCTTTGTAATAACAGTTTTTCTTGCCATAATAGATTTTAATTTATTAGTTAAAAATGAAATCTTTCTTTTTATATCAAATAAACGTGCCTATTGCACTATTCTTTCTCCTCTGCCGGAGCCTCTGCCTCGGGCTCTGGTGCCTCAGCGGGAGCGCTCTCCTCAACAGGAGCCTTCTCCTCAACGGGGGCAGGTTCTGCAGCGGGGGCAGGTTCTGCAGCAGGAGCTTTCTCCTCAGCAGGTGCATCGGAATCATCAGGTGTGTCAATATCCCATACGATCTGCTTCTGCTCCTCATCATACTTCATCGTAACGGTATCGCCAGGAGCCACCGTGCCAGCAATGATCAGCTTCGACAACGGGCGGCGAATTTCCTTACGAATGATACCGAGGATAGGACGTGCACCGTAGTGAGCGTTGAATCCAACCTTCGTCACATACTTACGAGCCGACTCATCGATGACAAGCTTGATGTTCTGCTCGTTCAAGGTCTTCAACAGGTTCTTGATGTGGATATCGAAGATACGGTCGATCATCTCCTCCGTAATCGGCGAGAACGGAACAATCTCTGTCAGACGAGCCAGGAACTCCGGACGGAAGTTACCCTGCATCACCTCAAGGAGCTTGTCATGAGTAGGTACGACACCTTCGCCGAAAGACTTGAAGATGTAGTCGCTACCGATATTCGAGGTGAAGATGATGAGTGAGTTCGAGAAGTCGCCCACACGTCCCAGACGGTCGTGCAGCTTACCTTCGTCAAGAATCTGCAGGAAGAGGTCGAACACCGACTTGTGAGCCTTCTCGATCTCATCGAACAGCACGACAGAATAAGGATGCTGACGAATCTGATTCACCAGCAGACCACCTTCCTCATATCCCACATATCCCGGAGGTGCACCATAGAGCAGAGCTACCGAGTGTTCCTCCTTGTACTCCGACATATCGAAGCGAAGCATGGCGGTCTCGTCGTCGAAGAGGAAGTTAGCCAGCGACTTCGCCAGCTCGGTCTTACCTGTACCAGTCGGGCCAAGGAAGAAGAACGAACCCATGGGCTGTCCTTTCTTGTTCAGACCTGAACGGCTCTCGAAGATAGCGTCGAGAATACTCTTGATAGCGTGGTTCTGTCCTACGACGCGCTTGTGCAGGATCTCCTCGGCGTTGCCCAGCTTCTCGCGCTCCTCGCTCTGGATGTTACCCATAGGAATACCCGTCATCTTAGCCACAACGTCGCGGACGGCATCCTTCTCCAGTTTCTCCATCTTGGCATCTTCCTTCTTCTCTTCTGCCAAATCGGCCATCTCGTTGGCAATCTTCACCGACGACATAGCGCGGTCGAGCAGGTCAAGAGCGGATGACGGCAGACGGCGATCAGGCATATAGCGCTTGGCCAGACGAACAATCTCAGCAGGCACATCATCATCGATGGGCAGATGGTGGAACTCCTCGTAACTCTGTTGCTTGCTCTTGATAATCTCAATAGCCTGCTCCTCGTTGGGTTCCTCCACGCTGATCTTTTCGAAGAAAGCGGTAAACTCCTTGTCCTTCTCAATGTCCTTGGTGTATCCGTCGATAGTAGCTGTGCACACCACCTGCAGCATGTTCTTGGAGAGCAGCCTCTTCAGGTTGGGCAGGATACCGTTGAGTACCGACTGCTTATCCTCCACGCGGTGGAAGTTCTCAATCACCAATACCGGCTGCGTCTGAGCAAGCAGGTCCTCAGTAACCTTCTTGAAGCGGTCCTCGATCTCGCCCTTGTAGCTCACGCCCTGACTCAGAGTGATAAGGTCGAGCTCATAAGGCTGCATGTTCTCCAGCGAAGAAGGAACCTTCTTATCGCGCACACGCTGGACGATGCTATCGATCAGACTGGTCTTACCAACGCCCGTCTCACCCACGATGAGCAGGTTGGCACGGTCCTTACGGGCAAGAATCTCAACGATGGAGAGAATCTCCTTGTCGAAACCGATGACGGGAGCCTCAGCCACTTCCATCAGCATCGGGATGCAATAGTCATTAGCACCAGGAGCACCTGCTGCTGCGCTGCCGCCGCCTGAAGGAGCCGACACAGTCTTTACGACTCCGCCCGACTGCGTTGCCATCACCTTCTCTGCCTGCAGCGGAAGTGTCTTCAACTGCTCATAGGAGAAGCCGATGCCAGGAGTCACCAGCGAAGCAAGCAGCGTGACCAGCGTAATGTCGCCCAGTCCGTGCTTCTCGGCAATATCCTTTGCCTCTTTCACCACATTCTTAGAATCCTGAGAGAGTTCTATGCCCTTCATACCATAAGGCGACTTGTCGCATTGTTTCATGCGCATGTCTGCCCAGTCGAGCATATAGTAGTAATCCTCATCAAGGGTGTCCTCGATGAAACTGACGAGTCCGGCACTCTTGTGAAGCAGAGCGCGGAGTAGGTGGGCTGGCTCAATCTTCGGTGATTTGTTATCGTTGGCAAACGACTGTGCCACATGCAACAAATCGAACGGAAGATCTGCTAACATTTCAGAATATTTATCCATAAGTAATTAGGTTTATATGATGCTTAGATAACTCGACGGAACAAAGGCGATGGCCACAGCGGCAACACCTTCTACCTGTACTACAACATGTTTGTTTTTCTTGATGCGCTTAATGACGCCCTCCACACCGGCAAAGGTTCCCTCATTAATTCTCACGCGACGGCCTTCTTTCCCAATGAAATCCTTATAGTCGAGGAACATCACGCTATCGTCCTGCATGGAGGCTACCCGCATGAAATTGTACATCTCGTCGTCAGGGACAATCATGATTTCACTTCGGGTTTGATTACTCCCGGGAACGGGTTTCATCATGTATCGCAACGGTTCACATTCTTTCTTGGTCATCTTCAGATGAGTCAGCGCTTCCTGCGTGGAGTGGATGAAAATAAGATTGTGAACAGCTGGCACCAACATTCTTCTTCTACCGTGTCTGGTTTCTACCAACTCATAACGCATCGGAACGAAACTCTCAATACCCAGAAGGTCCATCTGCTTCTTGATTTTCATTTCCCGATGGTATGTGACACGCATGGGATACCATTTCAGATTCACCATTAGACGAAGAAGTAAAGATTAAGATAAGCTAAGACAAAAGGAGAGGGACACCACAAAATAATTGCAGATGGTTTCGTAGGGATGAAAAAAGGTTAATATTACTCTCCATGTCATGCACTGGCCTCCAGCAACAGCAATAGATTGAATATTACAACTATCTTTATGCGAAAGAATAGCTTAACTGTCGGCAAATTTACATAAAATAATCGTAAAAACAAAAAAAAATAAAAGAAAAATAGAGCAAAACTAAAAAAAATAAACTAATGATGTGGGGAAGGAACCAAAAGAAAGGCTTGCGAAAGGCTGAAAACACCCGTCCAGCAGCAAAAATCCGGAAAACATTTGCTGGATTCGAACGAATTCACTACCTTTGCCGAAAACAAGAAAGGAAAACGAGATGAAGTACGTTTTTGAAACCGAGATGGAAGTTCGCGACTACGAGTGCGATATTGAGGGAATCGTCAATAATGCCAACTACCTGCACTATGCCGAACATACGCGACACTTATTCCTGCGCAGCCTCGGTGTGAGCTTCGCCAAGATTCACGAGCAGGGCACCGATGCAGTTGTTGCTCGCATGAATCTGAAATTCAAGACTCCTCTGCGTTGCGACGATGTCTTCGTGTCGAAGCTCTGGATCACGAAGGAAGGCATCAAGTATGTGTTCCATCAGGACATCTTCCGCAAGGAAGACAACCGTCTGTGCTTTCATGGCGACATAGAGCTTGTTTGCCTCGTAAACGGCCGCCTCAGCGCCTCACCTGAATACGACGCCATTTTCGCGCCATTTGTGTAGGCAACTCATTTCCCCTTGCGAAACAACCCATATTGAACGATTCCCCGCAGCGCGAGATACGTGATGAGGGCAACCCATAACGCGTGGTTACCCCATAGCGGAAACAACAGGAAGTAGAGTCCGAAGAAAGCTGCCGTAGCCACAGCGCAGGCTATCAGCATTCCTCGTGTTTTAAGCAAACCGATAAAAATGCCGTCGTAGACGAATGCCGCCATCCCTGTCAATGGGATAAGTAGCGCCCAAGGCAGATACTGCATTGCTGCTTCCACCACATTTCTTTCATCAGTCAGCAGCCCAAGGAAGCTATGCCCGCCTAAGGCATAGACAGCCGTAAACAACACGACCATCAGCCAACCCCAACGGAAGAGGTGGCTGACGACGACGAGGAGCGAGGAGTGTGGAGTGTGAAGAGAGGTGTGGGAATACTTTCCACAAAGTGCCTCGCCCGCATTAGCAAAGCCGTCCATCACGTAGGAGAAGAGGGTGAAGAACGTCATCAGCAGCGTGTTCACCGACAAGATCAAATCGCCCTGTCTGGCTCCCGCCGTTGTGAAAAACAAGTTGACGGCAACCAGACAAAGTGTACGAAGGAACAAATCGCGATTGACAGAATTGAAAGAGGAGAATCCGGAGAGGAGAGAGGAGAGAGAAAACCCTTGAATCCTTGTGCTCCCCTCGCCTTTAGGAGAGGGGCGGGGGGTGAGGCTCCACGCCATCGCCGCCCCACTCCACTGAGCAATCAACGTGCCCAAAGCAACACCTTCAATCTTCATGCCGAAGCCGAACACCAGCACCAGCGAAGCCAGGATGTTGATGATGTTCTGCGTAATGGAAACCACCATCGGCGTACGCGTGTCCTGCATACCGATGAACCAGCCCGTCATCACATACAGGCTCAACACCGCTGGCGCGCCCCAAATACATATATTAAAATACGTGCGAACAAAAGCCGCCACTTCTGCCGACGGCCCCATCAGCCACAACGACAGCCAGAGCAACGGTATCTGCAACACCAACATGCCTGCAGCAATCAGCAAGGCAAGGCGAAGATGTCTAAAAAGAATTGTGTAGCATTCTCTCTCCACTTTCCCTTCCCCACTCTCCACCATTCTTCCATACTCCTGCGCAGCCATTCCGCTGGTGCCCATACGCAGAAAGCCCATGAGCCAATACATCACGTTGAAAATCATCGACCCAACGGCAATAGCTCCAATCATCGTCTCATTGCCGATATGGCCTACGATAGTCAAATCGACAAGCCCCAACAGCGGAACCGTCACATTCGTAATAATCGACGGAACAGCCAGCCGCAGTATCTCTTTATCCCACTTACTGATTCTCACACGCTCTTTCATAGTTTAAGATGCTCATCGATGCAGCCACTTCGTGAGCAGGAAACCGACGAGGAAGATGGCGATGGTACCAAAGACAATGGCAAGGTATTCGTGGATACCGCTGTTTCCAAGAGATATCCAGGCGATGACGAGAAAACCGCAGACGACACCGATAGCAGCGTCAATGTTGCGGGCCTTGCGCGAGAGAAATCCCAATAGGAACAGACCGAGCATACCTCCCGAGAAGATGCTGGAGAGCTTCCACCACGAATCGAGGATGCTGTCGACATTCACCAATGCCAACGAGATCAGAATGCCCAACGCCCCGATGACAGCGCTGGACAGACGGAGGACGAAGAGTTCGGACTTCCCCCCCAATCTTCTGTAAAAGTCGCTCAGCACGATGGTGGCACCAGAGGTGATACTCGTCGACACCGTGCTCATGCCTGCAGCAAAGATGCTGGCGACGAGCAATCCCGTCAGGCCTGTTGGCAGGACGTTGACGATGAAGTAAGGGAACATCTGATCGCCCTTGAGGCCTACCCCCATCCCCTCCCTGAAGGGAAGGGAGGCTTGATAGTAGCTCCACAGGGCGGTACCGATCAGAAAGAACACTGCGGAAACGGGAATGAACAAATATCCGCCGAAGAGGGCGGAGAAGCGGGCTTCGCGATCAGACTTGGCGGCATGATAGCGCTGCACGTAGTTCTGGTCGATGCCGTAGTTTTGCAGATTGGTGAAGATTCCATAGACCAAGCACACCCAGAACGTGCTTTCGCCAAGCGTGGTGAGCGAGAACGAGCCTAGCGAGAATTTATCAGCCTCCCACGCCATCCGCAGCGACTCAACGGGGCCTTCGGGATGTGAGAACAACAGAATAAAAAGGCAGACAAGCGCTCCGCCAATCATGATGAATCCCTGAATGGCATCGGCCCAGATCACACCCTTCACACCACCCAACATCGAATAAGCGATGATGGCAAGACTGGTCAGGATGATGACCCAACGGATATCCCATCCCAGCAAAAGATTCATGGGTAAAGCAAGCAGATAGACTATCGTTCCGATACGGGCAACCTGTGTGAGCAGGTAGCAGGCTGACGCATACCAGCGCGCCCAGAGTCCGAAGCGTTCTTCGAGGAACGAATAGGCCGACACACTCGTCTGCTTTCTATAGAACGGCACAAACCAGCGCGCCGCCACCCACGATGCGATGGGAATCGACAGACTGAACACGAATGCATTCCAGTTGCTATCGTACGCCTTGCCGGGATAGCCCAGATAACTGATGCTGCTGACATAGGTGGAAAATATCGACATACCCACCACCCAGCCTGGCAGCGAGCGCCCGGCCGAAGTGAAGTCGTCGGCCGTAGCCTTGCGGCTATAGAACGACGCCCCGAGCAACACGATGCCGCCCGTGAAGACGAAGAAGATGATAAGGTCGATATAGTTCATAATAGAAGCCTACCCCAACCCCTCCCTAGGGAGGGGCTATTGTTAACTTAATAGCGACGTGTCACCGGTATAGAGTTGATAGTACTTGCCCCGCAGATGGATAAGTTCATCGTGCGAGCCGTGCTCGATGATACGCCCGTGGTCAAGCACAATGATCTGGTCGGCATTGCGAACGGTGGAGAGTCGGTGGGCGATGACGAACGTGGTGCGACCACGCATGATGCTATCCATACCTCGCTGCACAAGCTGCTCCGTGTGAGTATCGATAGAGCTCGTGGCCTCGTCGAGGATGAGCACAGGCGGATTGGCGACAGCAGCACGCGCGATGGCCAACAGTTGGCGCTCACCCTGCGAGAGATTACCTCCATCGCCGCTGAGCATCGTGTGATAACCGTCGGCAAGACGCAGGATGAAGTCGTCGGCGCCTACCAGACGTGCTGCCTCGCGGCACTCTTCATCGGTTGCATCAAGACGCCCATAGCGAATGTTGTCAAGAACGGTAGCCGTGAAGAGATGCGTCTCCTGCAGCACGATGCTCATCGAGTGGCGCAAGGCGTCGAGCCGGATTTCGTTGACGGGAATACCGTCATAAAGCAACTTGCCTTCACCCACATTGTAGAAGCGGTTGATGAGGTTGATGATGGTGGTCTTGCCAGCACCCGTGCCTCCCACGAAGGCAATCTTCTGACCAGGCATCGTATTGATGTTGATATCGTAGAGTACCTGCTTCTCGGGCAGATAGCCAAAGTCGACATGCTGGAAATCGACATCGCCTTGCACGGGAGTTCCATTGCTCCACTTTCCGTCTATCACTTCACACTCTCCATTGTCCTCCTCAGGTTCTGCATCCATGAGTTTGAAGACGCGCTCGGCACCGACAAGGGCGTTCAGCACGGAGTTGATTTGCTGCGAAACATGACTGATAGGCTGTGTGAAACTCTTGTTCAACTGCAGGAAGGCAACAATCGTTCCGAGAGAAATCGTGAACTGCCAACTACTAATATGGAAGTTCCCCAAAGCAATCGTGGCACCCACAACAGCAATGAGCACATAGCCCAGCTGTCCCAGGTTTCCGTTGACCGGCATCACGATGCTGGCGATGCGGTTGGCGTTGCAGGCCGACGACCGCAGCTGTTCGTTGATCTGCTCGAAGTCCCTGATGGACTGTTCCTCGTGGCAGAACGTCTTCACCACCTTCTGACCCGTCATCATCTCCTCGATGAAGCCGTTGACGCCCGCCAGCGACTCCTGCTGTGTGCGGAAATAGCCGCGCGACCACTTGCCGAGCCGAGTCGTAGCAATCGACATCAGAACGGCAATCACAATACTGACGAAGGTCAGCGGGATGCTCAGGACAATCATCGAGGTGAACGTGACAACGATGGTAATCAACGAGTTGAACACCTGTGCCATACTTGTGGAGATAACCTGTCGCAGCGAATCCACGTCGTTGGTGTAGGTCGACATCATCTCGCCGTGCGAACGGGAGTCGAAGTAGCTCAGCGGCAGACGCTCCATTCGCTCGAAGAGCTGTTTGCGCAGCCGCAACTGCGTGCCCTGCGAGACGTAGATCATCAGTCGGTTGTAGGTGTAGGAACAGATAACTCCCAGCAACAGGATGAGTCCGAGTTTGAAGAGTGCCTGCAGGAGCGAACTGTATTCAGGATTGCTCACCTGCGTCAGCGGCACTACATAGTCATCGATGAGCGTACGTGTGAACAGCGTGGAAGCCAGCGAGGTCACCGACGAAATGGCGATGCACACCAGCACGGTGAACACCATCCATTTGTAGTGTTTCATCACCAAGCGAAACAGTCGCATGAGCGTCGACCGCTGTTGCTTGTCTATCTTCTGGAAGCCTGCCTGAGGGCGAGGGCCGCCTGGGTTTCTATTGAAATTGGGTTGGCGCATAACTATCAACTATCAACTTTATCAAAATCTCCCGAGCCGAGGCTCTGCAGTTCGTTCACCTCACGATAGAACTGGTTGTCGGCAAGCAGGTGTTCATGGGTGTCGAAGCCCGTCACGTGTCCGCCCTCCAGGACAAGGATTCTGTCGCAATGCTGCACAGAGGAGATGCGCTGTGCGATGATGAGCTTCGTCATCTCAGGCAGCTGCGTACGGAAAGCCAACTGAATCTTACGATCGGTATCGGTGTCGCAGGCGGAAGTAGAGTCGTCGAGGATGAGAATTTTCGGCTTACGCAGCAGGGCGCGGGCGATACAGAGTCGCTGCTTCTGTCCGCCGCTCACATTGGTTCCGCCTTGCTCGATGCGGGTGTCGTAGCCATTTGTCATCTCCATGATAAACTCATCGGCCTGCGCCATACGGCATGCTTCGCGGCACTCCTCGAGCGTGGCATCAGCATTTCCCCAACGCAGGTTGTCGAGGATGGAACCTGTGAACAGCGTGTTCTGCTGCAAGACTACCGACACCGCTGAGCGCAACGTCTTCAGGTCGTAGTCCTTCACATTGCGGCCGCCCACCAGCACTTCGCCCTTTCCAACGTCATAGAGTCGGCTCACCAGGCTCACCATCGTCGACTTACCCGAACCGGTTCCGCCAATCACGCCAATCGTCTCGCCTGAGGCGATGCTGAAGGTTACGTTGTAGAGAGCTGAGCGGCGGGAGGAAGCCTCACCCCGACCCTCTCCTAAAGGAGAGGGAGAAGCGGCATTATAGTCGAACCTCACTTCGCGGAACTCCAGGCTGCCGTCAGCAACCTCCATCAAGGGATTCTCAGGATTCACGATGTCGGGCTGCTCGTTGATGACTTCGGTGACGCGCTTCGCCGAAGCGGCACTCTGCGTGAGCATCACGAAGATCATCGAAAGCATCATCAGCGCCTGCAGGATCGACATCACATAGGTGAAGAGCGACGTCAGCTCACCCGTAGTGAGCGTACCGCCCACGATGAAGTGGGCACCCCACCACGAGAGGGCGATCATACAGCCGTAGACCACCATATTCATCACAGGATGGTTGAGCGCCATCAGGCTCTCCGCGCGTACATATAACTTATATAAGCCTTCGGCAGCACGCGCGAACTTCTCGTTCTCGAACTTCTCGCGCACGAACGCTTTCACTACACGTATGCCGGCGATATTCTCACCTACGCTCTCGTTCAGCGCATCATATTTCTCGAATACCTGCTGGAACAGGCGCGACACGCGCGAGATAATCTGCCACAACGACACCGAGAGAACTACCATCGCCACGATGAAGATCAACGAGAGGCGGGGATCGATGACCAGACACATCACCACGCTGAGCACCAGGCGGAACGGCGCACGAACCGTCACGCGCAGAATCTGCTGGAATGCCTGCTGCAGGTTCTGCACATCGGTGGTCATACGCGTCACCAGGCCCGCCGTCGAATACTTGTCGATGTCGCTAAATGCAAACGTCTGGATGTTCTTATACATCGCCGAGCGGAGGTTGGCGGCAAAGCCTGTCGAAGCCACAGCCGACGAGCGGCCTGCCAGGATGCCCAGCACCAGACTGATGAAAGCCATCACCAGCATCAGCCCTCCATAGCGGTACACCTCGCCGATGTTCCCGGCATTGATGCCTTTGTCGATGAGCGATGCCGTCACCCAGGGGATGAGCACATCCATCACCACCTCCAGCGCTGTCAGCACAGGTGTCATCACCGCCGCCCACTTGTATTGTCCTATTTGTCGATAAAGAGTCTTGAGCATAGATGCAGTATATAAGTTTCTAGTTGTTCGTCGAAAAGTTCAAGTTTCAAATGCAAAAATACAAAAAAGGCCTCACCCCAGCCCTCTCCGAAAGGAGAGGGAGACGACTTACTTCAGTCATCATTTCCCAAACATGTGGAACCTTTCTTCTCTCTCCCCCTTGGGGAGAGTCGGAGTGGGGCTAAAAGATGGGGGCACTCGAAAGGAAGTGCCTCCATCTGTATTCGTACGAAGCGAATTAAGATTACTTCGAGAAGCGATTTGTGATTACTTCGTGAAGCGTTCCACCTGCTGGCGGATAAGCTCGGTGTCGTTGAAGTAGTCGATGCGCATCGCCTTGCGCACCTCGTCCATCGTCTGAGCAGCCGTCTCGCGAGCCTTATCGGTACCCTTGCGCAGGATGTTGTAGATCTCGGGGATGTCCTGCTCCAGCTCATGACGACGCACGCGCATCGGCTCGAGGAACTTGTTGAGCACCTGGTTGAGGAACTTCTTGCACTTCATATCGCCCAGTCCACCGCGACGATAGTGGTCCTTCAGCTCGTCGAGGTTCTGGTATTCGGGCCAGAACTCAGCAAAGTCGGCATCGGTCGAGAAGGCGTCAAGGTAGGTGAACACAGCGTTTCCTTCCACATGACCCGGGTCGCTGACGTTCAGATGCGTGGGGTCGGTGTACATCGAGCGCACCTTCTGCCACACCTCGTCGGCAGAATCGCTGAGGTAGATGCAGTTACCGAGCGACTTCGACATCTTCTCCTTACCATCGGTGCCAGGCAAACGGCGTGCTGTGAGGTTCTCGGGCAACATGATCTCCGGCTCAACGAGCACGGGGGCGTAGGTCTGGTTGAAGCGGCGAACGAGCTCGCGCGTCACCTCGATCATAGGCTCCTGATCCTCGCCTACAGGCACAGTCGTCGACTTGAACAGCGTGATGTCGGCAGCCTGCGAAACGGGATAGCAGAAGAATCCCAACGGGATGTTTGCCTCGAAGTTTCGCATCTTGATTTCCGTCTTCACCGTCGGATTGCGCTGTACGCGGCTCACGGTGATGAGATTCATCAGATATGTGGTGAGTTCAGCGAGCTCGGGGATATGACTCTGGATGAAGAGCGTGCACTTCTCGGGATCAAGACCTGCAGCCATCCAGTCGAGAGCGACATCAGCGATGCTCTGACGCAGTTTCTCGGGGTTATCTGCATTGTCGGTGAGGGCCTGAACATCGGCCATAAACACAAACATTTTTTCATAGCCGCCGGCGTTTTGCAGTTCAACGCGACGGCGCAGCGAGCCGATATAATGGCCCAGGTGGAGCTTTCCTGTGGGGCGATCTCCTGTAAGAATTACTTTCATTTTATTATGTTGTTTAGTTTCTTTTCAAAACTTGAACTTTTGAACCTTGAACTTTTGAACTCTCCTATTGCTTCTCCATCAGCATACCTTCACCGGCATCGATGCGCTTGCGCTTCATGTCGAGGTGGCGTTTTGCAAGTTCGCCGTCGCCGAAGTCACAATAGAGCGTACCTTGTCTATAGTAGAACGTACCGCGACTGATTTCGCCTCCCGACTCTTCAGCAATCTTGTTACCGTGAATGGTGATCGTAATCACACCATAGTCGGTCTCCACACGCCACGCTCCTTCGAGCCAGTCGGGAATAGGCTCCGGGTGAATCTCGACGAACTCATCGACATCGCGCACCACAGCCTCGTCGCCAAACTCGTTGAGCGATTCCTTCACGCCTTCCTCGAGCATCGCCTGCTTGTAGGAGCGGTCGCCGAAACAATTCCTTACGGCAAACACCAGAGCGATGAACGCGAGCAGGAAGACGATCAGGCAGTTGCGCAGACAGCCGCGCCGACTCCTCCCTTGAGGCTTTCCAGCGGGAATGGTATGCTTGATCCACTGCGACGACGCGTCGCCTTTCACAGCGTTCTCGCCCATTGGCACACCCGCTGCCGGGCGCTCGGCATACTGTTCCTCCTCCTGCGGATGAACGGCCGCCGCTCTTTCCAGGCGGTTCTCGATGTCGCCGATCTCCTGCGCTGCCGGCGCCTGAGGAGCGAGGTCGTCGTCGGTGATGGTATGTGTGAACGGGGTTCCGCAGCGCGGACAGACGCAGGCTACCTCGGTGATGCCGGGAGCAACCTCTGTGGCATAGCGGAAACGACATTTAGGGCATTTTACTTCCATATCATTCGAATCTTACAACTGCCTTGCGGACCACCCTCCAAGCCCCGCCCTCGCGGGTGGCTGTGCCCTCCTCTTCGGTAATGATGTGACGGGGCTGCATATAGGTGTTTCCGCTGACCTTACACGCGGGTTTCACAAACGTCGAGACACTGATCATAGCCGTTGCGATAGCGTCAGGCGTGTCGAGCAGGATGAACGTGCCGTTCAGGCCGTCGCTGGTGGTGAGCTGATAGACGCTCTTACCGATCTGCTCGCGCTCCGAAGCCTGCAGGAACAAGCCGTCGGGCGTGGGAGCAGGGAGGTAGTAGACGCTGGACGTGCGCACATTGACCACAGTGCCACCTACGACAGGTTCGCCGAAGGGTGCGGGGTCGCAGTTGATGCCGACGGGCTCGTCGTCCTCCATCATGCCGAAGGAAACGGTAACATGTGGGTCAATGGGTTGGTCGTCGCGCGAGTCAGCGGGCTGGTCGACGGGCTGGTCGACAGGCGGTGTCGCGGTGGCGTCGTCCATCTGCGCCGATGCGGCCTTGTTGCGCCGCGTGACGAATTCCTCCTCCAAGTCGCGGAGGCGTGCGTCGAGGCGGCGACACTTGCGCTCGAGGTGCTCGAGTCGCTGGAACAGTTCCTTCAGGTCCTGGGGAGAGAAGGCGTCGTTGTCACTCTTACTATTGAATAGTCCCATTATTGATTGAGATTGGTTCAGAATGGTTCTACATGTTCTCGATGAGGTTGTCGCGAATGCTGCCGATGACGGGATAGAAGAACACGGCGTCCTCGATAGGATCGCTGCCGTTCTTGTCGTCGGCATTCTTGTTGACGAAGTTCCAACCATTGAGCAGATGGTGCTCGAGGTCCTTGTTCACGAGCTCGCGGAAGCGCACCAGCGACTTGTTATCGACCAGGAAGCGGTCGGTGACGTGTATCTCGTCGCAGAGCTTGCAGAAGAACTCGTTATACTCACGCACGGCTTCCACAATCTGCTGATGGATGTCGGTCGAGGTCATATCGTCGTAGGTGAGCTTCTCCTTCGCGATCATCGAGTAGTTATACTTCAGCGGCGTGTCGAAGTCGTCGAGCAGCTTGTTCAGCTTATCCACACTCTCACAGCCCTTGTCGTCGCGCACCTGCATCAGGGCACCGCGACAGGTGATCTGCTTCGGCTCCTTGCGCTCCATCACAACCGAGAATCCGTCGACGTCGTATTTCTCACCATAGACGCGCTCGAAGACGGCCTGCGTCAGTAAGTCGAGGTCGCGGGTGGTGCCCACGATGTCGAGAACCTTCGAACCCGTTCCGCTGAACATTAGCGAGCGGGGCTTCGCCAGCTGGCGCTGCTTCATCATGCGAGCCACGTAATAGACCAGCGTCACATAGAAATAGATGAAGATGAGCTTGCGCTGCGGGTCTTCGTTCAGGCGCATGTTGTAGCTGAACACATCGTTTCCGCCCACCACCTTGTTGTTCTGCACCGAGAAGAGGAACGCATTGATGTCCTCACTCTTGCGCTTCGAGGTGATGTCGTCGAGAATGCCGTTCAACTCGCCGTAGCGCTCGTCGTCGCCGTCGAAGAGGCGCTTGAAGTAATCCACATATTTCACCAGCATCGGATTGCTGTCGCCGTGAGGAACCTCCGAGAAGCCGTCGCCGAACAGCACGTTGGCTGCGAAGCGGAACGACGTGAGGATGACGGGCTGCTGGGCGTTGCTCTCGAAGACCACTACGTCCGACGAGCCGCCGCCGATGTCGATGCTTGCGACGTTCGAAGCCGACCCGCGGAACTTGCTCGACGACTTGTAGAAATAGTAGGGAGCCACCGACTCCGGCATCTGTATCAGGTTCTGGTCGTTGGCGCTGATGCCAAACACCTCCTTGAACGTCTTCTCCCACATCTCGCCCATCTTGTGGATGTTACCCACCTTCATAGCCAGCGGGTAGAACCAAATGAGGCGTGTCTTCGTGATGTCGCCGTTCTCGAGCAGCACCTTCGTGCGCATGAGCTGGGCGAGCTCGGTGAGATAGGCCTTCACACGCTTCGATGTAGCCATCTCGGTCGACCACTTCAGGTTCGGCACGATGCGGTTTCCATAACCGATACTCTCCTTCTCGTAGATGAAGGGAACGTTGGCGTCGGCCAGCGCGAGGATGGCATCCACGTTCTCGGCATCCAAGCGCTCAGCCTCGCTGAGCACCGTGCGCTGCGGGAAGCCGTAGTCCTCGCCGATGGTCTTCGGTAGGAACTCCTGCTTCAGAATCACGTCGTAGAGTATCTGCTCGCCGTTGTAGAGCGTAGCCAGCAGACGCTGCGTCGATGCGGAGTTGAGCTGCAGCGGACACGGCATATCGCTACCCTTCATGCACTCCAGATGGGTGTTCGTCGTACCGAAGTCCACCGAGAACGTGAAGGCGTCGTGACCCGGGATATGCGATGCCCAGCGCGGACAGATCATACCCTCGGCAGCCTGGTTGCCGCGGTCGTCGGTCAGCGTGACGGTGATATAGTCGAAGTCGTCCGACAGCTTGTAGTATTGCGAACCCACGCGCTTCTCCGACTTCAGGCTACGTTCGCGAACAACGACGCTGTCGCCGGTGAGCTGGCGCTGGAAGCCGTTCTTGAAGAACGACAGCGAGAGCCCGTAGTTCTGCAGCATGCCCAACGCGCGGTCCACGAGCTGTATGGAGTACTGATTGGCCTGCGGAGTGCGCACGAAGGGGAAGATGCTCAGCGCGAAAGGCACCGTGAGGAAGTAGCCGCGGTTGTTGGCCTGGTCGTAGCGCAGGTCGTTGGTGTGGGCGGCCACGTAGTTTCGCTCCAGCGTGATGTATTTTCCTTGTTTCTGTACGGGCACGCGCAGCACCACGCGCACCGTCTCGGTGGCGCCGTTCTGCGTGTGTATGAGCTCGAACTTCGGCTTCCCCGCGATGGTGCCCCACAGGTCGCTGGCATTGAAATACTTGAAGAACAGCGGCTTCAGCGGCAGCACGAAGTCGCAGTCGTCGGTATCGCGCGAGCCAACCGAGAGGTTTCCGTCGAAGAAGCAGTCGCGGTCGAGCGTGTAGTCGAGCTTGATGAGCGTCGGCTGGAAGAAGTCGTCGTCGGTGAGCCAGGGATACTCGTGGCTCGTGGCAGGCAGCACGCGCTTCTCAGGCGGCAGCTGGTAGTCCTCGGGAGTGATGACGGTGGCATCGGTCCAGGGCGACGTGATGTATTTGAACGGGTCGGTCTGCGGAGCATTCAGGTGGTTCTGCAGCACCAGCGGCAGCGGCGCACCGCAGTCGTCGCGCGAGGGAACAATCATGAAGTCGCTCTCCTGGATGGCCTTCTGCACATCCTCGGCGCGAGCCTGATAGAACGGAATGCCCAGCGCCTGGATGCCCTCGTCCATCTTCGTGAACGTGGTGTCGAGGAATGTCTTCGCCCGCTCGATGTTCTCGTAGTCGTAGGCGGCGGGATTGCCCACCTCCTTCAGAATCTCGTTATGCAGCGCCGGCGGCAGCAGCGGCAACGCGGTGATGAGGTAGCTGTTCACCTCGCCGCAGCACTTCTTCAGCTCAGGATAGGCGGTGAAGAGTGCGTAGATATATTTCACGAACTTCTGGTCGCGCGCATAGAGCGGACGCCAGAAGTCGAACAGGTTCACGTTCTGCTCCACAGGAATCGGGAAGCGGCCCGGGCGCGCGTTCGGAGTGGCCATGAAGAGGGTGACCGGCGACGTCGATCCCACCACCTGATTGCCGTAGACGAGGAAGTAGAGGCGGTCCATACGGTCGAAGTTGAACGCTTCCTTGTCCTGGGCGAGGAACATCTCGATGGTCTCGCCGAGCAGCTTGTGCTGCCCCGAGTCCTTCAGCATCTGCAGCTGTGTGTCGCGGTTCCACTCCACGATGCGCAGCACATTGCGCAGCTCGGAGTAGTTGAAGAACAGCTGCGCCACGTCGAGGGCGTTGGCAACCAACTTCTCGTCCATCGCCTCACCCTGCAGGTTGGCGTGCATAGCGAGTCGCTTGAAGGCGTTCTTCACGAGGTCCATCTGTGCAAACGGCGACGGAATAGCCGTGCGCGGCTGCTGCGAGAGTCCGCCGTTCGGGTCCTCGATCATCTCGATTTCGTCGGCATTATACTGACTGGTCAGCGGTATCCATCCCTCGCCGGCGGTCTTGTTGTTGTAGGATAATATCTTGCTCATACTTTAGCCCCCTAAAATAGGGGGTTGGGGGTCTTATGATTATTCTGTTCTATTATTTTTCACTGTTCACTGTTCACTTCGCGCTTCGCGCGGTATCACACCACTCCCACAAACTTCTCATCAATCAGCTTGTCGAGGGTTTCATCCAGCAGGTCGAGGAGCTTCAGCGCCGTGCGGTCCGTACCGTACTTCTGCGTCTTCATAGCCTGCTGCGACGCCTTGTTCAGAGCCGCGAGCACCGACTTGTAGTCGATGGTCGACTTCAGGAAGCCGGTCTTCGGAGCGATGTCGTTCAGACAGTCCGACAGCTTGTCTGTGGTGAGGTTGAACGGCACGAAGCTACGCTGGTTCTGCCGCAGCTCGCGCAGCCACTGGCGGTAGCTCACGAAGAAGTCGCTGGTCAGCGTGTTGTAGAACGACGTCGACAGGAATGCATTCGACAGCTCCGGCTTGTCCTGCGTGTAGCCGCGACCGATGTCCTGGCGCAGCTGGTTGGTGATATACATATACGCCAGGTGGAACTTCACCAGCTGGCGGTTCACGAGCGCACGTGTCTGCACACCGAAGTCCTTCAGCGTGAGCGTCTGCTTGTCGTAGGCAAGGCCGAACTCCTTGTAGATCGGGTTCTGGGCATTGCCGTCGGCGGTCTGCAGCTGGTCGTCGGGGATGCCGAGGAAGTCGAGCACCGACAGCGCACCCACATACTCCACGAGGTGTGCATCATTGCGCTGGCCGTTGCCGCCCGGGTCGTTGAAATACGGGTTCGAGGGCACCTGGTCGCCGAGATAGTAGCACGCGTTCACCTTCGACATGTTCAGGTCCACACCGTTCTGGCGCAGACCGGTCAGGTTGTCGTGATAATAGTATAGAGCCGACTTCGTCTTCGAGATGAAGTCGCCGCGCGAGATCGGACTGTTGTCGTCCTGCTGCACGTTGAAGTACGGCAGCACCGTGAGCGCGCCGATGCGGGCGTCGCGCAGGTCGCCGCGGTTGTTGATCTGCGAGTTGAGGGCGGCATTGCGGATATTCTTCACGATGATCGGATAGCCCGCAGCACCCGTCCCTCCGAAGATACTCGACACCACGAACACGCGGTCGGTCTTCTGGAACACATTCGAGAACTGCTTGAACTCCTCCGAGTCTTTGAACTGGTTCAGCGCCACGCTGCCGATGTTTGGCGAGCCCACGAAGCCGATGTCCATCTTCGTGTTCAGCTGGTAGTCAGAGAACATCATCGAGCACAGTGCCTGGTTACCCGTGTCGAGCGTCGAATAGTTGATGAAGTCCTGGAACTTCTTCGACTCGATGGCGCCCATGTTGAAGAGGAACGTGTCGCTGAGCTGCGAGCCGTTCGGCAGGATGTCGGCGAGACTCGAGATCTTCGTCGAGAAGAAGCCCCGACGCACGTCCACCTGCTCACCGTAGAGCGCGCGGCGTATCTGCTTATACCAGCGCATCAGGTTATCCGTGCGCTTCAAGTCTTCGTTGGCCTTATGCGGGTCCACAACGATAGGAATGATTTCGAGCGGCATCGGCTGGCCCTGCTCATCGACAGGATGCACTCCTGCCGCACATTGCATGATCAGCGGTCGCATCACTCGCGAACCCGTACCGCCTACAAGGAATAGAAATAATCTCATTTATAGTGTATAGTTTACAGTTTACAGTTGATAGTTCATGATTACTATTACTGATGGTTGATAGGACGTTGACAAAGTTAACAGTTTATAGTGAAAAACCAACCGTAGGGGCAGACCCCCGTGTCTGTCCGAAAACAGACAACCAGCTACCCAACCCGTCGAGGGTAATCACAAACTATCAACTCTCAACTATCAACTATCAACTATTCGGGTATCGGCGTATGCCGGCAGTTCGTGCTCCACCACCGCATCGCGAACGAGGCCACCGTGAACAGCACAGCCTCCACAGCGAGGTCGATCACGCAGAAGCTGCCCAGCTGACCTGTGAAGTCGTAGCCCTCAGCGGTGAACGCGTTGTTGCAAATCACGAACGAGATCACGGGAGCAGCCACAGCCGCCACACCCAGCACGATGAGCCAGTGGTACCAGCGCGAGAAGCTCACGGAGTTGATCACGTAGTAGAACACAGCCGCCAAGCCCCACGCCACGAGCACCGTCACCAGCGCCACCACGAAGTAGAGGTTCTGGTTGTACATCTCGTTCGAGAACTGGCGCTCAAAGTACAGCGCTTCAAAGATCTTTGTGTTCAACACCAGGAACAGCAGCGTAATCACCGCCCCTGCAATCAGCAAAATTGAATTCTTCATTGTCTATCTTTATCTACATATATTACTTATTTAATATCGTTTTTCTCACAGTCCCATCTGACTTCTTTACAATTGTCAAACCTTTATGGAAAGTATTTATCATTCTTCCATCAGACATATACATTTGCTGTTCTTTAAATTCTTCAGCTATGATAGAAATATGATCGGGGTCTTCAGATTCGATGCTTACAATTTTTCCAAAGTTTTTCCAAGGAGCAGTATCTTGATATAATGTCAACGCTGACTCAGGTACATGTAACACGACTGACGCTATTGGTACATCCTGAAATGCATTTTGGTCGCAATAAGGAACTTTTGTGGCATAGCAATATACATCCTTTAAAGCTTGGCAATTGCCAAATGTGTAATAATAAATGGAACTGAGACCAGAACCCAACGATATCTCCTGCAATGCACTACAATTAGAAAATGCCGACTGCCCAATGTCCCACATTCCATCAGGAAAAACAATTGATGTAAGATTGCTACACCCCCAGAAGGCACCATCACTAATCGACACAACCGTTTCTGGTATATTCAGAGAGTCTAACGAAACGCAACCAGAGAAAGCATAACTACTAATCCTGCTCAACTCTTCAGGTAAAGAAACTTCCTTCAAACTGCTACAATTACCAAACGTGAAACTTTTTATGACTCTCACAGCTTCTGGAATATCAACCGACAGCAGAGACTTGCAATCATAGAAGGCCCTGTCTTCAATAACAGTCACACTGTTTGGAATATCGATGTTTTCCATACTTTCGCATTCTCGGCAGAGTTCATAAGGAATGGTCTCCACGCCTTGAGGAATTGTCAAAGACTTTAATGCTCTGCATTCTGCGAAAGCAGACTTTCCAATAAGTTGCAGTTCCTCGTTCAAAAGTATACGCTCAAGTTTAGTGCAAGTCATGAATGCATATTCTCCAATCTCTCTTAGAGATGATGGCAGTACTATTTCCGATAAACTTTCACAGAAAGAAAAAGCTCCTGAGCCAATCTTTTCCAGCGTATTGTTTAATGTCAGACTCTTCATAGAATAACAGGCCGAAAAAGCCGACTCTCCTATTTCCGTCAGTCCATCTGGTATGACAACTTCTTTTAATTCCCAACACATGGAAAAAGCCGATTGCCCTATGGTCCTAATACTTTCGGGAAACGCCAAACTCTGTAAGGCTCCACAATGAGAGAAGGCGTACGAATCAATCGTGGTCAAACCTTCAGAAAAATAAACAGCGCGAAGACTATTACATCCCCTGAATGCGTTTGTTGGAATGGTTTTCAACCCCTCACCAAAAGCCACCTCCTCCAATGTTGACTCAGAGAAGATACTTGAGCCTATAGAGGTAACCGAGTTAGGAAGTACCAGTTTTTTCACTCTGCCAATCCAATAGAAGGCTTCCTCTCCTATTGTTTCCAAACCCTCATGTAATCCGATATTGCTCAAGAAAGAGCACAACATAAACGCTCGGTCGCCAATAGCAGATACGCTCGAAGGGATATCTATAGTGCCTAAAGAACCGCAACGCAAAAATGCATCTTCCTCTATAGTTTTCAAACCTTCAGGAAGTTTAACGGATTCCAATTCACTACATTTACAAAATGTTCCCTTAGCGATTTTCTTAATTCCCTTGCCTATCAACACTTCAAGTAAATTCGAACAATATGAAAAAGCATAATCTCTGATTTGCGAAACCGAATCAGGGATTTCAACCTTCATCAGATTTTCGCATTCAGTGAATGCATATACTCCGATGGTCCTCAAATTCTTCCCAAACGAAACTTTCTGCAATTTTTCACAATGTCTGAATGCATATCCGCCAATACTTAACACACTATCCGGAATGATGATTTCCTTCAGAGCCGTACAGTTTTGAAATGACGAACTGCCAATTGTCTTTACCCGCTTACCTATTTTGACAGATTTCAACTCACTACAATCGTAAAACGCTTCATCGCCAATTGATGTGACATAATAAGTATTGGCTCCTACTACGACAGAATCTGGAATCGTAACAGAACCAACATATGGAGAATCGCCCGCTATCACCTCCGCTGTCTGTCTTGCGGCATCGAGGTAATAGTTGATTCCCTCATGATAAATATCCTGTGCCCACAACGATTGGACACAGATGAAGCTAAGAACAAAACATATAATACTATATTTTATCATAACTCATTTCTCAATTGGCTTGACTATCCATACCCCCCTCCCCTCGGCTTTGCCGCTTGCGTAGCATCGCGGAGCAAGAACTCTCAACTATCAACTCTCAACTATCAACTACCTATCGAATCCCAGCTCGATCACGTAGTAGTAGGGCTCTCCCTTCGAATGCTTCCGGTAGCTGTCGTAGATGCCCTGCAGCAGGTACTTCAGACCGAACGTCGTATTCGCGAAACCTGCGCCGCCCACGCTCGAGTCGTCGTCGCTCGACGAAGCCTCCACCCATTCCGGCAGCCGGTTCATCAGCTTGATCCTCACGTTCTGGCGGTGCTTGATGCCCTCGCTCTCCAGGATGAACAGGTGCGTTGCCTTGCCCAGGTGCTTGCGCTCCGCAGGCGACACATCCTTCTGCTCCACCGGCCGGATCTCCTTGATCACCAGCGGGTCGTCGCTCTCCACGCGGTAGTTGTCGATGTCCAGCAGATACTGCTCGTCGATGAGCATTCCGCTCAGGTCCACCGCCAGCACCAGCCGCAGGTCACCGCTGTTGCGGTCCACCTCCACATTCTCGATATACCGTATCTGATCACCCTGGCCGTGCACCGTGCGGAAGCGGCCGCGAATCTGGTCGCTCTCCAGCAGCAGCGAGTAGTAGGGCTTATAGACGTCGTCGGTCTCGAAGAGATACATATCCTCATAGCCGCGCAGCTCGCTGAAACGGCTGAAGGGCACATATGCCTCGTCGCGCGTCAGGCGGGCGATGTTCTGGTTCGAGCCCACCACCACGATGTAGTAAGGCCGGCGACCGTTATACTGCACTCCACCGGCGGCGTTATACGGGTAGTAGGGACCGTTGTACGAACCCTGCATCTTCACCACCAGCAGACCTTTCTCCTTCACCTGGCTCTTGAACACCGCATTCGTCATGCCCTGCGCCTCCGCAAACACCTTCTGCGCGTTCACGCCTGCCATCTGCTTCGTCGAGTAGATCATGTCCGTCACCAGTATCGACAGCTCGTCGGGTCCCGTCTTGTCGAGCAGCTGCTGGAAGATCGCTGCGAAGTCCGTCGACGAGGCGTCGCCGATACCCTTCGTAGCCTCGAAGATGTTCGAGTCGCCGATGAACTGCGAGAAACCCTTCGGATAGGCGTTGATCTCCGAGTTCACCACGTAGATGTGGTTATCGTCGCCACCGCCCGGCAGCTTGTTCAGCATGCCCACGATGGCAGCCTTAAACGAGCCGTCGCCACCGGCGGCATCATACGGCACCATCGACCCCGAGCGCTCCAGGTAGAAGTTCACGCCCAGCGTGCGGCGACCCGCCTGGATGTCGATCTTCTTCGGCGGACGGCGGCCCTCGAAGAAGTCACCGATGTACTCCTTCACAGCGTCGATGTCCAGCTCCCCGTCCTTATAGAAGTCCTTGAAGTGCGCCTTCTGGCCGTCGAGGAACTCCGCAATCTGTTCCCACTCCGAAGCATCAATCACCTCGTCCTTGTCGGCAACGTCGAGCAGCAGGCGGTTCAGCGCCTTCTTCTCACCACCGCCGCAACTGGCGAGCAGCACACCAGCGAGGAGTGCCATCAGCAGCGTTTTCACTCTATTTCTCTTCATTTCCATCTGTTTTGTTCTTGTTATTCTGACGGTGCGAGAGCACAAAAAGATGCATGCGCCTACGCACGTACGCAATTAAAAACGTGCAAAATTACAAAAAATAATTTGAAATCCCCCCACTCTTCCACGATTATTCAGAGTTTTTAACTGATTTTGTGTTCTGGCCTGCCCATTCGACCAGAGATGCAAATTCCACAATCCGTTTGGTACAGTTGGTACAGATGGCAGTTATATTATGAGCCACATCATGACGTACTTAAGAGGGTAAATGGAAACTTACTATTATATAATATATAATAGTATATTTATATACTTATATTTATTAACTAAAATCAATGGAAAAATCATATCATACCCCCTCGCCTACATAACTGCCATCTGCCATCTGTACCAAATCCATCCTATTCGATAGCTACACAAAAAAACGCAAAACCCTTTTGTACACAATATTCTACGATTGAAATCCGTATCATCTGATACATAGTTCAACAGCTGCTCTAGCGAAAAGTTTTCTGAATATTTACTGCTTATAATTTGTAAGTTAATGTTTTAAGGCACCCAAGTCCGAACCTCTCATCTCGTACGGAGCATAGCTCTGGAACCTACGGAGCACGTCTCCTTTCTCTCTAGAGCATAGCTCTATATGCTACGGAGCATTGCTTTGTTAGCTACGGAGATATGCTCCATCATCAATTGCAAGCAAAAAATGCAAACACAGCTTCTTAATTCAGCCGCCCCCACTCCACTTTGGAAATGAGGGCGGCCGCTCCTAATCAAGGAAACTCAATGGTTGATGCTTGGCAAGCGATTAGAAATGGAGGCGGAGGTCGATGCCGGCCTGGAAGGGGTTGGCGCGCTGGGCGAAGTAGCGGGTGCCTCCGGCGGCTGAGCTCTGCACGGCAAACGTGTTGTACTGGGTGTCGGTGAGGTTGCGGGCCCAGAGGGAGATGACGGCGGGACCGAAGTCGTAGTCGGCATGGGCACCAAGCAGGGCGTAGAAGTTCTGTGAGAACGTGTTGGCCTCGTCCCACCACGTCTTGCCTTGTCCGGTGAGGTTCAGGCCGAGTGTGAACTGCGGTGTGAAGTGGTAGTCGCCAGCGAGGGAAAAGGTGTGCTGGGGCACGAAGGGCACATAGTTGCCCTTGTGGTTCTCACTTTCATCGAACCAGGGGATATCGGCGTTGACACCTACATTGTTCAGCTTTACAACATAATCGTCGAATTTCGCACTCGTATAGCCGTAGGTGGCGTTCCAGTCGAGCTGTCCGCCGAAGGCCTTGCCGCGCAGGGCAAGCTCCAGACCGCAGGAGTGGCTCTTTCCTGCATTCACCATCACACGACCGTAGTTATAGTCTGGCACCATGATGGAGAGCTGCTGGTTGCGAATCTGCATGTAGAACAAGGCAAAGTCGAGGTGCAGGCGGTTCTCGAAGAGGTTCAGGTGGGTGCCCACCTCGTAGTTCCACGACTCCTCGGGCTCGTAGCTGATGGTCTCCTCGATGGCGGCATAGTCGTCGGCGGAGTGCTCGAGGGTCTTCGTCTCGTTCTGCAGGGAGCTGATGTCCTTTCCGTTTGCCATCAGGTCGGACTGCAGGATATCGGAGAACATCTGGATGTTGTAGCCGCCCGAGCGATAGCCTTTCGACACAAGGGCATAGACATTGCCGAGGTTCCTATCGAAGTTGTAGGTGAGGCCGACCTTCGGCAGGAACTGCGTGAAGCTCTTGTCGAGGCTCTGCGCGAGCGGCGACAGCAGGCCATTGGTGTATTCCATGCTGCGCGGTCCCATTTGTGCGGCATAGTGGAGCGTCATCAGGGCCTGTGTTTGGTAGTCGATCTTCACCTTGTCGTAGTTCAGGCGGAAGCCCAGCGTTGCCTTCAGGCGATTGGTGAGCAGGATGTTTGACTCATGGAACAGGCCGAGGTTCATCTGTGGCGTGTGGAACTGCTCGGCGACATCGAGTACTGGTATCTCCCAAGTGGTGAACATGGAGCGCACTCGCTCGGGCATGTAGCCGAGAATGGTCGCTGCCAGCGTGTTGCGCATCTCCTCGCCGAAGTAGACGGGTGCATCGGTGCGCAGCCACTGGTAGGAGCCGAAGAGGCCGGAGGTGTGCTGCCAGCGGGTGTAGGAATGGGAGCGGAGCACGAACTCCTGCGTGACGGCGTTCTGCTTCTGCCGCTGGATGAGGCGCAGATAGTCGGGCGCCATATAGTCCTGGTCCATGAGCATCAGGTCGCGCAGATACTGATAGCTGGTGGTGGAGGTGAAGAGCAGAGGGCCGAAGTCGTAGCTGATGTTCAGACCGGTGTTCAGCATGTTGCGCTTGTAGCCGTTCATGAGGGTGGTGGAGGGATCCTCCACAGTGGAGAATGGAGAGTGGAGAGCGGAGAGTTGGGCTTCGCCGTAGCCGAAACCGTTCTGGTTGACATACTGATAGTCGGCGACGAGGTCGAAGTTTAGTTTTTGTGTTGGTTGCCAGACGAAGCGCATACGAGCGCCAGCCTCGTTGGTGAGGTCGTTCTTCTGCTCGAAGTTCTGATTGTCGATGAAGCCCTTCAGACCGCTATAGAAGCCTGCCACCGAGAAGGCGAAGGTGTCGGAGGGGCGGTGGTAGTGGGCAACCTCGATGTTCGAATAGAGGCCTGTGCCCAAACCGAGATTGACATCGGTACCCTGATAGTTCATCGGGTTCTTCGAGTAGACGCGCACGAGTCCGCCCTCGGTGTTCTGTCCGTAGAGGGTGCCCTGTGGTCCACGCAGCACATCGACGCGGTCGACCATGTAGAAATGGTTGTTGAATGCCGACTTCGACATGAGCGGCATATTGTCGTAATAGACGCCGACGGCAGGGTTGTTGATGCGCGAGCCGATACCGCGCACGTACATGGAAGAGGTGAGGCGCGAGCCGTAGGCAGGCATCGTGAACGACGGTACGAACTGCGACAGCTGGCTGAGGTCGGTGATGTGGAGCTGGTTGAGCTGGTCGCCCACCATCACCGTGCTTGACAACGGCTGCAGGCGCAGGCGCACCTGTTCCTTCGGTTGGCTTACTACGATGACCTCGTCGAGGTCCTGGACGCGCGAGGTGTCGCCCATCTCTTCGATTCCTTCTGCCATCAGGGGCATCGACAGTGCGAGCATCAGGCCCGCAAAGAGTTGTTTCTTCATGTTTGTAATCATATTTGGCTGCAAAGGTAGTGGTTTCCGGCGAATCGTGAAATCCTCATAAATAGGGATTTTTAAGCCCCACTCCGACTCTCCCCAAGGGGAGAGGTTTTATCGGAAAGAAATTCGAATAATTAGAATAATTATGACCAGAAAATAAGGACACTAGTTGCTTCATTTGTTTGAAAAAATCAAATACATTTGGTATTTCGCTCACTTATTTGTAACTTTGTCGGCATGAAACGGCTTCTGATCGTATTATCGCTGCTGATGCTCGGCTTGATTTGTGCCTATGCACAGTGGACGCGGCTGACGAATCTGCCCACCATCTATATTGACACGTATAGCGGACGGGCGATTACGAGCAAGACAACGTATGTCTATGCCACGATGCGGTATGTGGACGAGGCGGATCAGGTGACGGTCTACGACTCGCTGGAGATACGCGGGCGGGGAAATTCGACGTGGAGCTTGCAGAAGAAGCCGTATAAGCTGAAGTTCCACGAGAAGGAGAAACTGCTGGGGAAGGGCTATGCGAAGACGAAGAAGTGGACGCTGCTGGCGAATGCTGGTGACAAGACGCTGATCAGAAACGCGGTGACATCGGCGATGGGCGAGTTCACGACGTTGAAGTTCAACCCGGCCTATAAGTTCGTGGACCTCGTGCTGAACGGCGCGTTCGTGGGCTGCTACCAGCTGAGCGACCACGTGGATGTGCGGCCTCATCGCGTGGACGTCGTCGAACAGGACCTGCCGCTGACCGACGACAGCGATATCTCGGGCGGCTACCTGCTGGAGGTGGACGGCTTCAAGGACGGCAACTGCTTCACGACATCGAGCTATAGTGTTCCCATCCGTATTCACTATCCCGACGAGGACGACATCGTTGCCTCGCAGAACACGTATATCCGAGACTACATCGGGCAGTTCGAGCGTGCGCTGCGGTCGTCGGACTTCAAGGACCCCGTGCTGGGCTATCGTGCGTTTGTAGACTCCACATCGCTCATCGACTGGTTCCTCTGCACGGAGATCAGCGCGAACCTCGACGGCTACTACAGCACCTATTTCTATAAGGACAAGGGGGACTCGCTACTCTACTGGGGCCCCATCTGGGATGCCGATATTGCGTTTGGCAACGACTACCGAGTGACGACAACCGTCGACAGACTGATGACGGATGTGGGATTCGGCCAAACGAAGCAGTGGCTGAACCGCATGTGGCAGGACGAATGGTTCTCGCGGAAGGTATTTACGCGCTACATGGAGCTGGTGGAGCGAGGGCTGGTGGACTATCTGTTCACGCAGATCGACAGTTTGCGGGAGCTGCTGTGGGAGTCGCAAGAGCTGAACTACGAGCGCTGGGGCATCGACCGCCGCATGTATCACGAGATTGTGCTCTACAGCAGCTACGACGAGTATATCAGCTATCTGCGCAGCTTCATCTCCGCACACTGTGCCTACCTGGAAGAAGCCTTCGCTAACCGCAAGCCTGTAGATCCCACGCCACCGTTTGTGGCAAGTAATTATTTCTACCGCATCACGAATGCCGGCAGCGCGAAGGCGATTAAGGAGAGCACGAGCGGCGACCCCGCGAAGGGTGTTGTACAGCAATGGGAGAACCTCGAGGATGCTGAGAGCGAGGACTGGTGGGTGAAGAAGGCGAACGGGCACTATATGCTGTTGAACCGCGTGTCGCTACGGGCGCTCAACGATCCCACACAAGGCGAGGTGGGACCAACCACGAACGTCGGAACGGCTCTCGACACAGCGCCGGAAGACTCGCTCGACGAGCGACAGCTGTGGGATATCATCCCGCAGGGTACGGCGGGATATTATAACCTGTTGAATGTGTACACGCAGCATATTGCCAACCTCAGCGGCGGCAACAGCGCAAACGGAGCGTCCATCCTGAGCTATACGAACGACGAGCGGAATGCCTCGAGCAGAAACCGCCTGTGGTATTTCATCCCGACGAAGGAGGCTATTCCCGAGACGCTGACGGGTATTCGCGACATAGAGCCGAAGGAATATGCGCTGGCTTACAATCCGTCGACGGACGAGCTGCACTTCGGGTCGGAGACTCCCGAACTGCTTGCACGACTGACGGCGAGGGTGTACGACGCCAGCGGCCGCCTCGTGGGTAGTTTCCGGGGCGACGAGCGTTTCTCGATGGCCGCACAGCCGCACGGAGTGTTCATCGTCGCGTGGCGCTGCGGCTCTCAGCAGAGAAGCGTGAAGTTCATAAAGCCTTAGGCTTGTTTCCCCAACCTTGCTCTGTCTGTTGCGATTAATCGCAACAGACAGGACAGGTCATCATTTGAACTCGAAATCCTGGAGGGTGCAGAGACTCTTTTCCTTCGTTTCAGAGGAAAACACGAAGAAGAGGGCGTGCTTGCCTGTGAGCTCGGCGAGCGTGGGCAGGTCGGCGGCGACCTCGGTTGAGGTCTGCGGCATATCAGCCTTCAGCTGAATGGTGCCCAACGGTTTTCCTCCCTGCGAGGTCCAGGGGCGGTCGGCAAGGATAGTGATGGTTCCGTCGACGCCGGTCGGTATGAGGCGGATGCGGAGCTGCACATCGTTTCGTCCCTGTGTCTTATTGAAGTTGAAGTACTTATAGCCTACGATAGAACCGTCGGTATTGTTGACGATGTTGTTGGTGTTGTTGCGGATATCGTAGGGCGCCTTGAATTTGTCGTCGGTACCGTAGGAAGCCTCAATGTACGAGCCATAGAAGATGTTGTTCGGCCATTCGTGTACGGCAGGCTTCGGTCCTGTGTGCCAGCAGGCGATGCCGGCAGAGTGGGTTTCGAACGGGTCGAGGCCGTCGAGTGCGAAGCCTTCCGAGTTGTATTCGCCCTCGCTGATGGTGACCTTTCCTCCCGGTCCTTCTACTACGTCAACGCTGATGGGAGCCACCATCGCCTGACGCGCAAACTCGTTGAGTCCCGTCTGACGGTGATAGAACACATACCACTGACCGTTGATCTCACAGATGCTGCCGTGTGTGTTGCCGTCGGGGGTAGCAGTCGGGATGGTGTCGCCCTGCTCGTTGATATCGCGAGCGCGGCCGTCGATGATGGTTCCGCCGTAGGTCCACGGTCCCAGCGGATGGTCGCTGTAGGCATAGGCCAGCGTGTAGTTCGACACGGGAAGACCGAACTCGCCTTCCTTCGTGAAGCGGCTGTAGATGAAGACATACTTATCCTTAATCTTGCGGATGGAGGATGCCTCGAAGAAGCTGAAGTCGCCTTTCTGATAACGGCCTGACACCATATCCTCGATCACCGGAGTACCGGGCTTCACCGTAGCCATCGTGGCTGGATCGAGCTCGGCGGCATACGACCGCTCGAATCCCCAGTAGCCATAGACGCGCCCGTCGTCGTCGACAAACACGGCGGGGTCGAACTGCAGTACGCCGTCAACCATATTCGCGTTGTCGGCATTCCAGTTGCAAACCTCAAACGGGCCGTCGGGGCGGCTGCTCTTGGCGATGAGTCCGTTACGTCCTCCCGTCTGGTCGTTGGGGAAGAGATAGTAGGTCTTGGTGCCATCGGGGGCGGTAACCAGCGTGACATCGGGCGCATAGAGCACGTCGGCGGTGCCGGCGGAGTCGAACGGCTCACCCTTCGCATTCTTGTCGACGACGAGAATCACACCGTCGTAGCGCCAGTTGCTGAGGTCGTCGACATCGGCCGACCAAACCACCTGATCGCGTCCGCAGTATTTGGTAATAAGGTCGTCGTGCGAGCCGTAGATGTAAACACGATACTTTCCAGGATGATCCGGGTCTTCGAAGACGTAGGGTTCGCCATCAGGGATATGTTCCCATAGTGGCAGATAGGGATTTCCGGGTGTTTGCATGACGGACTTTGTGTTGGCTGCTGTGCCGCAGGATGCGAGGAGGGCAAGGAGGACACAGGCTAACAGGAAGGAAAGATTCTTTGTCATAGTTGAGAGTGGAGAGTTGAGAGTTGATAGTTTATTCATTGATGGCTCCGCAATGGGGGCAGGGGCCCTTGCTGATGAGTTCTTCGCCACAGTTGCCGCAGAAGTAGCGGCAGGCGTGGTGACGATAGTACTGGCGCACGGCGAACACGATATAGATGATCAGGAGGAGGTAGCCGATGTACCATAACGTGGTGATACTAAACACGATGTAGTTGACGGCACATACTGCGGCGAGTCCTCCCAGATAGAGCAGCGCTTCGCCGAAAGGCAGTTTCCTGCGCACGTCGTCGACGACAGCGATAGCGATGATGAGCATCGCCCACACGGACACGAGGAACACCGAGAGCAGTCCCGGCACCGAGAACGGGTTCAGCGTGGGATGATAGTAGAACTGCTGCCAGAGCTCGGGTGCGAACATCTGCAGGGATGCGTAGAACGTGGCAGCCATCGCGACGACGACGGCGAGCAACGTGGGATAGAACGAGTGGATGTCGTTGAAGTGAACGAGGAAAGGCGCCTCACCCTCCGTTTCTTTCCTACTGGCGAGGGGCGTTTTGTATTTGCGGTAGAGATAGACCACCGCGAGCAACACGATGACGATGAGCGAGATGAGCACATGTCGCTCGGAGAAGAGGGAGATGAACTGCGAGATGGGATCGTCAGGCACGACACGCGGCAGCAGCTCCGACTCGCGCGTCCATCCGAACTCCGAGTCTTCTGTGGCGAGCTGCACCCAGACGGAATCGATTGAGTCGTTAGGCATCATGCGGAAGTCGGCGACAACCAGTCGGCAGCCTTTCCTGATGACGAACGAGTCGGTGAGCAGGTCGCTCGCCAACTCCTCGGGTTGCTGCCGCAGTAGTTCCATACTGTCGGCCTTCACCGCGAAATTGTAGTTGAAGGAATAGTGTCGTCCCTCCCAATACTTCTGGTTGTAGCAGCTGCTCAGGCTCAACAACAGGAAGCAATACAGCGCAATTCTCTTCATACGCATCAACGTTTTTTACTTGGAATAGATATTCATCTGGCATGCACGGCAGTCGAACTCCAATCGGAACTCGCGGCCATCGCCCAGACGGAGGAACAGCGGTTCGCGCCAAGCGGGCTTCCGGCCTCCGTGCTTCACGCAATAGCCCAGCGTGAATCTGAGGCAGTGGCGGCATTGCATGAGCAAGAGTCCGCTCCCTCCATTGCGGAGGGGAGATATCTCGAGTGCATCGGTCGCCTCAATGCCCTGTTCCCTGTAGAACTTGCGGGCGAGACGGTTCGAGACGTTGAGGAGGTGAGGTTGGCCCCCACTCCCCTCAAAAGCTACCTTCCCTACGAGGGAAGGACTGGGGGAGAGGCCGGGAACGACTGGGGATTGCATCTTTCTCCTCAGTTCCGCCAGCTGACTCGAAGGAATGAAATACTTGTCGGCATCGCCAGCAATCGTCAGCTCTTCGCAGACGTAGGGCGTGTTGCCCAGCTTCGTGAGCTGGCAGATGATGTTCTCGCGCTGCGGTTTCTGTGCCAGCTGCAGTTCGACATCCATCGCCGCTGTGGCCAGCAACGTATCGTCGGCAGCATCGAAAACCTGCAGCGACATACCGTCAGGCGAAGCGTCGAACACCATTCTGACAGGAATCTTCCGCTCGGCAGTCTTTCCCGACATGAGCCGTTCGAAGACAATATCGTTGTTGCGATAGAGTCCCACGCCCGGCCGGAGCGCCTCGGGCATCCGCAACGGGAACAGGCGGTTGCCTTCAGCCCGATTCACGCGAAAGCCCACGAGTTCCGTCTCTCTCCACTCTCCTCTCTCGTCATTCTTCTGAAAAAAGCACAGCCCGTCGCCGTTGGCAAAGGCTGCTGTACCTGCCACCGTGAACGAATCGCGGCGCACCTCCTTCACCTTGCCCACGTATTCGCCCAGCGCCTTCGGCGTGTCGAACGACGCGATGTCGCGCTGCCGACCTTGCAGGATTCCGTTTTCGTCGCGATAAGCATGCAGGAAGTAGTCGGTGAACCCGCGGTTGAACGTCTTGCGCAGGTCGGGTTTGAAGGCGTAGGCAACACGTCCGCGCGAAGCCCGTTGGAAGTCGTCGGGACGCCGACGAATCAGGTCATCGAGTCGCTGGCTATAGGCAGCCACCACGTTCTTCACGTAGGCGACGTCCTTCAACCGGCCTTCAATCTTGAACGACACAGCACCCGCGTCGGCGAGTTCCTCCAACGCGTCGATGCGGCACATGTCCTTCAGCGACAACAAGTGGCGCTGATGCTCAATCTCACGGCCGTCGGCATCGAGGAGGTCGTACTTCATGCGGCACATCTGCGCACACTCACCACGATTGGCCGAGCGGCCCAGACAGAACTGCGACATATAGCATTGTCCGCTGTAGCTCACGCACAACGCCCCATGCACGAACACCTCGAGCTCCACATCCGGCACCTGGCGATGAATCGCGCGAATCTCCTCCAGCGACAGCTCGCGAGCCAATACGACCCGGCTGAAACCCAGCGACCTGAGCCACGCCACCTTCTCGGGTGTACGGTTATCGGTTTGGGTGGAAGCATGAAGAAACCCCCTCCAACCTCCCCCCGTAGGGGAGGCTTTTTTGATGAGAGATGAGGCGGAAGTGAGACTCATATCCTGCACCAGCAGGGCATCAACACCTGCTTCCTGCAGCTGACCGACGAGCCGGAACATATCGTCGAGCTCGTGGTCGTAGACAATCGTGTTGGTGGTGACGTAGACCTTCGCTCCAAACTGGTGGGCATAGCGGCAAAGCGCGGCGATATCGTCCACGCTGTTGCCTGCCGCAGCACGCGCGCCAAAGCGCGGTGCCCCGATGTATACGGCATCGGCGCCACAATCGATGGCCGCGATACCGCACTCCAGATTCTTGGCAGGAGCCAGTAGTTCCAGTCTCTTCACTTCCCGTTACTTGATATCCTCGATGTTGTAAGGCGTCTCCTGATATACGTAGTAGTTGATCCAGTTGGAAAACAGCAGATTGCCGTGAGCGCGCCACGAAACCAGCGGACCTGCATCGGGATCATCGTGGCGGTAGTAGTTACGCGGAATGCCCACATCGCTACGTCCCAGTGCCATATCTCGACGATACTCCTTGTCGAGTGTGTCGGCAGCATATTCCAGATGTCCCGTGATAAAGAACTCACGACCGCCGCGCGCCATCACCATCGACACGCCGCAGTCGTCGCCCTCGGCAAGCAGCGTCAGCCGGCTGTCGGCAACGATATCCGCACGTCGGATCTCCGTGTGGCGGCTATGCGGCATCATGAACACATCGTCGAAGCCGCGGAAGATGGGCACAGGCGCCTCAATGGCCCGTTGCGGGAAGATGCCGAACATCTTCTTCTCGAGCGGGTACTTCGGGATGCCGTAGTGATAGTAGAGCCCCGCCTGCGCTGCCCAGCAGATGTAGAGCGTAGAGGTGACGTGGGTCTTCGCCCACTCGAAGATGGTTGAGATTTCATCCCAGTAGCTCACCTCCTCGAACTCCATCTGCTCCACCGGCGCACCCGTGATAATCATTCCGTCGAACTTCTCGCGCGAGAGCGTCTCGAAGTCCTTGTAGAACATCATCATATGTTCGACGGGGGTGTTCTTCGGCGTGTGGCTCTTCAGCTTCATGAACGCGATGTCCATCTGAAGCGGCGTGTTCGAGAGCAGACGGATGAGGTCGGTCTCGGTGGTGATCTTCAGCGGCATAAGGTTCAGAATGACGATACGCAACGGACGGATGTCCTGCGAGTGGGCTCGCGTGGCATCCATCACGAAGATATTCTCCTGCTTCAGCAGGTCGATGGCCGGCAACCGGTCGGGCAGTCTAAGTGGCATAGGTTATTGCCCCCTACGCAGGGGACCTGAATTATCATTTTTCAATTATCAATTTTCAATTACTCTTACCAAAGGTCGAGGCGCTGTTCCTTCGGGATAAACATCTTGTCGCCGGGCTTCACGCCAAAGGCTTCATACCACATGTCGACATGCGGCAGAGCACCGTTCACACGCCACTCGCCGAGTGAGTGCGGGTCGTTCTTCACGCGCTGGCGGATCTCCTGTTCCGTGATGTTCTGTCCCCAAACGCCAGCATAGGCGATGAAGAAACGCTGGTCGGCCGTGAATCCGTCCTTCACCTTCAGCGGCTTGTTGGTTGTAGCGTTCTTGTAGGCATACCACGCTACCTGCAGACCACCATGATCGGCGAGGTTCTCGCCCAGCGTCAGTCGTCCGTTGCTGTTCAGGCCCGGCAGTACTTCGATGGCCGAGAAGAAGCGGTCGTAGAGGTCGGCACGCTCATTGAAGCCTGCCGCGTCGTCGGCCGTCCACCAGTCGTGCATGTTACCTGTAGCATCGAACTGGCGGCCCTGGTCGTCGAAGCCGTGCGTCATCTCGTGTCCGATGACCACGCCGATAGCTCCATAGTTGAAGGCCTCGTCGGCATTAGGATCGAAGAACGGATACTGCAGGATGCCGGCAGGGAAGCAGATCTCGTTGGTCGTAGGATTGTAATAGGCGTTGACGGTCTGCGGGGTCATATGCCACTCGTCTCTGTCGACGGGCTTTCCTGCCTTCTCATCGATATGCTTGGCCGAGCGCCAGGCGCGTACCGCCATCATGTTCTCATAATACGACTTCGACGGATCAATCTCAAGCTTTGAATAATCGGTCCACTTGTTGGGATAGCCAATCTTCACGTAGAACGTGTCGAGCTTCTTGTGAGCATTCGCCTTCGTGGAATCGCTCATCCACTTCTGTGCGTCGATGCGCTCACCAAGGGCAATCTGCAGGTTGCGCACCAGCGTCTCCATCTGCTTCTTCGACGTAGCGGGGAAGTAGCGATCGCAGTACATCTTACCCAGAGCCTCGCCCATCGCTCCCTGTACGGCGTTGGTAGCACGGCGCCACAGCGGATAGTCCTCCTGACGGCCGGTCATCGTGCGTCCGTAGAAGTCGAAGTTCGCCTCGCGGATCTCGTCGCTCAGCATTCCGGCAGCACCAGAGATCACATCCCACTCCATGTAGGCACGCAGGTCGTCGGCAGTCATCGCTGCCATCAGCTTGTCGGCACCCTCCATGAACTTGGGCTGACCCACGATCATCTCCTGAATATACTCGCTCTTGATGCCCTCGGCATTCGCAAAGGTCTCAAGCGGAATATTGGGATAGCTGGTCTGGAACTCCTTCAGAGTCATCTTATTGTAGTTGGCTTGCGGGTCGCGAAGCTCCGTGCGGCTCTTCGAAATGAGTGCAAGAGCTGTCTCGAAGCGGAAGATGGCATCGCGTTTGGCGACTGCCTGTGCCTCCGTGAAGCCGAACAACTTGAACATACGGACGATGTGCTCCTTGTAAGCCTCGCGGATTTTCACCGTAGCTTCGTCGTTATTGAGGTAGTAGTCGCGCTGTCCAAGCGTCAAACCGCCCTGACTGATGTTGAGGATGTTCATCGTAACGTTCTTCTCGTCGGCGCCAAAACCATAGCCGAAGGGCAATCCGTAGCCGTTCACGGCATACTTCAGCTGAATCTTCGTCAACGCTTCCTTCGTCTTTGCTGCCTCCATCTCGTCGAGGATGGGTTTCACGGGAGCAATGCCCTCATTGTTGCGGCGCACCGAGTCCATCGCTAGCTTGTAGAAGTCAGCGAGCTTGCGTTCTGTCGTTCCGGCGGCATACGTCTTCTTCTGCAGATCGCCCAGAATGCTGTTGATGCGCTTGTTGTTGTCCTCCTGCAACTGGTCGAAGCTGCCGAAGCGCGAGTAGGCGGCAGGCAGCGGGTTCAGCTTCTGCCAGCCACCGGTTGCAAACATGTAGAAATCGTCGGCGGGTTTCACATTCTTGTCAAGATTCTCCATGCGGAGACCCGACTGGTTACCGCTTGCTCCTTTACTCTTTCCCTTTGCTCCGAAAGAAACTACAGGCAGCGCCAGCAGCAGAGCCATCGCAATCATTGCTTTCATCTTCATTGTTTTCCTTTTTAATTAAATTGTTTCTGATTCTTTATGAAATTATTTGTGATTCTTCATTTCGACTACAAAGGTAGTGCAAATCGAAGACAATACAAAACAAATAACACTTTTTTTGTTTTTATTGCTGAGATGCCGCCTACCTTCGACGCTAGTCAAAGATAGTGCAAATCGAAGATATTTGAGTTTCCTTGATAAGGAAACGGCGTAAGCAAAGGTTATTATTGCCGAACGAAGATGCAGCTAAAAAATCCAAAAACGAATGCTTCCATGTTGCTATATGACCGCTCTCATGATGCCTGAACATTGCTTGCGTGAACACGGAGTAATGACCTGGTTTTGCAAATTAAGTTGTTTTGTGAAGTAAGTTAATTTACTGAACTACCTCGATGCTCTATGAAAACTATCGCATTGCTAACGACAAATAAAAGCATTGCTGACGACAAATAAAAGGAATGATATAGGAGATGAACTTTCAGAGATATGTTCCATCATCAATTGCAAACAAAATGCAAACACAGTTTCTCGTTGTTTTGCGGAAAAAACACTAATTTTGCAGAAAATAACACCGATGAACTATGAAACTGCTTCTATCATACATCGTATTAGCCGTAAGCCTATTGGCAGGATGTACGTCGGAAGGCGGCAAATCAAACCCTTACTCCCTGGAGGGTACATGGACGCTCGCACAATATGAGACTCCTATGGGACATATCGAGACGTTTTCTGGCGACAATACATTCCTTCTCATCTACAAGGGCGATAGTGCGATGTTCCAATGCCGATTGATAAATACAGGGTCGGCAATGATCATTCAGCCGGAATACCTGTGCTCCGTGACGCTCATCGACAAAGGCGGCGGTGAAAACATCTATCTAGAGAGCGAAGACCCGCGGCCGCTGACGCTGAAGGATGATACAACCATCGTCATCCAGCGCAACGGGGTGCTCTACACGTGGCATCGGGCCGACCGCCTCGAGAGGGAATGGGGCGAAGAGATCTGCAGCATTATCGCTACCGACTTGCAGCATGGAAACACCGACAATGCCACCAGCTATGTGCTCTCTGCCAAAGAGCGCCAGCAGGCTGGCATCATCCACGTGCTCCTCGTTTCAATCATGGCGTTTGTCCTCATCATGCTCGTCATCGCCTGGATAGCCATCGACAACCGCAAGGCAAAGCGAAGGCTACAGCTGCAGCTACAGCAGATACAAGAGGTGCGCGAAGAGCGCCCGAAGTCGGTCCGACAGGCGATTGCATCGGTTGAGTCGGCCTATTTTTCTTCCGACGAATACTTGTCGTTGCAACGTCGCATTGCCGGCGGACAGCGGTTAAAAGATGAGGAATGGGCCGACATAGAGAATCAGATCAAGAGGGTATATCCGGGGTTCAGCAGTCAGCTGCACAGCCTTTACTCTATGTCGGAACTGGAATATCACGTGTGCCTGCTCATCAAGCTTAGGACTGCCCCCACCGACATCGCCCTTGTCCTCGCTCGCGACGTGAGCACCATCAGCACCGTGCGCAGCCGACTCTATAAAAAGGTGTTCGGCCAGAAGGGCGGTGCCCGTGAATGGGATGATTTCATCCTCTCCATCGGAGCATAAGAGCCTTTTCTTTCGAAGAAATCATCGGGAACTGCAGGCGATGGTTTCTTTGCAAATTGTTTGCAACGCAGATGCAAAGGAAATGCAAACAAAAAAGTTTGGAACTCGAACGAAAAGGCCCTACTTTTGCACCGACAAACAAAATGTCTAACCCGATTAAAACCGTAACACGTATGAAAAAAGTAATGTTAGTAATGGCTTTGGCGCTCATGAGTGCCTTGCAAGTTAGTGCACAAGTGAAGGTGGCCGACAAAGAACTCGTCGGCACGTGGATCATGGAGTCTATGCAGTGGGAAGGCGAGAAGAAAACCCTCTGTGGCAAGGAAAGCGGCTACTCCCAGTTCAAGTATTATGGAACCGACGGTGAGTATGCCTGCGCCGAAATTGCTTTGACCAAGGACGGAAAGGTCGTCGTGATGCCGCACGAATACGGCACCTACACGTTCAAGGACGGCTGGTATTCCGAGATGGGCCGCGAGAAAATCAAGGATGCTATTGTCTGGATTGACAAGACCACGACGAAAGGGACTTGGATGAAGCGTCACGACATTTGGAAAAAGGTTGTTCTTCCTGAAAAGGTGACCAAGTACATCCTTGCCTGCTGCAAGACGAAGAACATGCCTGACGACGTGCAGCAATCTATCAAGCAGGCAATGTTCAAGTAACCCCTCCGCTGCAACAGTCTACCCCTTGTATTCAAGCTTAATTAGTTGTTAGACTTTAAAAGCGTAATTCATTAGTTGAATTATTTTTGATTAGTTAGTAACCCGGGCGATTCTGGAGGCCGCAGCGATGCACCCTCCAGAAATTGCCCGTTTGAAATACCTCAGCAATTAGCCGCCTCCACTTCTAAAGCGGCCTGCAGGGCCAGTGAGCTAGCCTGAGCACAAATGGAGTGCAAGAAGCAAAGGTTAATAAAGACAACACGAACCGCTCGGCTTTATGAATCTACTACTCAGATAGTCTTTACAAAACAAATGGTTTTCGGAATCAAAAAGAGTTTCTGGGTCTAATTGTATATAATTCCCAATGCTTTTGCACTTACAGCGCGAAAATACTCTGAACGCATAAAGCCCAGGGCGATGCCCTGGGCTAATAGCTCGTTGGCCCTGTAGGCCGTCTTATGAAACCATATTCCAAGAAGCGAAGACCAATCAGACTATTCGTCCTGCGGCTGTTCCTGTTCCTTCTTCTGCATCTTCTGTTCGATGAAGAACGAGACGAGGAGGCCGAGACCTATGCCGAATGCAATGACGAGCCAGAAATAGAGGTCGTTCTCGAAGTTAATGCCAAGCAGATAGTCAGCAAAAGTTCCTAGGCCAAGACCGATGAGAATGCATGCCCAGCGCAGCGAAGTATACTTCGACGGTTTCTTCTCCTGCTCGGCGATGAGCGCCTTAGCAGTCTCGAGGTCGGCGTGGTTCTCGATGATCAGTCGCCTCAACTCTGTGTCGTTTTGCTTCTTTCGGATATACATGAGAGATCCGAAGATGATGCCTAAGATGGGGATGGTCATAGAAAGTACAATTGCGAAAATGCCTTCATACCCTGTCATAATTTCTTTCCTTTCTTTTTTAAGTTAAACTTTTCGTTAATCACTCTTCACGAATAAGACAGCCCTGTTGCCGGATTATTACACTCTTTCGGCAGAAAAATTTTCGATGGCTTTCCAAGTGGCGTAGAGCATAGCGGCTACGGGGAACACAAGACAAAGATAAATGAGTGAGCTATGGCCCTGCTGACTGGCGAACGACCAAAGCAGCCAACCGAAGAGCAGAAGCACAAGGGGAAGGCCGAAAGCAAAGGCGGCTGCCCTGCCCCACTTCCGCAACTGGCGACGGCGTGTCTGGCGGCGAAGGTCTTTCATCACGGCGACAGAGATTTCGTCGGCGATGGACTGACGCTCAAACGACTCACAAATAAGATCGTCGAGCTGCTGATCGGTGATGGAATTGTTTGTGTTCATATCGTTCATAATTCATGGTTTATTGTTGTTAATGCTTTGCGCAGACGGTCGCGGATGCGGTGCAGACGGACGAGGACGTTTGACTGCGAGAGCCCCGTCTGGCTGGCTATCTCGTCGGTTTTCATTTGTTTGTAGTAGTGCAGGCGGATAATCAGCTGGTCTTGATCAGGCAACTGGGCAATGGCCTGTTCCATTTGTTGCAGCAGGGCCTCACGCTCTGCGTCGTAATCCGTTGCAGGCATAGCCGTCAGGGAGTGAGCGCGCTTCTGCCGTTCCAGTTCGTTGAGTGCCACATGCATGGCGATAGCGGCAAGCCACGGGCCGAGCGAATCGTTACGCCAATAGACCAGCCGCTCGTAGGCACGGATGAATGTCTGCTGAGCCACGTCCTTCGCCAAGTCTTCCTGTCTGACGATGGCGAGCGACTTCGAGAAAACCATTCCCGAATAGCGCTTGACAATCTCTGCAAAACTCCGCTGATCGCTGTCGCTTAACACTCTGTTTACGAGTTCTCTATCAGTCATTCTGCTATTAAGACCGCCAAGCGTAAAAATTATTACACTTTCAGACAAAGATTATTTTACTTTTTCACACAATCTCGCGACCGAACGGCGTCAGGGCGATATGGGCAAGCTTGAAGTGCTGCTTGCCGAAGGGGATGCCGATGATGGTGATATATAGCAGGCAGCCGAAGAAGAGGTGGGTGAGCCAAATCCAAAAACCGCCGATGATGAACCACAGGATGTTCATGCCTGTGTTCAGACAGCCGCTCGTGGGTTTCTTCTTCACCTGCGAACCGAAGGGCCACAAAGCCAGCAGCCCCAGCTTCAACGATTGCAGACCGAAGGGGATGCCGATGATAGTGACCATCATGGCCAGACTGGCCACCAGATACTCGATGGCGGTTGCTAAACCGCCAAACACCAACCAAATGATATTTCCTAATAGTTTCATGTTGCGAGGTTTTAAGTTTACTTTTTGACGACAAAACCACTCAAAAAGTTGCAAGGGTTTTGATATTATTTGGGGTAATAATATAGGAGTTAACCCCAGAAGTGTTGGGACGCGACGTGTCGCGTAAATGGATGATGTCTTCGCCTGCAACGCGGCACGCCGCGTCCCTACGTAGTTTATGTTTTTACTTCGTCAACGCCTCGAGCTCCTCGGAGAGTTGCATCCAGCGATCGTTCTCCTCGTCGAGCTGGCGCATGGTCTGCGCGTATTCCTCGATGAGTTTCATATCGGTGGCGTGTTCGGGACGGGAGAGCAGACGGTCCATTTCCTTGATGCGGGCTTCCATTTGCGCAATCTTCTCTTCGCAGGCCTTCACGGCCTTCTCGGCTCGCTTCACCTTCTTCTGCTGCTCCTTGCGCTCAGCGTACAGCTGCCCACTTGTAGGGGCGGGATTCACTTCCCGTCCGCTGTCAGTCTGACCGGTTACGGATGGGGAGTGAACCCCATCCCTACTCATTGCCAGACGTTCATCTATGGTCATGTCGGCACCGCCCTTGGGATGGGCTCTTAGCCAATCGTAGATACCGCCTAGATGCTCGCGCACGCGACCTCCACCAAACTCATAAACCTTTGTCACAAGACCATCGAGGAACTCGCGGTCGTGAGAGACAAGGATAGCGGTGCCGTCGAAGGCGCGGATAGCCTCCTTCAGCACGTCCTTCGACTGCATGTCGAGATGGTTCGTTGGCTCGTCGAGGATGAGCAGGTTGACGGGCTCCAGCAGCAGGCGGATCATCGCCAGTCGGCTGCGCTCGCCACCTGATAGCACTTTCACCTTCTTCTCCGACTCTTCGCCGCCGAACATGAACGCTCCCAGAATGTCGTTGATGCGCAGACGGATGTCGCCTCGAGCCACGCGGTCGATGGTCTCGAAAACCGTCAGACTCTCGTCGAGCAGCTGTGCCTGGTTCTGCGCGAAATAACCGATTTGCACGTTATGTCCGATCTTCAGCGTTCCCTCGAAGGGAATCTCTCCCATGATGCACTTCACCAGTGTCGTCTTTCCCTCACCGTTCTTGCCCACGAAGGCCACCTTCTCACCACGTTTCAGCGTGAAGGTCACATCGGAGAACACCTGATGATCACCATAAGCTTTCTTTACCTCATCACAGATGATGGGATAGTCGCCCGAGCGAAGGCAAGGCGGGAACTTCAGTCGCAGCGATGAATTGTCAACCTCGTCGATTTCGATGGGCACGATCTTCTCCAGTTGCTTGATTTTCTGCTGCACCTGAACGGCCTTCGTGGCCTGATAGCGGAAGCGCTCGATGAACGCCCGCATGTCCTGAATCTCCTTCTGCTGGTTCTCGTAGGCGCGCAGCTGCTGTTCGCGACGCTCTTTTCTGAGCACGACATACTCGTTGTACTTCACACGATAGTCGATGATCTGCCCGCAGGAGATTTCCAACGTGCGGTTGGTCACATTATTGATGAAGGCACGGTCGTGGCTCACTAGCACGACGGCTGAGGCACTTGTCTGAAGGAACTGCTCGAGCCACTGGATGCTCTCGATGTCGAGGTGGTTGGTAGGCTCGTCGAGGAGCAGTACGTCGGGACGCTGCAACAGGATCTTCGCCAGCTCGATGCGCATGCGCCAACCGCCTGAGAACTCGGCTGTAGGACGGTCGAAGTCGCTTCGCAGGAAGCCCAAGCCCATGAGCGTGCGCTCTATCTCGGCCTCGTAGCCTTCGCCGCCGAGCATCAGGTAGCGTTCGTGCTCCTGCGTGAACTTCTCCACAAGCCGCATATAGTCGTCGCTCTCGTAGTCGGTACGCTCGCCGAGTTCGCGTTCCATACGGTCGATTCGCTCCTTCAGACGCGTAGTGTCGCTGAAGGCCTTGCGCGCCTCCTCCTTCACAGAGGTGTCGTCGGCAATCCGCATCACCTGCGGCAGATAGCCTATGCTGGTGTCGTTGGGAATACTCACCACGCCGCTTGTGGGTAGTTGCTGACCACACAGTATCTTCAGCAGCGTCGACTTGCCGGCTCCGTTCTTTCCAACGAGCGCGATACGGTCGCGGTCGTTGATCACGAAGCTTGCCTCGCTGAACAACGGCTTCACGCCAAATTCCACTTTCAGGTTCTCAACAGATATCATCGGGATTTACGATTTACGAAGTGCAAAAGTACAAAAAAAACAGCAAACAAAAAAACTTTCATCTTTCATCTTTCGTCTTTCATCTTTTTTTTTTTAACTTTGCACGTGGAAAAGAAACATTTATGAGAATAGACATTATCACCGTTCTGCCCGAGATGATTGAGGGATTTGTGCACGAAAGCATTCTCGCACGGGCAGAGAAGAAGGGATTGGCCGAGATCCGGTTGCACAATCTGCGCGACTACACGCTCGACAAATGGCGGCGCGTGGACGACTATCCATATGGCGGATTCGCCGGTATGGTGATGCAATGCGAGCCCATCGACCGCTGCATTTCGGCTCTGAAGGCTGAGCGCGACTACGACGAAGTGATCTTCACCAGTCCCGACGGCGAGCAGTTCAACCAACACGTGGCCAATGAGCTGTCGCTGCTGAACAACATTATTATATTATGTGGGCACTACAAGGGCATCGACCACCGCATTCGCGAACACCTCATCACACGCGAAATCTCCATCGGCGACTACGTGCTGACGGGTGGTGAACTGGCGGCTGCCATCATGGCCGACGCCATCGTGCGCGTGGTGCCGGGCGTCATCGGCGACGAGCAGAGTGCCTTGAGCGACTGCTTCCAGGACGATATGCTGTCGGCTCCTATCTACACGCGCCCAGCCGACTACAAAGGGTGGAAGGTTCCTGAGATTCTGCTTTCGGGCAACGAGGCGAAGATCAAGCAATGGGAGTTCGAACAGGCGATGGAACGCACGAAACGGCTGCGCCCCGACCTGCTGAAGAAATGACAAACGAAACTTAACAAATAAAAACAGGGAAAAATGAAAAGAATGATTGCAAAACCGCAACTGGGATTTGGCGAAGCCGTCAGGCTCGCGTTTAGTCGAATTACGCAGATGAGCGGACGCTCACGCCGTTCGGAGTTCTGGTGGTTCATACTGGTGTACGTCATTGGCTACTGGGTGTTGAGTAGCATTGCATCAGTAGTGCTGCCAGTCATGGAAGCACAGATTGCCGCCGGACTGATTATGCTTGTCGCCGTGCCTGCCACAGCCCGCCGCCTCCACGACACGGGTCATGGTTCATGGTGGGTGATCGTCAGCTGGGCGCTGAACCTCGCGATCAGTATCTACATGGTAAAAAGCGGCTTCTTCGAGGAACTCACGAGTGTCAACCCCGACCCGTTGAAGGCCGTGTCAACCTTGAACGGTCCTGTGTTCGGTGTGGCAAGCCTGGCGCTGGCCGTCACGTCGTTCGCCACATTCATCTTCTGCCTGCTCGACAGCAAGCCCACAGCCAACAAGTACGGTGAATCGCCAAAGTACGAGGTAGTAGAAGAAGAGTAGCCACACCCCAACCCTAACTTTCCTGAACACACAAAACCCAGGGCGCTGCCCTGGGCTGATAGCTTCCTGGCCTTACAGGCCGATTTCTTCCCCTTTCCTTGAGGGAGGGGTTAGGGGGTAGGCTTCTGCTCCCTCTCCCTTTGGGGCGACTGGGGTCTTTAGAGCAGCCACCGGCGTGGCTGCGGCCCCACAAAGGGGAGCGAATCCCTCATTCGCGACGGAGGTTAGGACTAGGGTGAGGCTTCACAGAAGCGGTCGCCGAGGCTGAAGCCCTCCTCATAAAGACGTTCAAGTTTTTGGGCGTCTTTTTCTAATCGCTCCACTTCCAGCGGACGCTCGGGGCGGATGCAGACCACACGCCCCTCCTGCTCCAGCTGTTCGACATATTCCAACTGGCGGTTGTAGATCTCCAGCCGATGGCTCAGAGCCTCGCGCAGCCGCGGGTACTTGCGGTAGAAGAAATGCGGAATCTTCCAATCGTGCCCCGTCTTGCGATAGCCACGATTGCGCGTCAGCACGACGACATTTCGCTCATAGCCCTTACTGATGGCATGCTGCACAGGGATGGAATCAACGATTCCGCCGTCGAGCATCGGCTTCCCATCGACCATCACGATCTTGCTGACATAGGGCAGCGAACTCGATGCCTGCACGATGTCGAGTGCGCGCTGGGGGTCGTGACGTTCTGAGAGATATTCAGCCTCACCCGTCAGGCAGTTGGCAACGACCATCTCGAAGTCCGTCGGGCTCTGGAAGAAAGTATCGAAATCGAACGGCAGCAGTTCGAAGGGAAAGCGCTCGTAGAGCAGTTGCGGGTCGAAGATGTTTCCCTTCAACAACAGATTGCGGATGCTGATGTAATCATACTTCTCCAGCATCTCGATGTTCGACCTGCGGGCGCGCCCCGGCTGACGGCTCACGTAACTCATGCCGTTGCAGGCACCTGCCGACACTGCGACGATGTACGGGAACTCCACCCCGTGCTTCATAAACGCATCGAGCACGCCGCTTGTGAAGACGCCGCGCATACCGCCGCCTTCGAGCACCAATCCCGTCTTCTCGTCAATCTTCATCATCCTGTAGAAGGGAAAAATCCGTTGCAAAGATAATGAAAACCGAGCGCAGAACAAAAAAATTCACGATTTATTTTTTATGCCGAGGTGCATCTTATCTTCGACCGAGGTCAAAGATCCGATTTCGTTCGTATCATTCTTGCTCCGTTTTACTACGCAAGCGGCAGAGCCGAGCGCGCATGAAAAACATTTTTGTTTTAATTTTTTTCTAATTGGTTCTAATTTGTTTCTTTAAAAAACCGTGTCATCTGTGGGAAAACTTATGTACGTCTGTTTCGTATGTCTTAGAAATACAACTCAGCGAACGCAACAAAACTGAATATCTTTAACTTCTTTAACGTCATTATTTATTTTATGTTGCGGAAATTTGTTACCTTTGTGCCGAAATCGACAAAAAAGTTCTAAAAACACAACAGCTATGTTTTGTAAAGAAACCTACATTCAGCGCCGCAATGAGCTGAAACGTCTCGTGGGCGAAGGTGTTATCGTATTGTTCGGCAACAACGAGTCACCCAACAACTACCCCAACAACGCCTACTATCCGTTCCGTCAGGACTCGTCGTTCCTCTATTACTTCGGCCAGCAGCGCGACGGACTCGTTGGCGTCATCGACGTCGACAACGACCGCGAATGGCTCATCGGCGACGACATCGACATTGAGGACATCGTCTGGTATGGCTCGGTTGACAGCGTGAGCGACCTCGCCGCACAGGTGGGCATCACCAAGAGTGCCCCGATGGCGAAACTCAGCAAGATCTGTGGCGATGCCCTTGCGGCAAACAGAACCATCCACTTCCTGCCGCCCTATCGCCACGACATCAAGATTCAAATCATGGATCTGCTCGGCCTGCATCCCTCCAAGCAGAAGGCTGCCGCCTCGATGAAGCTCATCATGGCCGTAGTAAAAATGCGCTCTTCGAAGACGCAGGAAGAGATTGAGGAACTGGAGCGCGCCGCCGAAATCGGCTACCTGATGCACACCACCGCCATGCGGCTCATCAAGCCGGGCGTCACGGAAAAATATATTGCCGGACAAATCGACGGCATCGCCCACAGCTATGGTGCTCAGGTGAGCTTCGCCACCATCTTCTCGCAGCACGGCGAAATCATGCATGGTGCTCCGTCGCTGCGCCCGCTGGAGGCCGGACGCCTCGCCCTGTGCGACTGCGGTGCGGAGACGGTGAACAACTACTGCTCTGACAACACCCGCACGATGCCTGTTTCGGGTAAGTACACACAGCGGCAGCTCGACATCTACTCCATCGTCGAGGACTGTCACGACCTCGTCTTGAACGTGGCGAAGCCCGGTGTGAAGTACATGGACTGCCACTTCGCCGTCTGCCGGCTGATGACCGACCGCCTGAAAGAGCTCGGCCTGATGAAGGGCGACACCGAGGAGGCTGTTCGCGCCGGTGCACACGCCATGTTCCTGCCTCACGGACTCGGTCACATGATGGGTATGGACGTGCACGACATGGAGAACCTCGACCAGATCAACGTGGGCTTCGATGAAGAGACCCGACCCATCCTTGACCAGTTCGGTACGAATTGTCTGCGCATGGGCCGACGCTTGGAAGAAGGCTTCGTAGTTACCGATGAACCGGGAATATACTTCATTCCTGCCCTCATCGACGACTGGCGGAATAGCGGTCATTGTGCTGAATACCTGTGCTTTGACGAGATAGAGAAATATAAGAACTTCGGTGGCATTCGTCTCGAGGACGACATCCTCATCACCAGCGACGGCTGTCGCTTCCTCGGTGAAAAGCGCATCCCGTATCATCCGAAGGACGTCGAGGAGTTCATGGCCGTAGCCCAATCAAAATAAAGCAAAATAAGAGATTAATTAATATTATTGTTTCACAAATTCAAGACCCCATCCCCCTATGATAGGGGGCTAGAAAAATTAAAAAGATTCTATTTATTGCGCTGGCCCTGTTCGTAGCTGCAGGAAGCGTGACGGCAGCCAAGAAAAAGGCTCCCGCAAAACCTGACAACAAACCCGTATTCACGGTGGTGAAGGAGATTCCCGTCACCTCGATGAAAGATCAGAACCGCTCAGGCACGTGTTGGGACTACTCGACACTCTCGTTCTTCGAGGCTGAGGTTCTGAAAGCAACTGGCAAGAAATACGATCTCTGTGAGTCGTTCA
>JAFZAP010000083.1 GCA_017557185.1 Prevotella sp.
AACTAGGGCAATACTATAGCCATTTCAGAGCATTCTTCCAGCCACACGAAAGCACTGCTCCGGTCACACGAAAGCACTACTCTAGTCATACGAAAACACTGTTCCCCGCCACATTAACCATCATTAACGCAGCGAAATTGCCCGTTTTTGCACACGTTACGAAAAAGCGCACTATATTAGGACACTGTGTAAGCCAGAAGAGTTGCACCCGCTGCACCGGCGACACCGAGCCTACCCCCAGCCCCTCCCTGAAGGGAAGGGAGAAAAAAGAGCACTTGTTTTTGCTCAGAACTCTATGAGTTATGCCTCTAAACTCTATGCTTTGCCAGTGACAACCCATAGCGTTGTGAGAAACAACTCATTGAGGGTGCAAGGAGTATTGGGCAGGAAAAGGAAAAACAAAAAAACGAGAGAAGGAAATAAAAAAGTTTCAAGTGTATAGTTCCTAGTTCCTAGTACCTAGTTTCGAGTGTATGATGCCAAAGAAGACACTAGCTTCAACAATTTTTTTACTTGAAACTTGGAATTATAAACTATTATTCGTATCTTTGCAAACAGTTCGGGGAGAAATCCGAACTGATGAAAGCATTAGCTATTATTTCGCGTTAAGCCAATATGCCTAGGAAACAAATTGGGATAAGAACGCTCAGAAGTAATAGAGAGTGTGGGGTGCTGGATAACGGCAACTCCATTCCTTACCGATATAGCTATGCATTCACGCCAATAGGCGTGGTGTATTCTTATAGGTAGGGATGGGGCCCAATTCCTAGGCATACCCCAGCTTAACGCATAAGAAGCATCACGCTTTCTTTGTGCGTCAGCGATTGATAGTCAATGCATATAGATAAAAAACTATCAATCGAAACAAATGGCAAATACTAACCTTGCAAATGCAAAGACAGCGAAGAACGACGAGTTCTATACGCAATATCCTGATATACAGAAGGAGATAAACGCCTATTTGGATTACGACCCGAACGTGTTTCGTGGAAAGACTGTGTTGTTGCCGTGCGATGACCCTGAGTGGAGCAACTTCACGAAATTCTTTGCCCAGAATTTTGAACTACTTGGCTTGAAGAAACTCATCTCTACAAGCTATGCCCCAGAGTCGAAGAAGTACAAGATGCCATATCAGCCAACTCTCTTTGAGACACAGCAACCGTACTTCAATCCAGACAAGAGCAAAACTAATGGAAAGATATTCGTGCTGACCCGTGATGTGACAGGCGACAATCGTATTGACATTAACGACTTAGAATGGCAATACTTGGAGGGTGATGGTGATTTCCGTAGTAAGGAGATTAGGAATTTGCGAGACGAAGCAGATATTATCGTAACAAATCCACCGTTCTCGCTGTTTAGGGAATTTCTTGCATGGATAATGGAGGCAGACAAGAAGTTCTTGATAATTGGTAATATAAACGCAATAGCATATAAGGAAGTGTTTCCATTAATTATGAAGAATAAAATATGGACAGGATGTAGATTCAACAAGAGAGTCAATGGCAAAAACATGACCTTCCTCGTTCCGGATTATTATGAAATGAGTGGAACAGAGCTTTATATGGATGAGCACGGTAATAAGTTTATCAGCGTTGCAGGAACTGGATGGTTCACTAATCTTGAACATGGACGTCGTCACGAGCCATTACGATTAATGACAATGGCAGAAAACTTCAAGCATAGTAAACATAAAGAGGTCAGAGGTAGAAAAGATTATGAGCATTATGTTAATTATGATGCAATTGAAATCCCATTTACTGATGCTATTCCAAGCGATTACGAAGGGACTATGGGCGTTCCTATTTCATTCATTGACAAGTATTGTCCTGAACAATTTGAAATAATTGGCATTGGTCTTGAACTTGCCAATATGGATATTATCAAGAAGAAACTTGGCAAGCTAAATGGTGGTCCCCGACTTTATGTTGAACGAGACGGCGAGCTTGTAAGGCTATACGAAAGAATACTAATCCGCAAAAAACAATAGCTTATGAAAACCGAACTAAAGATATATACCGTCGAGCAGATTTGCGACGGATTCGAGTATAACGAGCTGGAAGGCAAAGGCCTTTATGGCTTGGCCGGACAACTGACCATTCAGCCTGAATATCAGCGCAACTACATTTATGCCGATGGCAAAAAAGATGTGGCTGTTATTGAGTCTGTGCTGAAGGGCTATCCTTTGGGACTAATCTACTTCAACCGTAAGGATGATGGAAGGTTGGAAGTTCTCGATGGACAACAGCGTATTACTTCACTTGGTCGCTTCTTGAAGAACAAGTTTGCGGTGAAGATAAATGGTTTGGAGCAAATCTTTGATGGTCTGAACGAAGGGCAAGCGCAGATAATCCTCAAGACGGAACTTTTGGTATATATCTGCGAGGGCGAGGGAGAACATGCGGAAGAGGAAATCAAGGAGTGGTTCAAAACCATCAACATTGCAGGTATTCCGCTAAATGAGCAAGAAGAACTTAACGCCATCTATTCTGGTCCATTTGTTACGCTGTGCAAAGCAGAGTTTTCGAACTCACAAAATGCTAATATTCAGCGCTGGGAGAGTTTCGTGAAAGGTCCGGCTAATCGTCAGCAGTTCCTGGCCACTGCTCTGAAATGGGTAAGTAAGGGAAATGTCGATGGCTACATGAGTGTCCATCGCAAAGACACGAACATCAACGAGATAAAGACTTACTTCAATACCGTTATTGATTGGGCAGACAATATCTTCAACGACATCTATTCTGAGATGCAAGGTTTGAACTGGGGTGACCTTTACGAACGTTTCCATTCCAATGCATATAACCACAACGAGGTGTCGGCAAAGGTGGCAGAGTTGTTCCAAGATGACTTCGTGTCAGATCATAAGGGCATATTTGAATATGTGCTTGGTGGCTGTCAGGACACCAAGTTACTGAATGTGCGTCTGTTTGACAAACCCACCATGCGCAAGGTGTATCAGCTACAGACAGAAAAGGCAAAGGCAGAAGGAATAAGCAACTGTCCTTATTGTGCAGAAGGTCATGAGGCCAACAGACAACGCATCTGGAAACCCGAAGAAATGGATGCAGACCACGTTACTGCTTGGAGTAAGGGTGGTGCGACGTCAATAGATAATTGCCAGATGCTGTGCAAGACTCATAACAGAATGAAAGGAAATAGATGAAATGAATCATATATGATACAGCTATTAAAGAACTATTGGTGGGCTTTTCTTTTATTACTTATTGCACCACTTCTTGTCAATGTTATTCTAATAACAGACTCACCATGCCCAAATTACACTGCTAACAACAGCAATGGGTGGCTAGGCTTTTGGGGAGCATATATAGGCGCGCTTTTCCCTTTTATTATTTTGTTAATAACAATTTGGGACACTCATAAAGAAAACAAAAAAGACAGAAGTATCCAGGTTGCGACAATAGAATACCAAGTATCGAAAGAACACCTAAATACTATCAAGAAAACTATTGCGGACTATATACAATCCTTAAATATAATGGAATTGGGACTTATAGCAATACGACCAAATATCAATACAGGTAATTCCTTAAATAGAATCTGGAATATTTGCCAAAGTACGGTTTCATCTTATGAATTGCTGGAGTTTGAATTAGTTGATTATGATGACGAAAAAGAAAAAGAATATAAACAATTCTTGGTAAAATTCAAAACCGAATATGAAGGGATGATAAAGGACTTTGGTTGGGTTTTGGATTTTTATTTATATAAAAAAGAAAATGTCGATATTGGTAAAGAGTTGGTAGTGTACCGTAAGAAAGAATTGAATTTAGTGAATGTATATGACGAAAATAAGAGAATCTGGGCTATAGTAGGAAAAGATAATTGCAATATAGTAGAAAAAGGAAGCGAAATTTTGAGAGAATTGCTTGAGAGACTCGTATTCAAATCTATTTATTCTAAATCAATAGAGTTTGTAAAATATGAAAAAGAGAAAATGGATAATAATCTTAAAAAAGCAAGTGAATAATTTATGGAATACGGAATAGTTTATTTATTAACCAATCCTGTAATGCCTGGTCTTGTAAAGATTGGCATGACAACACAGGAGGATATAGACAAAAGGATGAAGGAACTCTATACAACTGGCGTTCCTGTTCCCTTTGAGTGTCAGTTTGCTTGCAAGGTAAAGAAAGGCGACTGTGCCAAGATTGAGAAAGCCCTACATACGGCTTTTGCTCCACAGCGCATCAATGCTAACCGTGAGTTCTTCCGTATTCAAGCGGAACAGGCAAAGGCCATTCTTGAATTGTTCCACCATACTGACGTGACGGAAGAAGTAAGCGACGAAATACAGAATGACTTGACCGATGATGATAAGGCAGCATCAGTTAAGGCTCAGGTTCACAGACCTCCGCTCAACTTCTATGAAATGGGGATGCAAAAAGGCGATGTTCTGATATGGAAAGATGATCCATCGATTTCTGTTGCAATTATTTCGGAGCGTAAAATAAGTTATGAAGGAGAGGAGACTTCTATCAGTGCTCTCTCTGCTCAATTAAAGGGCTACAAGTCCAAACATATTGCTCCAGGTGCCCATTGGCTATATAATGACAAATTGTTGAGTGATATTTATGACGAAACCTATCCTTTTGAAGATTAAATATGGTTGTTTTACAGATATTATTTGTACCTTTGCCCTCGAGAACAATTGTAAAATGAGAAAATATGAAGAAAAGGTATGAATCAATTGAGAAGCCGGACAAGTGCCCTAAATGTGGGGCGCCTGTGTATCGGATACTATATGGGTTACCAGTGATGTCGGAAGAAGAGTACTTCAAGACTTATCATGATCATGTCATCTATGGCGGATGCTGTATTTCCGAAGACGATCCTGAATGGGCCTGTAGCAAGTGTGGTGCGGAGATTTACAACGCTGCGCACATTCCATTTAAAAAGAAAGATGCATTTGCTAAGTTGGATGCTATGTTGAGCGAGGAGGAGAAGAATGAAATGGCTAAGGGAGATTCTATTGAATATCATTTCTCGCTAGGGCTGTGGATTCGGAATAACTGGATATATGAGCAGGATGAGGAATATGTAAAGCTCTTAGCGGAAATGTTTGGTGATGAGTTTCCGTTCTTTGATCCTGATAATCTATCTGACAGAATCATCAAGTCATATCAGCGACATCTAAGGGGATTGAAGAAAAAGATGCAGGACCAATGATAGTCCTGCATCTCGTTTTTTATCTGAACTTTTCACTCGACGGGTGTTGTCGGTGCTATAGGTAATCTCCTATATCATTTTATACCATTTTTCACTATTCACTTTTCACTTCGCGCTTACGCGGCTCGGTGTCGCCGGTGCTACGGGTGCAACTTGTTTTGATTAACATAGTGTCATAATATAGTGAGTTTGGAGCAAACCACCAAAGAAACAGCACTTTCCCGCAAGTTAATGTTGGTTAATGTAGCAGGGGGCGTTGTTATTTCACGTAGAAGTCGGTTTCGACTCCGACGCCGTCGTTGGCGAGAGCGCCGTATTTGCCTCCACCCTGGTACTTCTGTGCCCACGAGCGAGCAGAGGCTTTCGTGCCGTTCTTGTCCTTATAGAAGATGTATCCGTAGATGATGCGCTTGATGGGTACTCCGAGTGCATTTGTCTTCACATCCCACGCATCGCTGGTGATGACCAGGTCGATGAGATTGCTGTCCTTCTGCTTAGCCAGCGGAAGTGCCTTCGCACGCCAGGCTCCGTTCATCGAACCGGCTGCCGGCTTGGCGCGTCGCTCGATGTTCTCGGGCTTATTGAACTTGATGGCATCGCCGATGAGCTGTGCTGCGAGCAGCGAACGGTTGTATTCATGCTCAAACTCATGGCTCTGCTTGGAGGCGAAGTTCTCGAAGAGGGTAGCCTCGTTGAGATTGAAGATGAATCCTTCGGTGGCATCCTTCAACTCCAGTTCCTCGGCATAGATGGCGTCATAGGCCAATGAGCAGAACGTAGCCTGTCCGTCCTTCTTCACCGTGACATAGACACCGTTCTTGGTGGGAATGATGATCTGCACTCTTCCGTCCTGATACCATCCCTCATCGCTTTTCTTCATGTTGTGGGGACCATAGACACCGCCTTTGGCCGACATCTTTGAGAAGAAGGTTTCCCAGTTGTCCATTTCCTTCTTCGCCATTTCATACACCCCGTTGTCCTTAGGCAGCGAGCCGTCATCCATTCCTTTAATGATCTTCATGTCATAGGTGGCACGGGCATCAATCTGGGCGGCAAACTCCCTTGTCTTGTCGTTGTTCATCTTGCCAAGCTGGTTGACAAGGTTTTCCATCTGAGCAATGTTGACATCCTCAGCCATCACCCAAGGACAGTCGGGAGCATCGCCCAATGCCTTCTGAAGAGCCTTCGACATAGCCTGGGTCTTTGCTTTCGAGGCTTCTGCCTTCACTTCCTTGGTTGCTTTCTCCTTGACGTCCTTGCTGACGTCCTTCACCTTGTTCTGAACTGCTGTCTTCGCCTTGTTGAGTATGCCACCCAACTGTGCGTCGGCTGACTGCTGCAAGCCAAAAGTGAATGCCAACAGCAGGAATGCTTTTGTAAATAACTGTTTTGTTTTCATGATGTTAATGTGTTAATAGATAAATAGGTTTTCGTAATTGACAAGGCAAAGATACAAAAAAAAATTGAGAACACCGCATTTTTAATCACGAAAATATGCGCAAAACCCCAAAAACTCTTTTATCACCCACTGATTACTTCCGTCTCATTCTTTCTCCGCTCTTGTATCGCGTGGCAGAGTCCAGAGCACGTTAAATAGTGTTTGTGAACGTAGAAAAATGCTTGCTTAAGTCAATTTGTCGGGCAAAAATATATATTTTTGAGAGTTTTTTTGTATTTTTGCAGCCTGTAATGAAAAAATGAATACGCCAACGGTGCGTTTATAGGTTCAAAAGATAACAATGTATCGAAGAATTCTTATTTCTGCCCTCATGGCCCTTGTCTGCCTGACATTGGCTTCCTGTTTCAAGGATGAGGCTCCAAATACGGAATGTGACATTCTGGAGGCTTGGGTAGGCGACGAGTTTGCCAGCCACTTCCTCCAAAAGAACGACATGCGCATTGCCGACGTGCCCTCAGGAGAGCAGCAGCTGATGTTCACCGTGAAGCACCTTGAAGAATTGCCTCCGATGGCGATACACTTCCAAATCACCCCTGGTGCCACTATCGTTCCCGAGAACGGGTCGTTGCAGGACTTCTCGAAAGGCCCTGTAACCTATACCGTTACTTCGGAGGATGGCCAGTGGCACCGCACGTATCAAGTGCTTTTCCAGGAAATGACACATCCGAGTAACGAATACGACTTCGAATACTTTGAACTGAACGACAAGGAGAAGTACTATGTGTGGTATGAGATGATGAATGGCTCGCGCAGCGATATCTGGGCAACGGGCAATGAGGGATATAACATTGCACGGCCGAATGCTGCCGCCGATGAATATCCCAGCACTTATGATTCGAACGGCTACGAAGGCAACTGCGTGAAGTTGACCACCTGCAGCACAGGCTCGTGGGGAAAGACATTCAAGAAGCCTATTGCTGCCGGCAACCTGTTCTTTGGAAAGTTCAACAGCAAGTATGCGCTGACCAACACACTCATGTGTACTGAAATGGGTATTCCATTTACTAAGAAGCCGCTGAAGGTGACGGGCTACTACAAATACAAGCCTGGCGACGTGTTCACCGATAAGGACTTCAAAGAGGTGCCAAGCCGTATCGATGAGGCCAGCATCTACTCAGTGCTCTACCTGAACCACGACAGCGAGGGCAATAGCATCGTGCTGCATGGCGACGATGTGTTGAGCAGTCAGATGATTGTGCGCAAGGCACAGGTGGCCTCGTTGCCGCCCACCGATGTGTGGACTCAGTTTGAGATGGTGTATGAGGGCAATGCTTCCATCGACGAACAGTTGCTGGAGCATCGCGGCTACTCGCTGGCGCTGGTGTTCTCGTCGAGCAAGACGGGTGACACATTCGAGGGAGCCGTGGGCAGTACGCTCTACATCGACAAGGTGAAGCTGGTTTTTGATGAATAAAAGTTATGATTAGCAAGATATACAATAAGATAATAGTTGGTGCATTCTTCTTGCTCCTCACCTCTCTTTCCGCGGCTGCCGATGGATTCTTCGACGATGTGGAGGTGAAGGCACGTCTGGGCTATAGCATCGGTGGCACCGCACCGCTGAGCATGCCAGCCAGCATACGCAGCATCGAGGCTTTCCACCTCACTCCGAACTTCCAGATAGGCATCGATGCCGCCAAGCCACTCGGTGGACAGTGGGGACTGCAGGCCGGTCTGATGCTCGAGAATAAAGGCATGGACGGCGAGGTAATGACTAAGGCCTATCGCATGAAAGTACGTATGGATGAGAGCGAGATGGAAGGCTACTATACAGGTCGCGTGCGGCAGAAGGTCACGGAGTGGATGCTTACACTGCCCGTGCAGGCTACCTGTCAGCTCAGCCAGAAAGTGAAGCTGAAGGCAGGTCCGTACGTCTCGGTGCTCATTGACAAAGACTTCAGCGGCTATGCTGCCGACGGCTACCTGCGCAAGGATGATCCCACGGGTGTGAAAGTGGTGATGGGCAACAAGGAAGGCGAATGGGCCACCTACGATTTCTCCGATGACATGAGGTTGCTACAGGCTGGCATCGCCGCTGGTGCTGAGTGGCAGGCGTGGCAGCGTGTTGGCTTGTCGTTCGACCTGTCATGGGGTCTCACCGGTATCCACAAGAGTGACTTCAAGACTGTTGAGCAGACGCTTTATCCTATCTATGGCACTATCGCGGTGACATACCGAATCAAATAACAACGTCAACTTAGAAAGAGAATACAAGATATGAAACGATTTCTGACATTCATCAGCCTGGCTCTCTGCTCGCTGACCACCTTTGCAAACGACTACACCGACAAACTCACGGTGACCGTGAATGGTGAGTCGATGGAACAGCAGGCCACCATTACGATCACACAAGGCGCAGACGGTAAATACACGCTCTTGCTGAAGAACTTCTGCTTGGAAACAGTAGAGGAGGACGGTTCTGTGACTCGTATGGGCGTAGGCAATATTGAGTTGACCGACCGTGAAGGGACTGTGGAAAACGGAATCACCTCGATTAGTTATAACGGCGATATCGTTATTACTGAGGGTGACGACCCTTCAGTGGATTTCTGGATGGGTCCAATGTTGGCAGAACTGGGTCCTGTGCCTATCGAGATGCAGGCACGCTTTAATGACACGCAGCTCTATTGCGAGATACACATCAACCTTATGGATATGCTCGGCCAGATCATCGACGTGGTATTCGGCACGGAACCTGAACCAGTGGTTGAGGAAGAGGTGCTGACTGATCCTGTCATCACGCTGAAGGACGGTGTTGTGAATACCATCCACATCGCTGTAGGCACCACGTCGAGCAACACGCAGACCGCTACGACATATTATACCACGAACGGCTCTGTTCCGTCTGCTACGAATGGTACCGCCATCACCGAGGACACCGATGTAACGCTCACAAAGTCCTGCACCGTGAAGGCCATCTCCATCAGTACATCGGGATTGGAGAGCAAGGTGGCCAGCTATAACTTCGCTTACACCGAAAACGAGACCGTCTCTGCCCCTGATATTGAACTCAACAAGAATAAGGAGAACACCGTAACCATCTATCCGGGCAGTACAAATAGCTATGTTGAAACAGCGACAACCTACTACACCATCGACGGCTCGTGGCCTGACGAGAACAACGGAACGGCTATCACCGAGGTCACAGATGTTACACTGACGCAGGATTGCACGGTGCGCGCCATTACCATCAGTACATCGGGAATGACGAGTGCGACAGCCGTCTATCGCTTCACCTACGTGGAACCGGAAGTGGTGTCGGCACCAACTATTGCCCTGAAGGAAGGTATGGATAACGTAGTGACGATCAGCGTGGGTAAGAGTTCTCGCGAGGCAGAGACCGTTACAACCTACTATACCATCGACGGCTCGGAACCTTCGGCTACGAATGGCACCGCCATTACGGCAGATACCGATGTTGAGCTTTCGGAGGACTGCACCGTGAAGGCTATTACCATCAGCACGAGCGGCATGCAGAGTGAGGTGGTTTCATTCGACTTCACTTACATCGCACCAGAAATACCGGAAGAGTTGACAGCACCTGTCATCACGAAGAAGGAAGGTGTGAAGAACACGGTGACCATCAGTGTGGGCAAGACATCGCGTGAGACAGAGACCGCCACGACCTACTACACCACAAACGGCTCGGAGCCTTCGGCAACTAACGGCACCGCTATCACGGCTGATACCGACGTAGAACTTTTGGAAGACTGTACAGTGAAGGCAGTAACCATCAGTACCAGCGGCATGCAGAGTGAAGTGGTGAGCTACGACTTCACCTACGAGGTGGAAAGCGGCATCAAGATGCCTACCTCCCTGAAGGGAAGGGATATTCAGGCTATCTATGACTTGCAGGGACGGAAAATCGACAATCGTAAATCCGTCAATCGTAAATCCCTCTATATTGTAAACGGCAAAAAGGTCGTGATTCGCTAAACATCGTTTAAGGAAACAGATTATTCAGGATGAAAAAGATTATTCAAACCGCCCTCACCCTCTTGTTCCTGCTCCCGCTGGGGATGCAGGCACAGAGTGTTGTGACCAAAGAACTCTATGAGGGCACCCAGATATTGAACTCCGACTTTGAGACGTGGAAGGATAACAACGGAAAAGATCAAAAAGAGCCGCGTTATTGGCATTCGTTTGAGTCGGCATCAGGAAATCCCAACCTCATTTCCCAAGCAAAGGGGAAAATAAGTCAATCAGACGAAACCCGAGGAATGTCATCAGGCAAAAGCAGTTGCCAACTAAAAGCATCTTCTATTTTAGGAATTGTCGCTAATGGCACAATGACGACAGGACAATTAAATGCTGGAAGCATACAGGCTACAAATTCTGCAAATCATGCAAGTGTCGATGTAAGTTCTACAGCAACAGACAATTATGGCGACCTTTATTACTCGACATTGATAACGCAACCCGATTCCTTGGCTGTCTGGGTGAAATTCTCTCAGGGGACAGCGAATGCCGATCATCCCTATGCAACTATCAGTGCAGCCATCACGAACGGAGAATACTATCAGGAACCAGCTGCATCAGGAGTTGATTACAGCAGCATCTTGGTTGGCTATGCCGAAAATCGAAAAATAGCAACAACAGGAGGGCAGTGGAAGCGCCTGAGCATCCCGTTCAGTTACGACAAGACCAAGTATAAGAGTACCGACCCGCAAGCTATCATGGTAACGCTCTCCACTAATGCAGACGCTGGTCAGGGTTCGGCGGGCGACATTCTTCTCATCGACGACCTCGAACTCATCTACACGATGCAGGTGGAAATTCCCGATTGTGGCTATGGAACTTTCACTAACATTGTGCAGAAGAATCATGCGGTGGTGATGCCAGAAGGACTGACAGGTTATGCCTTGGGAAAAGGAACGGGTGAGAATCCTTTTGTCATAAAAACTTATAAAGCAGGTGACGTAGTTCCTTATGGAACATCTCTCCTGTTAGAAGGAGAATCTAAGTCCTACACTTTTAAGACCACGCTTTATGAATCGGGTGAGAGTCCTGTGTTGGATAACAATTTCAAACTTGTTGGAGGAAGCGAACTGAATAATCCGTCAGAAGATTACAAATACTATTTCTTGCGCAGCAGCACAGAGTTCAGACAAGCAGAAAATGGACTTAAAATTCAGGACAAGGAAGCCCTGCTCCGAGTGAAGAAGGAATTGGCTGCCGAAAGTTATACACATGTCTATTTCACACCCGAGAAGGTTGGCGACATCAACAACGATGGCAGTCAGACCATTGCCGACGTAAAGGCACTCGTCAACCGTTTGCTCGGCAATCAGCAGGGGCTGACTAAGTTTCTGATTCCCGATGCTGATGTCAATGGTGACAAATCAACCAATGTTGCCGACGTGACAGAGCTGGTGAACATCCTCATCAACGAATAACTATCAATTGAAATTATAAACTATCAAATACAAATATGGCACAAGAAGACGTTTTCAAAAAAATCGTAAGCCATTGCAAGGAATATGGCTTCGTGTTTCCATCAAGTGACATCTACGACGGACTCGGCGCCGTCTATGACTACGGTCAGAATGGTGTAGAATTGAAGAACAACATCAAACAATATTGGTGGCAGGCTATGGTGCTTCTCCATGAGAATATCGTGGGTATCGACAGCGCTATCTTCATGCACCCAACTATCTGGAAGGCCAGCGGACATGTTGATGCCTTTAACGATCCCCTCATTGATAATCGCGACTCGAAGAAGCGCTATCGCGCCGACGTCCTCATCGAGGACCAGCTGGCAAAATACGACGAGAAGATTGAGAAGGAAGTCGCCAAGGCCCGAAAGCGTTTTAAGGACGCTTTCAACGAGGAGCAATACCTCGCCACATCGCCGCGCGTGTTGGAGATCAAGGAGAAGCGCGATGCTCTGCACGCACGTTTCCAGAAGGCTCTGAACGACAACAACCTCGAAGAACTGAAGCAGATTATCCTCGACGAGGAGATTGTCTGCCCTATCAGCGGCACTCGCAACTGGACCGATGTACGCCAGTTCAACCTGATGTTCTCAACGGAGATGGGAGCCTCGGCCGATGCTTCGATGAAAATCTACCTGCGCCCGGAGACCGCACAAGGTATCTTTGTGAATTACCTGAACGTGCAGAAGACCGGCCGCATGAAATTGCCGTTCGGTATTGCCCAGATCGGTAAGGCCTTCCGCAACGAGATCGTTGCCCGTCAGTTCATCTTCCGTATGCGTGAGTTTGAGCAGATGGAGATGCAGTACTTCGTGAAGCCGGGCACTGAGCTGGAGTGGTTCCCGAAGTGGAAGGAGACACGTATGAAGTGGCATCAGGCTCTTGGCTTCGGTGCCGAGAACTACCGTTTCCACGACCATGACAAACTCGCCCATTATGCCAATGCTGCTACTGACATCGAGTTCCGTATGCCGTTTGGCTTCAAGGAGGTGGAGGGCATCCATTCGCGTACGAACTTCGACCTGTCGCAGCATGAGAAATACTCCGGCAAGCAGATCAAGTACTTTGATCCTGAGACCAACGAGAGCTACGTGCCCTACGTCATCGAAACCTCGATCGGCGTCGACCGCATGTTCCTCAGCATCATGTGCCACTCCTTCCAGGAGGAGCAGCTCGAGAATGGCGAGACACGCACCGTGCTGCGTCTGCCTGAGGCGCTGGCTCCTGTGAAATGCGCTGTGTTCCCGCTGGTGAAGAAGGACGGACTGCCTGAGAAGGCTCGTGAGATTGTTGACGACCTGCGCTTCCACTTTAACACTCACTACGAGGAGAAAGACTCGATCGGTAAGCGCTACCGTCGTCACGATGCCATCGGTACGCCGTTCTGCGTCACCGTCGACCACGACACGCTTGAGGATAACTGCGTCACCCTGCGCTTCCGTGATACGATGGAACAGCGCCGTGTGCCCATCGCTGAACTGCGTTCCATTATCGAGGACCGTGTCAGCATCACCTCGCTGTTGAAGAAACTCGTATAAGTCAACACACGTCATCAATAGTAATTACTTAAAGCATGAGAAAATGGATCAACCAAGTGGTAACGGCAGCCTTGCTGTTCCTCTTACCACTTACCTCGTTCCTCGTCGTGGCCTGTTCTGAAGAAGACGACACCCAGGAGGAATATCCCAATTGGCAGGAGACCAACGAGACTTACTTCAAGAAACTCTACACTGAAGCCAACCAGCGCATTGCTGCTGGCGACAAGTCGTGGAAGGTATTCGCCAAGTGGTCGTTACAGGACACCCTGCACCTCAATGTAGATGATTACATCATCGCACACGTCGTCAGCGAGGGGACAGGTACAGAGACTCCTATCTACAGCGACACCGTTCTCGTTCACTATCAGGGACGTCTGTTGCCGTCGGTTTCCTTTCCTGCAGGCTGTGTGTTTGACCAGACGTGGCTGAACGAATACAACCCGAAGACGATGAAGCCCTCGAAGTTGGGTGTCGGCCAGACTGTCAGAGCTGTCACTCAGAACGGAACGACGACCTACCAGACATCAGCCAACATCGATGGTTTTACTACTGCATTGATGCAGATGCATGAGGGAGATCGTTGGATGGTATACATTCCTTACAACCTGGGCTACGGCACTGAGACGACCGACAAAGTCCCGGCCTATTCGACGCTTGTGTTCGACCTGACCTTGCAAGCCATCTACCATGCAGGCGAGGTCGTGCCTTCGTTCTAAAGGTTCGTGCAAACCGAGTGGAAATAATCAATGCGGAGGGGCTTTGCTCTTCCGCTTTTTTATTTCCGAAGTGCGGTCGATTCTCATTGCAGACGACCTTTGCTCTTGATATAAATCAATTTTTGAGCCAATTCTTTTAATTTATAACCAATATGTTTGCATAAACTTACAATTATGCATATCTTTGCAGAGAAAAAATACAAAAACTAATTATTTCATAGAAAAGACACTGCATTAGGTATTAGGTAAAAGATTAGGAAGAAGGGTAATTCAGGAAAAATCAACTTCACCTCCCTGGTGAAGTTGTTTTTTTGTTTTCGATCGTCATAAACCTTTGCTTACGCCGTTTCCTTATCAAGGAAACTCAAATGTATTTCCCTCGCTTATTCGTACCTTTGGCTAACGCCGAAGGTACTTTCGCTCTAAAAATTAAAACAAAAAAACCATTTTTTCTTTGTATTTCCCTCGCTTATTCGTACCTTTGCGACAGAATAGAAACCCACAGAAACTACCGAATGGCACAGACGAGTGAGGTGCTCCTCTCCTACATACGTGAAGGACGTACGATGACACAAGGCGAAAAGCTCCGTCTCATCGTTAGCCTCTCCATACCTAGCATCTTGGCTCAGATCTCTGCCACCGTGATGTTCTTCATCGACGCATCGATGGTTGGACACCTTGGGGCACGGGCTACTGCTGCCATCGGACTTGTCGAGACTACCACGTGGCTCCTCGGTGGACTGGCCTCGGCAGCAAATATGGGTTTTTCTGTGCAGGTGGCTCATTTCATTGGTGCCAACGACTTCGAAGCGGCGCGCCGTGTGTTGCGCCAGTCGCTGGTTTGTTGTCTCCTATGGAGCTTGATGCTTTCGTTGGCAAGTATCGCCGTACATAGTTATCTGCCCTATTGGCTGGGCGGTACCGAGGAGATTGCCCACGATGCCTCGATCTACTTTATGCTCATCGGTATCTTTGGCATCTTCTTCCAGATGGGAGGTTTGGCTGGTTCGATGCTGAAATGTTCGGGGAATATGAAGATTCCCTCGGCACTGAACATCATGATGTGTGTGCTCGATGTTGTCTTCAATTATTTCTTCATCTATATGCTCGATATGGGCGTTGTGGGTGCTGCTCTGGGAACAGGTCTTGCTGAATTCATCACCGCCCTGCTGATGCTCTACTTCCTGCTGGTCCGTTCCAAGATGTTGCGACTTGTATCGAGGGAAGAGGAGGCTTCTTTCCGTCCAACTGCCGATGTTGTGCAGACAGCATTCAAGATTGGTGCTCCGATGGGTTTCCAGCACATGCTTATGGGAGGCGCACAGGTGGTGAGTACGATTATTGTGGCACCGCTCGGCACCATTGCTATTGCAGCCAACTCGCTTGCTATCACAGTGGAGAGCCTTTGCTATATGCCTGGCTATGGCATCGCTGAAGCTGCTACCACGTTGGTAGGCCAGAGCATTGGAGCCGGACAGCGCCTGCTGACACGGTCGTTTGCCTATATGTCGGTATCGCTGGGCATTGGCGTGATGACCTTAATGGGCATCCTCATGTGGGTGTTCGCACCAGAGTTGATGACGTTGATGTCGCCCGTTGAGGAAATTATCGCACAAGGCACCGATATCCTGCGCATCGAGGCTTGGGCAGAGCCAATGTTCGCAGCATCCATTGTCTGCAACGGCGTATTCATCGGTGCTGCCGACACGCTGAAACCTGCCATCATGAGTCTTGCGTCGATGTGGTGTGTGCGTCTGACGTTGGCAGCCTATCTTGCCCGAGACTATGGTCTGCGTGGTGTGTGGACGGCTATGGCCATTGAGCTTATTTTCCGAGGCTTGCTCTTCCTTACCCGTCTCTTCCGTGGCCGTTGGATGAAGAAAATCGTTGCCTGACCGATAGCCTTTGGCAAGCAATTAACCTGATAAAAGTTTGATTTTTCTTGCATTCGATGAAAAAAAGTTGTATCTTTGCAGTAGAAACAACCGACAATCGAAACCAAAGAAATGATCATGCCAGTAAACAGACTCTTTTTGATGCTTTGCACGGCTCTTATGGCTGTTGGCGTCAGTGCGCAGGATGCTCCTGCACCTATTGCCCCGCTGCCTTCGGAGAATCAGGTAGCGTGGCAGCAGTTGGAAACCTATGCCTTCATTCATTTCGGTCCGAATACGTTCGGCGACCGCGAATGGGGTTATGGCGATGCTCCACTTGAATCGTTCAACCCCACACGGTTGGATTGCGAACAATGGGCACGCGTGTGCAAACAGGCAGGCATGAAAGGTATCATCCTGACCGCCAAGCATCATGACGGCTTCTGCCTTTGGCCAACAAAGTACACCGACTACAGCGTACGCAATACGCCTTACAAGGATGGCAAGGGCGACATCGTGGGCGAGTTGGCTGCCGCCTGTCACAAGTATGGTCTGAAGTTGGGGCTTTATCTCTCGCCTTGGGACCGCCATCAGGCATTCTACGGTACACCGCTCTACATAGAATACTTCTACGCTCAGCTGAATGAATTGCTCACACAGTATGGCGAGGTGTTCGAGGTTTGGTTCGATGGTGCCAATGGTGGCGATGGTTGGTATGGCGGTGCGAAGGAAACCCGCAAGATAGACCGTAGCACCTATTATGATTTCCCGCGCGCGTGGAAGATCGTGGCTGAGCTGCAACCTCGGGCAGTGATATTCAGCGACGGTGGTCCCGGTTGCCGGTGGGTGGGCAACGAGAGCGGCTATGCTGATGCCACTAACTGGTCGTTCCTGCGCATCAAGGAGGTATACCCTGGCTACGAACGCTATAAGGAACTGCAGAGCGGTCATGAGGACGGTGATAAGTGGGTAGCCTCGGAGTGCAACACATCCATCCGCCCAGGGTGGTTCTATCATGAGAAGGAGGACGGCCGAGTGAAGAGTGTGGAACACCTCGTGGACTTGTACTATCGGAGCGTGGGCCACAACGGCACATTCCTCCTGAATTTCCCTGTCGACAAGGAAGGGCTTATTCACCCTGTCGACTCGGCGCATGCCGTTGATTTCCATCAGCAGGTAATGAACGAGTTGAAGACGAACCTGCTTGAGAAAGCCTCAGTAAAGGCATCGGTGACCCGCAAGGCTTTCTCTGTAAAGAATCTCACCGATGGCCAGTTTGATACCTATTGGGCTACACCTGACGGCGTGACGACAGCCACACTCGACATCACGTTGAAAAAGGCGCAGCCTCTGAATCGCCTGATGCTCAGTGAATATATCCCGCTGGGACAGCGTGTCAGAAAGTTCGCGGTGGAATACCTCAATGGGAAACAATGGTTACCTGTGAAGGTGGGCGAGGCTACGACGACGATTGGCTACAAGCGTCTGTTGCGCTTTGCAACAATTACGACGAAACGTCTGCGTATCCGTTTTGAAGACAGCCGTGGCCCGTTATGCATCAACGGTCTTGGAGCCTACTATGCCCCACAGGGTAAGACAGGGTTCGAGGAGCAGGCAGGCAACCTCAAGGGTTTTGATTACAAAATCATCAAGACCAGCGACGGCGAGATGACACTCGACTTAGAGAAGGCCGTTACTCTGCACTCCCTGCACTACAAGCCTACGACGACGGGCATGGTTTCCAACTACGAGATTCTAGCAGGAAAGTCACTCGATGCTCTGAAATCGATCGCCCGTGGAGAGTTCTCGAACATCCGCAACAACCCCATCATGCAGGATGTCTTCTTTGCTCCTGTGGATGCCCGTTATGTCGTCTTCCGTGCTACGCGCATGGTCAACGAGGGCGAGGCAATGAAGTATGACCAGTTGGTTTTGAGGTAATAGGGAAGAGGTGATAGTAAAATAACGATATGAAGCGGAAAGTATTAGTGATTGCCTTGTGCTGCGTGGTTGGCATAGCCTTCGCAGCGAAAAAGAAAAAGGAGGTACTGCCGTATCAGAATGCAGCACTGACCGTAGAAGAGCGACTGCAGGACCTGATGCAGCGTATGACACTCGAGGAAAAGGTCGGACAGCTGCGGTGCACGCTGGCTTGGAATTATTATGAGCTTACCTCCAACCCCTCCCAAAAGGGAAGGGGGATTCGAAAAGGGGAAAGTAGGCGAATAGTACCTTCAGAGTCGTTCAAAAAGGACATTGCCGAAGGGAATATCGGAATGCTTTGGGGAACCTTCCGTGCTGATCCTTGGACACAAAAGTCGCTCGAGAACGGACTGACACCCCAGTTGGCAGCGATGGCTGGCAATGCTCTGCAGAAATATGTGAAGGAGAATACACGACTGGGTATCCCGCTGTTTCTGGCTGAAGAGGCTCCTCATGGTCACATGGCTATCGGCACCACGGTGTTCCCAACTGGCTTCGGTCTGGCTGCGACTTGGTCGCCAGAACTCGTGGAGCGTGTCGGCAACGTCATTGGCAAGGAGATACGCCTGCAGGGTGGCCACATCAGCTATGGCCCTGTACTTGACGTGTCGCGTGATCCTCGTTGGTCGCGTGTCGAAGAGTCGTATGGCGAGGACCCCGTGCTCACGGGCGAACTCGGTGCTGCTATGGTGCGTGGTGTGGGTGGTGGCGACCTCTCAAAACCTTATAGCACGTTGGCCACGCTGAAGCACTTCATTGCCTATGGCACCACAGAAGGTGGACAGAACGGTAATCAGACTGTCCTTGGTCCTATGGAGTTGCATCAGCACTTTCTGCCACCGTTCCGCAAAGCCATTGAAGCCGGTGCGCTATCGGTGATGACTAGCTATAATTCGTGTGACGGCATCCCCTGCACAAGCAACGATTATCTACTTACCGATGTGTTGCACGACCAGTGGGGATTCCGTGGTTTTGTGGTGAGTGACCTCTATAGCATCGACGGGATTGCTCAGATGCATGTGGCTCGCGACCCACAGGAGGCTGGTGTGATGGCGCTGAAGGCAGGCGTTGATGCCGACCTCGGCGCCAATGCCTATGGCAAATTGGTTGATGCCGTGCGGAAGGGACTTGTCAGCGAAGATTATGTTGACAGGGCTTGTGAGCGCATTCTGCGACTGAAGTTTGAGATGGGGCTTTTCGATAATCCCTATGTCGATCCACAGGCCACTGCAGCTGTACTCACGCCGGAACATAAACAGGTGGCACTCGATGCCGCACGTGCCAGTATCACCCTACTAAAAAACAATGGGGTGCTACCTTTCTCCCGTTCCTTCGGTGAGGGGCCAGGAATACGTTCCCTCCTCGTCGTCGGACCGAATGCCGACAATCAGTACAACCAGCTAGGCGATTACACTGCTCCACAACCTGACGAGAATATCCAGACCGTTCTTGAAGGAATTCGTGCAAAATGTTCAAAACCTGATTCTCGGTTCTCAATCAACTACGTGAAGGGTTGTGCGGTGCGTGACACTACAGACAACAGTATTGATGAGGCCGTCAGTGCAGCCAAGAAAGCTGATATTGTCGTAGCTGTTGTGGGCGGATCGAGTGCCCGCGACTTCAAGACCAGCTATAAGGAGACGGGGGCAGCCATAACCGATTCCAAGACACTCTCTGACATGGACTGTGGAGAGGGCTTCGATCGTGCTACTCTCTCGCTGCTTGGACATCAGGAACGTTTGCTCCGCGAACTGAAGGCGACAGGCAAACCTCTTGTGGTGGTCTATATTGAAGGTCGCCCACTCGATAAGGCATGGGCAGCCGAGAATGCCGATGCCCTGCTCACGGCCTACTATCCTGGTCAGGAGGGTGGCACAGCCATTGCCGATGTGCTTTTTGGCGACTATAATCCTGCAGGTCGGTTGCCTGTTAGTGTGCCTGCCGATGTGGGACAATTGCCCGTCTATTACAACAAACGTGCTCCCCGTCCTCACGACTATATCGAGATGCCGGCAAAGCCTCTCTATCCTTTTGGCTATGGACTGAGCTACACCACGTTTGAATATAGAAACCTCCACATCACTACGACGAAGGGTGCCGATGTGAAAGTCAGTCTGGATGTCGCGAATACCGGTGACCGCGACGGTGAAGAAGTAGTACAGCTTTACATCCACGACGAACTGGCATCAGTCGTGCAGCCATTGAAGCAGTTGAAGGCTTTCCGTCGGGTGATGATACCCCGTGGTGAGACACGTCATGTGGAGTTTACTCTTTCCCGCGAGGATCTTAGCATCGTCAACGCAAAGATGCAAACGGTCTTCGAGCCAGGCGATTTCCGTATCATGATTGGAGCCAGCAGCGACGATATCCGTCTGCAGAAGGTGGTAAGCGTGGAGTAGCCTCGGCTAAAAAATTATCAAAATAATTTTGTTCTGCGCTTGGTTTTCGTTATCTTTGCATCCGAAAAGAATATGTAGTTGAATACCTAAAACTTAATAATAAAGAATATGGGAGAAAATACACCGACCCCGCACATCGGGGCAAAATACGGCGAAATTGCCGAGAGTGTGATCATGGCGGGCGATCCGCTGCGTGCTAAACTGATGGCTGAGCGCTTTTTGGAGAATCCTGTTCTCTACAACAACGTGCGTGGCATGTTGGGGTATACGGGTACTTATAAAGGAAAGCGGGTGTCTGTGCAAGGTCATGGCATGGGCATTCCTTCTATCGGCATCTACAGCTATGAGTTGTTTAATTTCTATGGAGTGAAGACGATTATCCGTGTGGGATCGGCAGGTTCTATCCATGAAGATCTGCACATCGGCGACTTGGTGCTGGCTATGGGCGCTTGCCACAATTCGAACTACGGCGACCAGTATCAGCTGCCTGGACACTATGCACCTATTGCCGACTTCGACTTGTTGCGTGCCGCCTCCAATGCTGCTGAGAAGAGAGGATATAGTTACAAGGTAGGCAACGTGTTCTCATCGGATGTCTTCTATAGTGACAACCCCGCCACCGAGAAATGGCAGAAGATGGGAGTGCTGGCTATAGAAATGGAAGCACCGTCGCTTTACATGAATGCCGCTCGTGCCGGAAAGCGGGCCTTGTGCATCTGCACCATCAGCGACTCACTGGTGACGGGCGAGGTGACAACAGCCGAGGAACGCCAGAACAACTTCACGAAGATGATGGACGTGGCGTTTGATATTATTTAAAAGGAAAATGGAATGGCTTGGCGGATTGCTCACTGACCATTCAGCACTGCAGACTGTAGTTGTACTGTCGCTGATATGTAGCGTGGGTCTTGCACTTGGCAAGATCCGCGTGGGTGGAATATCGCTGGGCATTGCCTTTGTCTTTTTCATTGGCATTCTGGCCGGGCATATCGGGTTGTCTGTTAATGCACAGATGCTCGAATATGCTGAAACGTTCGGTCTGGTGGTGTTTGTCTATATGCTTGGTCTGCATGTGGGCCCGAACTTCTTCAGTTCGCTACGCCATGAAGGCATGGAACTGAATCTTTGGAGTTTTGGCGTCATTGCCCTAGGCACGGTAATGGCGTTGGTGCTTGCGAAGACTACGAGTGTGAACCTGCCTGATATGGTGGGCGTACTCTGTGGCGCTACGACAAACACACCTGCACTGGGTGCTGCCCAGCAGGCATTGTCGCATCTTGGCATGCCTTCTGGGTCGGCAGCGTTGGCAACGGCTGTTACCTATCCGCTAGGTGTGCTGGGTGTTATCTTGGCCATGATGCTCATCCGTAAGTTTTTTGTGAAGCCCGAAGACCTGGAACTGCGCACGGAAGGTGGCGAGAATCAGACCTATGTGGGACAGTTTGTCGTTGTCAACCCCGCCTTGGCCGACAAAAGCGTTGCCGAGATCTCGCAGATGAGCCACATGAAGTTCATCATCTCCCGTATCTGGCGAGGGAAGCAAGTGCTTGTTCCGCAGGCCGACACACTACTTCGGCTCTATGATAACGTTCTTGTGGTGACGACCAAAGACGATATCGGTGCGATGGAAATCCTGTTTGGCGAGAAGACGGAAACCGACTGGAACGGTGAGAAGATAGACTGGAACCACATCGATGCGAAGGTGGAAAGCCGAACATTGGTACTCTCACGCAAGGTGCTCAACGGCAAGCGGCTCGGCCAATTGCAGCTTCGGCATATCTACGGAGTCAACGTCAGCCGAATCACACGTGGCGATATCAAGCTGTTGGCTACCGATGACCTGCGCTTGCAATATGGCGATCGGCTGACGGTGGTGGGTGAACCGAAGTCGCTCGACAATGTAGAAAAGTTCCTGGGAAATGCCGTTCAGACGCTAAGTGAACCTAATCTCGCAGCCATCTTCCTCGGACTGATTATGGGTTTAGCACTCGGAACCATCCCTGTGTCGCTGCCGGGAATGGAAAGCCCAGTGCGTCTAGGCATTGCCGGCGGTCCCATCGTCATGGGAATCATTGTGGGCTCGCTAGGTCCGCGCCTTCATTTCATCAGCTATACCACACGTTCCGCATCGCTCATGCTGCGCAAGTTGGGCTTGTCGCTCTATCTGGCCTGTCTCGGACTGGAAGCGGGAGGTGGCTTCTTCCAGACGGTTATGCGTCCCGAAGGTCTGTTGTGGATTGGCCTGGGCGCTGCGCTAACCATTGTTCCCGTGCTGTTGATTGGCTTGGTCGCACTTCATACGCGGCGCTATGACTATGGAACCATCTGTGGAATTCTGTGCGGATCGATGGCCAATCCCATGGCATTGGGCTATGCCAACGACACAACGAAGGGAGATAGCTCGAGCATTGCTTATGCTTCGGTCTATCCGTTGGGGATGTTTGTGAGAGTCATCATCGCCCAGATGCTCATCATGTTTTTCGTTTAGCCGTTCCTAATTCTTTTCCTTAGAAATAAGCGGGAGCAGTAATCGTCATTACTTCTCCTGTTCGAGGATGGTGGAAGGTGATGCTTTCGGCATGCAGATAGAGACGACTTGCTTCTTGGCTGCCGTAGAGGTTGTCGCCAAGGATCGGATTGCCTAGTCCTTGTAGGTGAGCACAGTGCACACGCAGCTGGTGGGTACGGCCCGTCTGTGGATAGAGAGCGACGCGGGCATGGCCATCGGTGTCCCCGAGATACACTATCTTTGTCGCTGCAGGTTTGCCGTGTTCGTCGTCAACGCTTTGATAGGGTCGGTTCAGCGGGTCGGAATAGAGTGGCAAGTCAATCTGCTTCTCTTTCTCTCCTTCCCATCCTCCTCTTTCCAGTAAGGCCACATACTTCTTTTTCACTTCATGTTCCATGAACTGCCGTTGCAGTTCGCGGAAAGCCTGTCGCGTCTTGGCAATAAGCAGCAGTCCACTTGTGGGTTGGTCCAGGCGGTGTACGGTCAACGGAGAGTCGGTGTCGTGATATCGGTGCCGCATGATGCTCCACACGGAGTATTTCTCAGAGATGCCTGGCACGCTGAGCAGACCGGCCGGCTTGTTCACAACGACAATGTCCTCGTCTTCGTAGATGATGGGCACCTCCATCTCTTTCTCTCTCCCCTCTCCACTCTCTTCTCTCCTCTCTCCACTCTCTTCAAGCATCCATCGCAAGATGGGAAGGCATTTCCCTCGACAGGCGGGATAGAAACGCCCGTCGTGGCGTATCTCCACCTTTGGTGACTCGCCTACCCAAAACATCGCCATCTGTACAGGACGCAATCCATGCTCAAAGGCATATTGCAAGAGCTTCGGTTCACAACATTCGCCAGCACCGGCAGGCGGCACACGTAGTGATGTCTCTTTGAAGATTTCGAGCAGGTTGCGTCGTTCGCCCTTGCTGTTGAGCATGTTGAACTGTTCAAAGAGCCAGCGCTGCAAGGCATCCGACAGCTCTCGCCGTTGCGCCTTCAGTTGATGGATGGGTTCTTCATAGTTGGCGACATTGGCTTTCAACTCGTCGATGATGGCCTCATGATATCTCTTCTTCCGACGAAACTCCGCTTTCATGAACTGGCTCTCGCGAATCAGTGCATCCTCTTGCTCACGGCTAAGATTGCCTGCGGCGCGAATATTGTGGCGGCGCTCGCGAGCCTTGAATGTTGCTTGTTGCAAATCGCTGATTTCACGCCGTGCCTCTTGCCTTGCCTGTTCCAGTGCCTCGACAGCCTGAAGCCGTTCGGGTTGCTGTTCGCGTAGTTCCAAGTCATGGTTGATGGCTGTGATAGCGGCTTCGTGGGTTTTGAAATATCCGTCGGGCTGCAGGTAGTCGTACACCGCAGGCACAAACCCCGGCCAGTCGCTACGGCCGCGCACCTGTCCTGAATAGCCCACAAGGAAGCCACATCTCCCGTCTCGTTCTGCTATCAGCACTCCGAACATTTTCCCTTCCGTCTCATCCTGCATGAGTTCCTGAATCATCGGCATGGCTTTCTCTCTGGCCAGCAGGCACAGCGGATGCGGCTCGTAGTTGAACGGGTCGTTCAATCGGGCAGGCATGTCGTGATGTCCGTCGAGAGGATGGAAGACAGCAGTCCTTTCGGCAGCCGTTGCTATGTGTTGTTTGTCGTCGGTCATAATTCTCTGACAAAGTTACGAAAAACTTCCTACTTTCAACATTAAACTCTAAACTTTTTCGTATCTTTGCAACCGAAAAAGAAAATATACATTTATCAGACAATGGCAATTCCTGCAAACAAACTGTGGCGCGAAAGCCGCGACTATGTAATGATTACCATCGCCATGCTCAGCTACTGCATCGGTTGGTCGGTATTCCTTTTGCCCAACACCATTACTACAGGTGGTGTGGCTGGTATCTCGTCCATCCTGGAGTGGAGCCCTTTGCACATCCCAGCGCAGGTGAGTTACTTCTTCATCAATGCCATTCTGCTCATTGTGGCACTGAAGATTCTGGGCTGGAAGTTCTGTGTGAAAACGATTTATGCAGTGGCTGTGCTTACTACCTCGCTGGCGTTGATTCGCGACTGGGCGTTGAGTCTGCATCTGCTTCACGACGAACCTTTCATGGCAGCCATCATCGGTTCTGTGTTCTGCGGGTCGGGTGTAGGCTTAGGACTTGCCTTCCGCGGTTCCACGGGTGGCACCGACATCGTGGCTTCCATCATCAACAAGTATCGTGATATCTCGCTGGGGCGCATCATCCTTATCTGCGATGTGATCATTATCACCAGTTCCTACTTTGTGCTGAAGGACTGGGAGCGTGTCATCTATGGTTATGTTGTACTCTACGTCACTGCATTCTGTATTGACCAAGTGGTCAATTCCATGCGCCGAAGCGTGCAGTTCTTCATCATCAGCGAGCATTACGAGGAGATAGCACGCCGTATCAATGAGCGCCATCGTGGCTGCACGGTCATCGATGCTCACGGTTTCTATACGGGAAAAGAGGTGAAGATGCTGTTCGTGCTCACGAAGCGTCGCGAGAGTGCGAAGATTTTCGAGATTATCAACGATGCCGACCCGGCAGCCTTTGTTTCGCAGAGTGCCGTCATCGGTGTCTATGGTGAAGGTTTCGATCGCTTCAAAGTGAAGCACCGCGCACCGAAACCCATCCAGTAATTTCGTTATTCCGTTGTTCCCAGCAACCGTTTGGAAAAGTGTTGCACGGGATACCACACCGCCAGGCTACCCACTACGATGACTGTGAAGAACACCAGCAGTACATCCTGATAATGCACGCTCACAGGATAGGCGTTTATAACAAACATTCCTGAGCTGCCACCCATGCCTACCAGTCCGAACCGCTGTTGCAACCAGCACAGCAGCAAGCCCAGCGCGACACCCACGATGGCACCGATGGCAACGATCAGACGACCTTCGAAAAGGAAGATGCTGCTGATCTGCCGGTCGTTGGCACCCAGGTTGCGTAGCGTCACCACGTCCTCGCGCTTGTCGATAATGAGCATCGATAGTGAGCCGATGATGTTGAAGCAAGCCACGATGAGGATGAAAGTCAGGAAGATGTAAGCGATAAACTTCTCAATCTGCATGATTTTGAACGTGTCGGCCTGTTGTTCGAAGCGGTCGAGAACCTTGTATTTCCCGTTGGCAATCGACCGCATGCGCTTCTTCACCGCCTCCAAGTCACTGCCGGGTTTCAGTCGCAGCTCCAGCGAAGTGAGCATACCTTGCTGGTCGAACAGACGGCGCGCAAAGCCGATGGGTGCGAGGATATAGCTCTTGTCGTACTTGCCCTGCCTTGTGGCAAATACCACGCCCGGCGAGATGAGCGAATCGACCACGAATCCGTCCTGCGGATTCGAGAGGTCGAGCTGGCCGTCGCGGCGCGGGGCATACACTTGCAGGTAGTTGCCGAAGCGCGCACCCGTGCCCAGATCCTGCGCCAGACGGATGCCCAGCGTACCATATTCCAGGTCGGCGGCATGCAGTTGGAACTCGCCGTCGCCATAGACGATCTCATTGATGTGGGTGAGTTCCATGAAGTTGTCGTCGACACCCTTCACCGTCACCATCGCCTGATGTCCCTCATAGATAGCCAGCGCCATGTCCTCCACCGACTCTGTCGCCACGTCGACCTCCGGCAGTTGGCGTATTTCCGTCAGCACAGGGTCGTCGCTCGGTGCGTCCTTTCCCTCTACGGGCACCACTTTCAACTGCGGGTCGAACTGCGTGAAGAATGTTGCCACGAGGTCGTGGAAGCCGTTGAACACACTCAACACGATGATGAGTGCCATCGTAGCCACGACAACACCTGCCATCGATATCATCGAGATGACATTGATGGCATTCGTCGACTTCTTCGAGAAGAGGTAGCGCCGTGCTATGTAGAAGGGAAAATTCATGACTTCAGCAGTTCATCGATGTGGTCGATGTAGTCCAGCGAGTCGTCGATGAAGAACCGCAGTTCCGGGATGATGCGCACCTGATTGCGGATGCGTGTGCCCAGCTCGTAGCGGATAGTCTTCATGTTTGCATTCACATTGGCGATGATTTCCTCGCCGCGCTCGCTGGGGAACACACTCAGGTAGGCCGTGCAGATGCTCAGGTCCGGGCTCACCTTCGTGCGAGTCACCGAGACCATCACGCCATGCATCGCCCGCGTCTGTTCCTGGAAGATCTGAGCCAGTTCCTTCTGCAGCAGTCGTGCTATTTTATTCTGTCTTGTTTCTTGCATTCCTTTCCTTCCTTAACTTCTAAAATTTCCTTAACTTCTTTAACTTCTATAACTTCTTTAACTTCCTAATTATTATACTCCTGCCAACTCTTCACGGGTATGTTCTCGAGACTGAGGTTGCAGAAGGCACGCACGAAGGCTTTCGCCAGGCGCACATTGGTCATTAGCGGGATGTTGTGATCGATGGCAGCGCGACGGATGCGGTAGCCATTAGTCAGCTCACGCTTCGAATGGTTCTTCGGAACATTCACGATAAGGTCGATGGCGTGATTGGCAATGAGATCCATCACCTGAACGGGAGCCTCGTCGCTGACATCCTCGTCGGGCCAGGCCACAGCCGTTGCCTTTACGTTGTTATCGTTCAAATAGCGTGCTGTTCCACGTGTGGCGTACACCGTGAAGCCCTTTTCAACCAGCATTTGGGCAGCTTCCAGCATGTCAACCTTACCCTTTGCACCACCCGAGGAGATGAGAACGGCCTTCTCCGGCAGACGATAGCCTGTGGCGATGAGGGCGTTGAGCAAAGCTTCGTCGAGCGAATCGCCCAGACATCCGACTTCACCCGTTGACGACATGTCGACACCCAGCACGGGGTCGGCATTCTGCAGACGTGCAAACGAGAACTGCGAAGCCTTCACACCGATTCGGTCGATGTCGAACTCGTTCTTGTCGGGACGCGAGTAGGGCACGTCGAGCATGATCTTCGTAGCGGTCTCGATGAAGTTGCGCTTCAGGATCTTCGACACAAACGGGAACGAACGCGATGCGCGGAGGTTGCACTCGATGACCTTCACCTCGCGGTTCTTGGCCAGATACTGAATGTTGAACGGTCCGCAGATGTTCAGTTCCTTCGCAATCTTGCGCGAGATCTTCTTAATCTGGCGCACGGTGGAGAAGTAGATGTGCTGTGCGGGGAAGATCATCGTGGCATCGCCAGAGTGCACACCGGCATACTCCACATGCTCGGAGATGGCGTACTCGATGATTTCGCCCTTGTCGGCAACGGCATCGAACTCAATCTCCTTCGTGTCCTGCATGAACTGCGAAACCACCACGGGATAGTCCTTCGACACCTCGGTAGCCATATCGAGGAAGCGATGCAGCTCCTCGTCGTCATAGCACACGTTCATGGCGGCACCGCTGAGCACATAGCTGGGGCGCACCAGCACGGGATAGCCCACCTCGCTGACGAATTCCTTGATGTCGTCGAACGACGTCAGCGCACGCCAGCGCGGCTGATCGATGCCGAGCTTGTCGAGCATGGCCGAGAACTTATCGCGGTTCTCAGCGCGGTCGATATTGACAGGACTCGTGCCGAGTACGGGAACGTGTTGGCGATAGAGCTTCATGGCGAGGTTGTTCGGAATCTGTCCGCCCACCGAGACGATGACACCACGCGGCTGTTCGATATCGATCACGTCGAGCACACGCTCCAGCGACAGCTCGTCGAAGTAGAGGCGGTCGCACATGTCATAGTCGGTCGAAACGGTCTCGGGGTTGTAGTTAATCATCACGCTCTGATAGCCCTGACGGCGTGCGGTCTCGATGGCGTTCACCGAACACCAGTCGAACTCCACGCTTGAACCGATGCGGTAGGCACCGCTTCCCAGCACCACAATCGACGGAGCCACGTGTGGCACATTCTTCAGGCGCGTGTTCTCATCCTTCGTATAGGTGAAGTACAGGTAGTTGGTCTCCTGCTCGGAAGCAACTGTCTCGATGCGGCGCAGCTGCGGCAGGATGTCGCGCTGTTTGCGCTCGCGGCGCACTTCCAGATTCTCTTTCTCCATGTTGCCGCTGGTGGGCTTCAGGACGAAGCGTGCAATCTGGAAGTCGCTGAAGCCGGCCTGCTTCACCTCGGTGAGGAACTCGTCGGTGAGCTCATCGAGCGAGTTCAGCTTCTGCAACTCATGTTTCAGATCAACGATATGCTTCAGACGTGTGAGGAACCACTTGTCGATCTTCGTCAGTTCCTCGATACGCTCGATGGTATAGCCCTCCTCAAAGGCCTGGGCGATGGCGAAGATGCGCAGGTCAGTAGGATTCTGCAGGGCGTCGTCGATATTGTCGAAGCGCGTGTGGTCGTTGCCCACGAAGCCGTGCATGCCCTGTCCGATCATGCGCAGACCCTTCTGGATCATCTCCTCGAAGGTGCGGCCGATGGACATGATCTCGCCCACCGACTTCATCGATGAACCTATCTGACGGCTCACGCCGGCAAACTTCGTCAAGTCCCAGCGAGGAATCTTGCAGATCATGTAGTCGAGGCTCGGAGCCACATAGGCCGACTGCGGCGTACCCATCTTGCCAATCTGGTCGAGGGAGTAGCCCAGTGCGATCTTTGCTGCCACGAAGGCGAGCGGATAGCCCGTTGCCTTCGATGCCAAAGCACTCGAACGCGACAAGCGGGCATTGATTTCGATGATGCGATAGTCGTTGGTTTCGGCATTGAAGGCAAACTGAATGTTGCACTCGCCAACGATATTCAAGTGTTTCACGCAGCGGATGGTGAGCTCCTGCAGCATCTTCACCTGCTCATCGGTGAGCGAACAGGTGGGCGCCACAACGATCGACTCGCCCGTGTGGATGCCCAGCGGGTCGAAGTTCTCCATCGAGGCAACAGTGAAGCAATGGTCGTTCTTGTCGCGGATGCACTCGAACTCAATCTCCTTCCAGCCCTTCAGCGACTCTTCAACAAGAATCTGCGGGGCAAATGTGAAGGCGCTCTCAGCTATCTCGCGGAACGTCTTCTCATCGGGACAGATACCCGAGCCCAGTCCGCCCAGTGCGTAAGCAGAGCGAATCATGATGGGGAAACCAATCTCGTGGGCAGCCTTCAAGGCATCTTCCATCGACTCCACAGCGTGGCTCACGGGTGTCTTCAAGCCGGCCTCATCGAGGCGGCGAACGAAGCGGTCGCGGTCCTCGGTGTCCATGATGGCCTCAACGCTCGTGCCCAGCACCTCGACGCCATATTCCTTCAGCACTCCCGTCTGGTAGAGTTCAGTGCCGCAGTTCAGCGCCGTCTGTCCGCCAAACGCCAAGAGGATGCCGTCAGGGCGCTCCTTCTTGATGATCTCCGTCACGAAATGTGTCGTCACGGGCTGGAAATACACTTTGTCGGCAATGCCTTCCGACGTTTGGATTGTGGCAATGTTCGGGTTCACGAGAACACTCTTGATGCCCTCTTCACGCAAAGCCTTCAGGGCCTGCGAACCCGAGTAGTCGAATTCACCTGCCTGGCCAATCTTCAAGGCACCGCTACCCAACACGAGTACCTTCGAAAATTTCTTGTTCATCATCTGATTTTTTGTTTGTTATCGCTTTCCGGGTGCAAAGATAATGAAAACCGAGCGCAGAACAAAATAAAATCCATTTTATTTTTTATGCCGAGGTGCATCTTATCTTCGACCGAAGGTCAAAGTTAGTGCAATTCGAGCGAAATACATTTGAGTTTCCTTGATAAGGAAACGGCGTAAGCAAAGGTTTCTTTCTCCCCGACTGGAGTAGTGCATTAATTTAGCTAAAATAACTTAATTTACCGATCAAATTAAGTTAATTTACTTTTCTACCTCAATACTCTAGCTGCACCAGAGCATTGACATAGGCACACGAAAGGATTGCTTTAGTCAAATGAAATGGCTGTTCCGTTCGTTACATTTCACGCACCTGAAGTCCTAACAGCTTTGAGAATGTGGTCTTAACTATAAACGATCTTATTATATGTAAAATATTTGTTTAGAAAAAGCGGGGTATTACAAAGATAAGGAAAAATACTATAAAACACCGTAACTAGAACTTGGTCTGCCACGGTGTTTCCATTTATTCTAAAATAATAGTAGAGAATAATGGTTTAGTAGGTTGTACTGATGCCTGAAGCGATTCTACAACGTAAGGATGTAGTCGATGACTTGTAACATGCCCTCGGCGGTCATCGTGTCGATCTTTTTGTTATGAACAAACTGTTTTATAAGCTCTTTCTTTTGTGGGAAAGCCTTAAGGATGCTCTTCATGCCTTTCACGGCATACCCCTTTCCGTTCTTTGTGAAGTAATAAGTACTTTTGTTCTTCGTCTTCCAGACATCAAAATTGCGGCCATTACCGTCATTCTGATTAGTGCCGAATGTACCATTGTACATACCACCACTAATGCCGGCAATGGTTCCCATTCCAAACTGATCGCCAAGTTGCACCTTTCGTGACGGAGCCTGAGCAACACTGCCAAGTGCTCCCACATAACCTTCATGAACCTTGGTGACATGCCAGCCCACAAGTATGCGATTGCCATCCTCGCGGTCAATGACCTCACAGAACTGCTTATCGCGGTACACCCAACGACTGCCACCCATGTAAAGAGTGTCGATTGTTTCTGGTGCAAGCAACTCCATAAGCTGTTCGCCCTGCATGAACATTAATTTGCGATTTGCAACGTCGTAGTTGGCATTCGTCTGGTTGCGAGCTCCATTCTTATAGAGGATGTTACTCTTCACGAAGTCGGAGTAGAAGTAAATGCGTTTCTCCTGCGCCAGTGTTGTAGTGCAGACCGCTATTAGGATGATAGTTAATAATTTCCGCATAGAGAATAACTATTTTTGTTTATCACCGCAAAATTACTATTTTTCGGTGGAATAAAGCGATGCATCCCCTTCTATTTAACTTATTTTATTCTTGTTTGCAGGTTTCAGAGTTCAAAATAATGGCAGGCAACCCACGTTGCCTGCCATTATAGTTAGAATAAGCAGTCAGTTAGCTCATTATTTGGGAGTTCCCCACTGCGGAGCATTCTTGTCCTGCCATACACGCTCAGTGTTCAGCGGGGCGTTGCCACTGTTGTACTGGCTGCCCTGACTGTTGGTTCCCAGAGTCTTGAAGCCCTGTGCTTCGTAAGCTGCCTTCTTAATGTCGTACATGATGTCAGTCACAACAGGCTCACTGATAACGAAACGGCGAGGAATAGCAGAGAGCTCTATATTCGGGAACTTCACGAACGGCAGCAGGTTGGAACCTACCTTCGGATAACCCGAGCGGCGTGCAGTCACGAACTGGTCGTCACACTGCTCGCTGAAGTGGATAAGGAGCTGCAGATAAACCTTCTCGAGTTTCTCAGCGTTGGAACCTGTGAGTTTCACGTTGCTGGTAGCCAGCATAGCGTCAATTTCACCATCCTGCAGGTCGATAGGCTTGTCGTTCTCGTCGTAGCCGTAGTTGGTTCCGTAGTAAGGAATCTTGTTATCACGAGCAAGGGCATCGAACTCCTCAACAGAAGCACGTACACCAGCCTCGTACCATGCCTCAGCGGTCTTACCGCCAAACGAACCACCACTCAGCAGAGCGAACTCAGCCATGTAGAAGCATACCTCACCAGCACCGAGATACATCTGATAGAGCGGGTTGTCGTCGGTGTCCTGGATGACGTTCATGTTGATAGTGCCATCAGCCTCTTCGGTCATAGCCGTAGGTACCTGGAAGTCAACACGACCACGACGCATCTCCTCGCTATAGTAACTCCATGGGTTGTAAGAGCGCTGGTTGTCACCCATTGAAATCTGATAGCGGAGACCTGAATTCCAATATTCCTCAAAGTCCTCATCAGAAAGCGTACCAGCGTCATGAGAAGTCTTCGGTGAATACTGAATAGGACGGGCGGTGTAGCGAACCCAAGGCTCGCCCATGCCACCCCATTCCTTGAAATTGCCTTCGTCGTCGAGAACAACATTTGCCTTTACGGCACGTGGGAGGTCATCAAACTTGCCATTATCAATGAAGCTCTGCACAACTTTCGAGTTATAGCTGTTCTTTGCATAGATGAAGCGGATACGCGGATCTTTGCAGTCAAGCATGTACTTGAACACGTTCTCGGTAGCATAGATGGTCGATAGGCCATTGCCCGTTCCATAGACATAGTCGGCATTGCCTGAAGCATAGGCAGTGGCCTTGGCAAAGCGGAAGTCGTCGTCAATATTAGTAATCAAACCAGCAGCATTGCTTGCGGCTTCGTTGGCAATGGAGAGTGCCTTCTGAGGATCGTTGTTATAAAGCCTAACAGCAATCTTCAGTTTCAGTGAGTTAGCAAGCTTAGCCCAGTTCGACCAGTTGCAACCATAGGCGGCATCCTGACGGGTTACACCCGAAAGGTTCTCGGCACGTAGCATGGTGATATAATCGTTCAACTCAGTAATCCAGAGGTCGTAAAGCTCGGAAACGGTCTCGTACTTCGGAGTCAGGATGCCTAAGTCGTCATAGTGGCAAGCCTCTGTATAGGGGATTGAACCATACATATCGGTATCAAAGATACCGAGATAGATGGTCATAATACCTGTAGCAGCGAGATAACCGTTATTTTCTACCTCTCCCGTCTCGTTGATGTAGTTTTGGATACGGTTGCGGTACTTCAACGTGTTGATATACTGGCTACCTTGACCGCCAGACTCAAGCATTCCTGTGAAATCATCTGCAAAACCACCGCCAGGCATACCCATCTGATCCCATCGGGTGAAATACTGTACATTATAGAACCAAACCAGATAGTCTGTCGGCTGGAATGTGTTAATAGCAGCCGTCATCAAACCTTCGGGCAGGGTCTTCGTTACGTTGGCAGGATCCTGATTCAACTCTTTGTAGTCATCGGCACAGCTGATGTTCAGAACGAGCACAGCAGCCATGGCACCTGCAATGAATAATTTATTGAGTTTCATATACTTTCTTCGTTTATAAGGTTAGAATGTAGCTTTCAGAGTGAACGTAAAGCTGGTCGTCACGCCAGCGAACTGACGGATACGGAATTCAGCTGCAGTAGTACCGGCAACAGCCTCAGGATTCTCATGGTTAGGCATAGTGTTCAGCAGGTAGCCGAGGTTGTGAGCCTGGGCTGTAAGGCTGAGACGCTTTGCACCAATCTTGTTGGCAATGTTGTTTTCGAACTGATAGCTCAGCGAGAGATCGCGGAAAGCGATGTAATTCAGAGTCTTAAACCAGTTCTCGTTGACAACAGCCTGTCCCCAAGAGTTATAGAAGTAGTGCCATCCACCAGCGTGAACATATTCTGCATGACCACCGGCCACAAGCTCTGCCCATGTTTCACCGCTGCTGTACTGACCAGTGCCTACAGTATATTTCGAACCGTCGGGCTGCGTAATCTGTGTACCAGTTGTAACGATACCGTTAGGAATCATACCATCGTGGTATTCGTATCCGTCGAACCCAGAGGTATAAGTGACGCCACCATGACCTTCACGGCCTTCAAGAGAAGCCTTGGTGTAACCATAGGCTGTTCCGTAGTGAGAACCATAGGAAGCAACCTTACCTCCGAAGCGTCCATCGAAGCTGGCACTCAGCGTCCAGTTCTTGTAGCGCAATGTAGTGTTGATCGATCCGAGGAAGTCAGGAACTGAGTTGCCAATCTCTTCAACGGTTCCGTTACGCTTCACAAGCGGTGACAGATAACCAGCATTGTAATATCTCACGTCGAGTTCCTGCAGACCAGAAACTTCGTCAATGAGCGGTGCAGCATCCGTCATCAGCATACCATAGGTGCCACCCACCTTAGCAACCGAACCGATGCGGTAGTTACCGTAGTTGGTGTAACCCTGCAGGGTGATGTAGTCTGCGCAGAGGTCGGAAAGCTCAACAATCTTCGAGTTGTTCTTCGTGTAGGTGAAATTCAAATCCCACTGCCAGTCTTTCGTCAGAACGGGAGTCGTGTTCAAAGCAAGCTCTACACCTGAGTTTTGGATGTTACCAGCATTAATCAAGGCATTGCTATAACCTGATACGTTCGGAATTGAAACCGTCATAATCTGGTCAACGGTGTTTTCCTTATAGTAGGTAAAGTCGAGTCCAAGACGATTGTTGAAGAAGCGGATGTCGGTACCAACCTCCCAAGATCTCTTGCGCTCAGGCTTCAGATCTTGACTATAGGTAGTGCTAGATACGGTGGTAGAGAAAGGCTTGCCGTATTTGTTGGTGTAACTCTCCAAACCATAGGCAGAGTTAATATAATATGGCGAGCAGTCGTTACCTACCTCAGCATAAGATGCACGCAGTTTCCAGAAGCTGAGCCAATCGGGTAGCTGATCACGGAAGGTGTTGGTCACCAACCATGCAGCGTTTATTGAAGGATAGAAGTAGCTGTAGGTACCATGTCCGTCGGCATAGACGAGAGATGATGACCAGTCGTTACGACCAGTTACATCTAGATATACTTGGTCTCTCCAGCTGAAGCCAACCTGTGCAGCTACTGACTGGATAGTCTTTGTGTCTGAAACTTTTGCCGAAGCATTATAGCCTTCAGAACCATTGGCGAGGAAGTACTGGTTAGGAACGATGAAATCACCCTTGGTATTGGCACTCATGTACGACTGATAGCCATTGTAGAGTTCATAACGCAGGAAGCCATTAAGATGCCAATCCTCGTTGAGTTGCTTGTCAACCATGAGGTTGGTGTTGAGGTTGGTCTGCTCCTTGCGAGTCTGTGAAGTGCCATAGTAACCACCCTGGTTGTAATAACCTTGACCAGGGTTCTTGCTTTCACCTTGTACGAAGTAGTAGTTGTAATTGGCTTCTGTCACCCACTTCAGCCAAGGAGTGAATGCCCATGTGAACTTCAGGTTGGGACGAACAACGGTTTCTTTCTGGTAGTATTCGTTTTCCCAGATGCTCCACCATGTTCCGCGTCCGATTACGTAACCCCATTCGTCACCGTAGCTGGTCTGAGCAAGACCACCATGAGAACCTTTGTACTTATCGCGATAGTACTTGGCGTCGTACATACGGTCCCATGTACCATTAACAAAGTTTTCACCGATGTTGGGTTGGGCATTGCGCGGCTTCGAGTTGGCGAAGGTCATGCTAGCCTCCAGTTCAACATTGTCAGTAATCTTATGGCTTGCCTTTGCCATCAAGCTCAGACGACGGAAATCGTTGTTAGGCAATGTACCATTGTTGTAACGATACGACATTGAGGTATAGAATGAGGTACGTTCGTTGCCACCAGAGATAGCCACGTTGGTGTTCGTTGAGAAACCAGTGTCGTAGGCATCCTTGAAGTTGTTCTTGTAAGCCTGCGGCGTATGGAGCTGACCATCGTACATTTCCATAAGACCATCCTTGGCATTTTCACGAATGAAGTCGAACGAAGGACCGAAGGCAGTTCCCATCTCACCATAGCTGCTCAGGACTTTGTAGGAAGGGTAGCCATCGCTGTTCAGCCAGTACAAGTCGTTCTGCAGGAATCCACTCTTGGGGTTAGATGCGTAGAAGAAACTCTCTGCGAACTCATTCTGCAGGTCGGGTTGATGAGTCACCTTATCGAAACCGAAGGTCTGGGTAAAGTCAATACCAAGACCTCTCTTACCCTTACCACTCTTGGTGGTGATCACCACAGCACCATTCAAACCACGCGAACCATAAAGTGCTGTAGCGGCAGCACCTTTCAGTACTGATACCGTCTCAAAGTCATCGGGGTTCAGGTTCTTCAGTTCGTTACCATAGTTCTGTGCACCCGATGCCCAGTCTGCATCGTTCTCCACGATACCGTTATCAAGGATAACACCATCGATTACATAGATAGGCTGGTTGTTCTTGTTCAGTGTTGAGGCACCACGAATCAAGATCTTTGAGGCACCGAACATACCACCATCAGAGGAGGTGATTTCAACACCTGCTACCTTACCCTGCAAAGCTTGCACGGGGTTGATGAGATTGGCATCCAGTTCATCGCCTTTCAACTCTGTCATGGCGTAACCCAGTGCTTTCTGTTCGCGCTTCAGACCGAGAGCCGTGACAACGACTTCGTTCAGACCAGTTGCATCTTCCGACAACACAATGTTCATGTTGCCCGAGGCTCGCAAAGTCTGTGGAGCAAAACCGATGTAGCTTATCTCAATCTGGCTGTTGGCAGGAGCCTTGAAGGAGAACTCACCGTTTGCATCTGTCACGGTTCCCAGTTTTGTGCCTGCGGCCTTCACCGTGGCACCAATGACGGGTTCACCGTTCTGGTCTACTACAGAGCCTTTCACAGTGATATCCTGTGCATAGACTCCCACGCTAAAGAGCATGAAAAGCATTGTCCAGAGGGCTCTACGCAAGAGCCCCGTTGCGTTCTTTTCCTTTTTCATTGCTTTTTAATTTAAGGATTTGTTAATAATAATAGGTTAGTGAAAAGTATTTGTCTCTTTTTTTTTACCTGTCTCAGTGTCCGCAAATACATGCAAAACACCTTAAACAGGCTGTAAAATTAGAAAAATTTTCATAAAAAACCAACATTTTGTTAATCATTTTCCCTTAACTAAACATTATTTAACACATTGGGGGCGAAAAAAGTAATTAAAATGTTTGACGCGCCGAAAATAATTCGTAACTTTGCAACATGGGGAATAGCCCCAATTCCCAAAAACAACAAAATGCAGCCTGAGCGGGGCATGCAGGCTGAGATAGGAGGTGACGTCATGAAAAATGCCAGAAGGAAAGAAGAGGAGTATTACTTCGAGTACGACAACGTCTACAACATGGAGCCGGATGAGCTCCGCGCAGAGTCGGCATCCGATACGTCCGTATGGTATAGCTGACAAGTTGATAACCCCTAAAAATTAAGCAGGAGCGCCATCGCGCTCCTGCTGTTTTTGTAACGGCCTCAAAGGCCAATAAGCAAAGGGAAAGATATAGAAGTTGAACTGATATATAGTGTATTTCACATTCTAAGCCCCGAAGGGGCATTAAGATTACAGGCAGGGTGTGAAGTGCGTAGCACGAAACCCCTGAAATAGATGCCAGAAGATTATAAGTGCCGAAGGTACGACAGAATTTCTGTCACCCCATCGGGGTTTAATTTGTTGTTGCCCATTTACAGGGGTTCCGTTTCACTCCACCCCTGCCTGTGTTCTATCGCACATTCTGTGCTCTATCAGGTCAACTGCCATATCATTCCCAAATTGTTTTCGTGGAGCTCAGCTTTCTTTAGGGTTTTAGTGTGATTTCGGCATCTTCGAGCAGAGGTGACGTGAAGCGCACGCGGATGGAGCCGTCTTGCGGGGCCTGCTGCATGTTGTCACCACCTTGGCCGAAACGCTGGCCGAAGCCCTGTCCGAAAGGCATCGCGCCCGGTCCCTGCTGGACATAGGCTACGAGGCGCCCCTGATGGGCACGCCGGTGATTGCCGCCACGAATGGGTGGTGCGCCGTTGGTGTCGCTCATGTTGCCATTTTCCAATCCAAGCAGATGACCGTCGCCCATCACGCTGCAGGTGATGTCGTTGTCGGCGAGACGCACGGGGATGCCGTTTTCATCGACCACCTCGACGGTGAGGATGTAGAAGCCCCACCCCTTCCCCTCCCCCGTAGGGAGGGAGTCTAAGTTAGTCTTTGATACCCGCAGGGCGTAGGGACGGCCAGAGGTTTTGATTTCGTAGAAGGCTCCACCCCCCGCCCTCCCCAGTAGGGAGGGGGCTTCCGCGCGAAGGGTGCCGGGCTGATAGGCAATGTCCCAATAGCGGACGTTAGTGGCACTGTCGAGCGTGGCTGTGCCGCCAACGGGATTGCCGTTCAACGTGAGGCGTACATCGGGTTGATTGGTGTAGCAAACCACCCGCACCTGTTGTCCTTCGCGATAGTTCCATGTGTCGGAGGCGTAAGTGGAGGCCCCACCCCGTCCCCTCCCCCGTAGGGAGGGGTTATTGCTACGGCGGTTGTTGATGGGATAGGTGCCGATATAGACCACCGGCTCGTTGCTCCATAGAGAGGCACGATACCAACCATTGGGCTTGCGCTGCGAGGCGAGGTCGATGAGTCCTGCAGAAGAGCCGCGGGCCGGCCAGGCACCGCTCTCACCGAGATAGTCGGCACCCGTCCAGAGGAACTGTCCGAAGATGTGTTCGTTGTTCTTCACTGCCAGCCATGAGGGATAGTCGTGGCGGTTCTCCGATCCGTAGATGATGCGCTTGGGATACTTCGCATGGTCTTCCTGATAGCGGCTTTCCGTGTAGTTATATCCCACGACATCGACGGCCTCAGGATATTCCGTCTGGTTCGACATCACCACGCCAGCCAGTGCTCCCGTGACGGCTCTTGACTGGTCGATGCCATGCACCACTGCCGATAGGCGCTTCGCTATCTTGCCGATGCGTTCGGCATTGGGCTGGTCGGGCTTGTAGCCGCCGTACATCGGCTGTGTGAAGTCCTTGCCATCGCCATCGAGGATGGGATGCGAGTAGGGATCGTTGGGATAGTCAACCTCGTTGCCGATCGACCACATGAACACCGATGGATGGTTGCGGTCGCGGCGCACCATGTCGGCAACGTCGCGGTCGATCCATTCCTCAAAGAAGTCGAAGGTGCCTTGATAGCCGGGAGTGCCGCGGTTCCAGCCTTCTAGCCACTTGCGTTTCGGGAACTCCCATTCGTCGCTGGCCTCGTCCATGACGAGGAAGCCCAGTTCGTCGCAGAGGTCGTAGAGCACAGGCGCTTGCGGGTTGTGGCTCATACGGATGGCGTTCACGCCGATGGCCTTCAGCTCCTCCAGTCGGTGCTGCCACACCTCGGGCGGCACGGCGGCTCCCAGCACGCCTGCGTCATGATGCAGACAGACGCCCTTCACCTTCATCCACTGGCCGTTCAGGGCGAAGCCGTGGTCGGGGTCGAAGGTCAGCGTGCGCAGTCCGGCACGCATAGTGCTGCGGTCGCCATTCCCCAGCCGTGTTTCTATATTATATAAATAGGTGTCGTCGAGGCTCCAGCGGTGCGGGTTCTTCACGGTGAGGGTGACCGTCTTCTTGCCGGGACATCCCAGCGTGGCTTTTGCCCGTGCCACCTCTTTGCCGCTGGCATCGGTCATGATCACCTCGGCAGGAATCCCCAATGCGCCCTTGCCTTCGGTCTCGATGTCAACCTCCACGATGGCCTGCGACTTGCTGATCTTCTTCAGTCGGTAGGTGGAACCCCACTGTGCCAGATGCGTCTCGGGAGCCGTGATGAGCCACACGTCGCGGTAGATGCCGGAACCTGTGTACCAGCGAGAGTCGGCATACTGCGAGTGGTCGACGCGCACGGCCAGCACGTTGTCGCCGTCTTTATTCAAATAGGGAGTCATGTCATAGAGGAACGACACGTAGCCGTTGGGCCGCTTGCCCAGCAGATGTCCGTTCAGATAGACTTCCGAGCGGTTATAGACGCCCTCGAAGTAGATGAAGAAAGATGAAGGATGAGGGATGAAGGATGAGGGCACAAAGTGCTTGCGATACCAGCCGATGCCGCCGGGCAGATAACCCGTGCAGGACGCCAGCTGTGGCGACATGATGCCCTCTACCGACCAGTCGTGGGGCAGTGTGAGCTGTCGCCACCTCGAGTCGTCGAAGGCGGGCTGCGCCTGCGGATATTCGGCAGTCTGCGTGGGAGTTGTTGTCTGCGAGGAAGAGGTCTCCAGGGAGAAGAGCCATTTGTCATTAAACCGTTCGGGTTGTCCGAACGATACTTGTGCGCGAGCCTGCAGTGCAGGCAAGATGAGTAGCGCGATGATAAGTCTTAGCCAGTTCATAGTTGTTGGGTTTTTGGTTGGGGTATTCTCCCCTCCCTGGGGGAGGGGTTGGGGGAGAGGCTCTTTACACGTACACCTTTGCTTCCTGTCGGCCGCGGAGCACGTCGAGGGCATTCATGGCGAGTGCTTCCATCTCGTCCTCGCCCGGGTAGCAATAGACGGGAGCAAGGAAGTCGATGCGGCGGCGCAGACTGGTGATGATGTACTCCGACCGTGCCAGTCCGCCCGTGAGGAGGATGGCATCGATGTTTCCGCAGAGCACGGCACCCTCTGCCACGATGTTCTTTGCCACGTGATAGATCATGGCATCGACGATGAGTTTTGCATGTTCGTCGCCGTCGGTGATGCGCTTCTCGATGGCGCGCATGTCGTTGCTGCCCAGGTGGGCGGTGAGGCCGGCCTGTCCGGCAATACGCTTCAGCAGTTGTGCCTCGGTGTATTTGCCAGAGAAGCACAGGCGGATGAGGTCGGCGGCAGGCAGACTGCCAGCACGCTCGGGCGAGAACGGTCCTTCGCCGTCGAGGGCGTTGTTCGTATCGACGGCACGCCCGTGGTCGTGGGCAGCCACGGAGATACCTCCGCCCAGGTGGCAGATGATGAGGTTCATGTCGTTGTAGTGCCGTCCTATCTCGCGTGCGAAGCGCTTGGCGATGGCTCGCTGGTTCAGGGCATGCCAGATGCAGATGCGGTTCATCAGCGGCGATCCGGAGATGCGGGCATAGTCGTTCAGCTCGTCGACGACACCCGGGTCGGCAATAAACGAGCGACAGCCGGGAATCTCCTTGGCGATATCGTAGGCGATGAGGCATCCCAGGTTGCAGGCATGGTTGTGCATGGCAATGCCGCTGTGTGTGTCGTCGAGCATGGTCTGGTTGATTTCGTAGGTTCCACCGGCAATAGGCTTCACGAGTCCTCCTCGTCCGATGACGGCATCGAACTGCAGTGGGATCTCCTGTCGCTTCAGTTCGTCGATGACCAGCTGCTTGCGGAAGGGGAACTCGTAGATCACGTCTTCGAATTCCTTCAGTTCCTCCGCCGAGTGGCGTATGGTGCGTAGCAAGATGGGCTTCTCGTCTTCATAGACGGCTATTTTCGTGGAAGTAGAGCCCGGGTTGATAGCTAATATGAGCATGGCAATTAGATGTTTAGATATAGAGATGTGGCTGGGTATTCTCCCTTCCCTTTAGGAGAGGCTATTTGCGAACATCGCGGCCAGGGCCAGCGAGTTGAACTTACAGCTCTTCGAGTCGGCACGCGAGGGCAGCACGACGGGCACGGTGGGTCCGGCGAGCAGGCCTGCGGTGTCGCTATGGAAGAAGGTGATGGCTTTATAGAACGCGTTGCCGGCTTCGATGTCGGGGAAGACGATGGCGTCCGATTCTCCGCCCAGCGGCGAGTCGATGCCCTTGATGCGCAGGCTCTCGGGCGAGATGCTCGTCTTCAGGTCGAGTGGTCCGTCCACGATGCAGCGTCCGAACTCCCCCTGCTTGGCCATCTCTATGATGTCGCGATAGCCCACGGTGAAGGGGAAGTACTTCTCGTTCACCTTCTCCGTGCAGTGGTTCAGCGCGATGCGCGGCTCCTCGATGCCCATCTTGTGGCAGAGGTCGGCCATGTAGCGCACCTGCTCAATGCGCTGTTCCTGTGTGGGGTAGGGGATCACGGCCGCGTCGGTGAAGAACAGCAGCTTGTCGTAGCCGGCCAGCGTGGCGGCGGTGATATGTGTGAGCACGCGTCCTCGCGGCAGGATGCCTTTCTCCTTGTTCAGCACCACGTGCAGCAGACTGTCGGTATTGATGAGTCCCTTCATGAGGATGTCCACCTTTCCCTCGTGCACCATCTCCACAGCGCGGTGGGCGGCGGCGTCGGCATCGGCGGCTTCAACGAAGAACACGTGGTCCTTGCAGCGCATGATGTCTTCGTTCTGCTCCACCTCGGCACGGCAGCCCACGAAGATGGCATCCACGAATCCTGCTTCCAGTGCGAGCTGCACCGCCTCCTGCGAGTGATGGTCGGCAGCCCACACCACGGCCACGCGCTTCCTCTCACTTCGCTGTGCGAGGTGATTCAGCATGTCTTCAAAACTTTTAATGGTTTCCATAGTGTTTGTTATTTTTGATTAATAGTAGAATGTAATCCAGTTCGTAGAGTAGTCGTGCGTCTTCGGATGCATGATGTGCACCATGCCTGCATTGTCACGATACCAGGCGTAGTTCCACCCCTTGCCGGGTTGCAGGTAGAGGGCATGCGTGACACCGTAGTCCATGAGGCTGCGCACGAAGAACTCGAAGTCCTGCAGGCGCCGCGACTCCACAATGCACAGCTGGCCGTCCTTCTCGCAGAGCGCACGGAACCGGCTCCTTCCCTTCACGTGGCACTGACAGCGCCGCCCGTTATAGACGAGCATGATCTGCGAGAACGCCATGCCGCCCGTGTCGGCAGCCTTCGTGATCGAATCGCTGTGGCACGACGGGATGAACCGCCAGTAGTCGCCGTAGAAGACGAAGGTGCCCGTGTTCGAGCTGCACGTGTAGCCATTGTAGAACACCCCGCCCGACACATGGTCGCCGGCGATGTTGTCGTGGCTGAATGTCGCCTGCTGCTCCCTCGTGAACGCTGCCGCACAGCACATCACCACGTCCGTCTCGCTGGTGCGGGGCATCTGCTCGCACACCAGGTCCACGCGCGAGAACTGCGGATAGTAGATGTTCAGCTGGCTCGTCGAGTCGAGGTATATGTATGGCTCTTCGGCTGTAGCCTCGGCCACAACCGTCTGATTTTTCTCCTCGCAGCCCACGACGACCGCCAGGATGAAACACACGACAAACCACATGCAGTTTCTCATTACTTTGCAAAGGTACAAAAAAGTTGAGAGTTGCGAGTTGCGAGCACCGAGTTTTTTTCAGGAAAACCAGCGTCCTTTAAATTCTTTAACAAATAAAGCCTCACCCCAAGCCCTTTACACCCTTCTCCTCTCACCTAGGACACAAAATCTTTCTAAATAAGACATAGAGACAAAGAGAGATTTCTAAGGAACGTAGGAATGGGGGAAACGCGCTCGGCTGTGCCGCTTGCGTAGTGAATCGGAGCAAGTAATCGAACCGAAGGGCCGCTTTCGTAGTGAAACGGAGAAAGAATGATGCGGAAGTAATTTGGATCATTCTTTCTCCGACTCTATGTCTCTCTGTCTAAATTCCTTGATTCCTTCATTCCTTAGAATCATCTAAGATCCGTGGAGAAACTGAGGGGTCAAAAAGTATATAATTACCAAAAAAAATCCGTGTCATCTGTGTAATCTGTGGGGAAATAATCGTAAAGATTTTCGTTACTTTCGTGTCTTTAGATGTTTTCGGAATTTAAAATAGTTTCGGCGTCTAATTCTACATTGTTGCCAAAAAAAAATACAATTTTCCTTTGTCCTCTTCTCGATTTTTCGTAATTTTGACGGCAGTTAATTAAAAACCAAGAAATCTTATGAAGCAAAAAGCATTTATCCTACTATCGTTCATGCTCATGGCGACATCCGTCTGGGCAGGTCAGAAAATAGAGCGCCCGAAGCTCGTCGTCGGACTCGTCGTCGACCAGATGCGCTGGGACTACCTCTACTATTACTATGAGGACTTTGTCGATGGCGGACTGAAACGCCTCATCGACGAAGGCTACTCCTGCGAGAACTGCATGATCAACTACGTGCCCACCGTCACCGGCATCGGCCACACCAGCGTTTATACCGGCACCACTCCCGCCCTCCACGGCATCTGCGGCAACGACTTCTACGACCAGACCCGCCGCGCCTGGACCAACTGCTGCCGCGACAACGACGTACAGGGCGTCGGCACCGACTCCAAGGCCGGACTCTGCTCACCCCGCAACATGCTCGGCAACACCATCGGCGACCAGCTGCGCCTGAGCAACGACTTCCGCTCGCGCGTCTTCGGCGTCGCCATGAAGGACCGTGCCGCCATCCTCCCCGCCGGCCACTCCGCCAATGCCGCCTACTGGTACGACAACAGCGTCGGCCACTTCATCTCCTCCACCTACTACATGCAGGAGCTGCCCCGCTGGGTGCGCGAGTTCAACAAGCGCTATGCCACCAAGCCCGGCGAGGACCAGAAGATGAAGCCCGAGGGCGTCACCCTCACCTTCAAGATGGCTGAGGCCATCCTCGAGAACGAGAAGCTCGGCACCGGCGACGTCACCGACATGCTCTGCGTGAGCATCTCCGGCACCGATGCCATCGCCCACGAGTACGGCACCCGCGGTGCACAGACCATCGCCGCCTATAAGCAGCTCGACCGCGACCTCGCCCACTTCCTCACACTCCTCGACCGCCGCATCGGCCGCGGCCGCTACCTCCTCTTCCTCACCGCCGACCATGGCGGAGCCCACAACCCCAACTACCTCAAGCGCAACCACCTCCCCGCAGGAGGGTGGAGTGCCGGAGGCACCGTCACAGCCATCAACAAGCGCCTTGCCGAGAAATACGGAGTTGAGAAGCTCGCCGTAGGCAGCTATTGCGACTTCATCATCCTCGACCACGCACGCATCGACAGTGCCGGCCTCGACCTGCAGCAGGTCAAGCGCGAGGCCATCGCCGAGGCAGAGAGGATCAACCCCGACATCCTTCGGGCCGTCGACTGCGAGCAGGCCGCCACAGCTGCCATCCCGCAGCTCATCCGCGAGCGCATCGTCAACGGCTACAACCGCCTCCGCACCGGCGACATCTACTGTGTGCCCCGCGCCAATATGTTCTCTTGGCAGTTCAATGACGACTATGTCGGCACCACTCATGGCGAGTGGAATCCCTACGACTCCCACATCCCCCTGGTATTCCTCGGCTGGAATGTTGAGCATGGATCCACCTCACGCCCCGTCCGCATCGTCGACATCGCCGCCACCGTCTGCGCAAGGCTCCACATCCAGATGCCCAGCTCCTGCATCGGCGACGCCATCGAATTCTAAAAAGTGTATATGGAAGCACTACTGCAGTATGTGTGGAAACACCGTCTGCTGCCCCTCGCCGGTCTCGTCACCAGCGACGGGCAGCAGGTTGAAGTCATTGATCCCGGCCTGCATAATCGCAATGCCGGGCCTGACTTCTTTAATGCTAAGGTAAAGGTCGGTGGAACGCTCTGGGTTGGCAATGTAGAAATCCACGACAAGGCTTCCGATTGGTATCTACACCGCCATCAGTTCGATGCCGCCTATGACAATGTTATCCTTCATGTTTGTGGCGTTATCGATACCGATGAGGTGCTAACGGCTTCGGGCCGCTGTCTGCCGCAGGTGCAACTCGATGTGCCACAGCAAGTACTCGACCACTACGAACAACTGCTGCATGCCGACCAGTATCCACCCTGTTACAAGATTATCCCTTCGCTGTCGCCACTCATGGTGCACTCGTGGCTCAGTGCTTTGCAAACCGAGCGTCTTGAACAGAAGACAGAAGCCATCCGCGAGCGCGTGAAGCGATGCGAGGGCTCGTGGGAAGCAGCCTATTTCGTCACCCTTGCCCGCAATTTCGGTTTCGGTATCAACGGAGAGGCTTTCGAGCAATGGGCTTTGAGCGTGCCGCTATCAGCAGTGGGACACCATCGCGACGACCTTTTCCAGATTGAAGCAATCTTTATGGGGCAGGCAGGTTTGCTTGATCCGGACAGCGTGCCTTCGCGCTACAAGGCCGATGCTCTCGCCGAAGGCTATTTCACTCGCTTACGCAACGAATACCTTTATCTGCAGCACAAGTTCTCCCTGCAACCTATTGACCACCACCAGTGGCGATTCCTGCGGCTGCGCCCCCAGAACTTCCCCTACGTCCGCATCTCGCAGCTTTCACAACTCTACTACAGCCGCCAGGCGTCACTAAGTCAGCTCGTGGAATGCCAGACGGTGAAGGAAATCACTGATATCCTCGACACCCATGCCACACCTTACTGGCAAACCCACTATGTGTTTGGTTCGGAGAGTGACCATAGCGATAAGAACGTTTCACTGGCCTCGCGTCGCCTCATCGTGATCAACACTGCTATCCCCATGCTTTTTGCCTATGGCCGCCACAAGCGCGACGAACGGCTCTGCGACCGCGCCTTCGACCTGCTCGAACAATTGAATGCCGAACAGAATCACATCACTCGCATGTGGCAGCAGTGCGGACTAAGCGTTTCAACGGCCGGTGATTCACAGGCCCTCATCCAACTCAAGAAGGAGTATTGCGACCGTAAGGATTGCCTGCGATGTCGCATCGGCTATGAGTATCTGAAGCGGGTGAAAGAGTAAATAGGAACTTTAGTAAGACGGAAAGCATAGCCATTGCCATGAACCAACAGGAAATTATCAGTGCTATCGCACTCACGCGTATCAGTTATTTCAGCCTTGCCGAGATGCTGGAACTGTTTCGTCGCGTTGGGTCAGCGCAGGAAATTGTTGCTCACAGTCAGCACATCCGTGACCTGTTGCCTGATGCCAACGACCGACTCGTGCAGGTATTTGCTGACATTAGCCAGGCGCAGCGGTTTGCCGAGAGCGAATTCCAGACATGCGAAAGCATGGGCATTCGTCCGCTGGTGATGGGTAGCGACGATTATCCCAGCCGACTGCTTGAATGTCCCGATGCTCCATTGGTGCTCTACTATCAGGGGGCGGCATCGCTTAACCAGAAACGGGTGGTAAGTATTGTGGGCACGCGCCACAGCACAACCTATGGACAGGACTTGATCCGACGGTTCATGAGCGATTTGCGCAACTTGTGTCCGCAGGTGCTTGTGGTGAGCGGACTGGCCTATGGCATCGACATTTGTGCACATCGTGAGGCCCTTGCGCAGGGATACGAGACGGTGGCAGTGTTGGCACATGGGCTCGACGACCTCTATCCGCCCCGTCATCGCCAGACTGCCGATGCCATGTTGCAAAGAGGTGGGCTAATCACGGAATTCCCCACAGGCACACGTCCCGACAAAATGAACTTTGTTCGCCGCAACCGCATCGTTGCTGGTATGGCCGATGCCACGCTGCTCGTGGAGAGTGCTATTCATGGAGGAGGCTTGATAACCACACGCATCGCCAGCGACTATGGACGAGATGTGTTTGCCTTCCCTGGCGCCGTAGGTGCTCCTTATAGCGAAGGATGCAATGATTTGATTCGCCGACAAGGTGCCGGTCTCATCATGTCGGCACAGCATTTCGTCGAAGCTATGGGCTGGGAGACCGATGCCCAGCTCTCGGAAGCTCAGGCACATGGCATCGAACGCCAGCTATTCCCTGAGCTATCGGCTGACGAACAGCGTGTTGTCGCCTTGCTGCAGCGCCAGAACGATCTTCAGATCAATGTGCTGAGTGTGCAGACCGGAATTGGAGTGGGTCCGCTGACGGCTCTTCTCTTCTCTCTGGAGATGAAGGGAGTAGTCAGGACGATGGCTGGCGGCACGTATCATTTGCTGGTGTGATATATTAAAAAATGCAAAGAAGCCGTTTTCTTGCGGATAATTGACTATTTTTGCAACAGAAATATGAAGACAGGACTATTTGCAGGAACATTCGATCCGTTCACTATCGGTCATGCATCGGTGGTGAGACGTGCGCTGTTGCTCTTCGACCGTGTGGTGGTGGGCGTGGGTGTCAACGATGCCAAGCACCCCGAGGCGAGTGCGCAGCAGCGGGTGGAGGCCATCAGGAAGCTCTATGCCGACGATGACCGTGTGGAGGTGGTGGCGTACAGCGGCCTCACCGTGGACCTGGCGCGTGAGTGTGGCGCCGCGTTCATCGTGAAGGGTGTGCGCTCGGTGCGCGACTACGAGAACGAGCGGGAACAGGCCGACGTGAACCGACGCCTGTCGGGTATCGACACGGTGTTGCTATTGGCGGAGCCGGGACTGGAGTCGGTGTCGTCGACGACGGTGCGCTCCCTGCGCAGCTTCGGCCGCGACGTCACCGAATTCCTTCCCTGAAATAACTATGACCTCCGGTCTTCCTCTATCACGACTCGGCAAAATGAAAACAAGTTTTCGTTTGCTCTCGCTGCTCCATCGGTTCAACTATCAACTAAATAAATGATTTCCTATCAGACTGAGGGCGTGCGCATGCCCAACATCAAAAAGCGCCAGACCACACAATGGATCAAGGCCGTCGCTGCCTCCTACGGAAAGCGCGTGGGCGACATCGGCTACTTGTTCTGTAGCGATGAGCATATCCTCGACGTGAACCGCGAGTACCTCGGGCACGACTACTACACCGACATCATCACCTTCGACTATTGCGAAGGCGACCTGCTCTCGGGCGACATCGTGATATCGCTCGACACCGTTCGCACGAATGCGGAACTCTTCCATAAACCCTACGAGGAGGAGCTGCATCGCGTGATCATTCATGGCATTCTGCACCTCTGCGGCATCAACGACAAAGGACCGGGCGAGCGCGAAAAGATGGAGGCGGCCGAGGACAGGGCGCTGAGCCTAAAGGGGAGTGAAAGGGCATAAAGGGCCCTTCGGGCGTTCAAAAGGTTCAAACATAAAGGGCCTAAAGGGGAGTGAAAGGGCATACCTTTAAGCTCTTGAAGTGGAGCTTGCGAAACTAAGTATCAACAGACTAGACGATGAAAAGACTATTCTTATTGGCATGGTGCCTGCTGGCGACGGGCGCGCTGCTGGCACAGGGCGACTTCGTGAAGGGTGCCGACGTAGGCTTCCTGCAGGGACAGGAGCGGTGGGGAGTGAAGTTCCACGACCGCAACGGACGGGAGCGCGAGTGCCTGGAACTGCTGAAGAACGACTACCAGATGTCGGCCATCCGCATGCGCGTGTGGGTGGACCCGCGTGGCGGCGACTGCGACAAGTATGCGCTGTTGGCGATGGCGAAGCGCGTGAAGGCTCTGGGCATGGACCTGATGGTGGACTTCCACTACAGCGACTCGTGGGCCGATCCCGCTAAGCAGCCTATTCCGAAGGCGTGGCAGGGGCATAGCTTCAAACAGATGAAGAAGGACCTGCGCGAACATACCATCGATGTGCTGTCGCTGCTGAAGGCGAACGGCATCGAGCCACGGTGGGTGCAGGTGGGCAACGAGACCGCCAACGGTCTGCTGTGGCCGATGGGGCACATCGAGAAGAATCCGAAGCAGTATGCGGGATTCATCCGTGCGGGCTATGACGCTGTGAAGAAGGTGTTCCCGAAGGCTATCGTCATCGTGCATCTGGACCGCGGCCACCTGCAGAGCCTCTACGACTGGAATCTGGACATCGTGAAGAAGTATGGCGGCAAGTTCGACATGGTGGGCATGTCGCTCTATCCCTATTGGACCATGGAGGGACATCCCGAGCTGAATGCCGAGGACATCATCACCGACTGCATCGCGAATATTCGTCACGTCAGCGAGAAGTACAAGTGTGACGTGATGATTGTGGAGACGGGCTTCGAGGTGGACGAGCAGCATCCGGAGAAGATGGAGGAGGGCCGCCGGCAGCTCTCACGCGTCATCCGCGAGGCACGCACCCTGACGAGCGGCCACTGCCGGGGTGTCTTCTACTGGGAACCGCAGTGTCTGCCGGGTGGCTACAAGCTCGGTGCCTTCAACAGCAAGGCTGCGCCCACCGCCATCATGGAGGGATTCGTGGAATAAACAAATGAGCCGCGGTCCTGTTCATCTGACCGGCGGCTCATTGTAACATAAATGTTATGAAAAATTTGAGAGAAATTTGAAACTTCACAGTTTCTTCCTTGTTTTACTAAACATTGATTTTTTATAGAGAAAGCATAGAAAAATTCTTTTGTTGATGATCAGTTCTCAAAGAGAATCTGAGACTTGTCGGTGACCTGCAGGCTGCTCTGCTGCATCGGGTCGATGCGAGCCGAGTCGCCATTGAGGGCTACCGACACGCCGTCGCCATTCTGCTGCTCCGTGTCGGCCATCTGCATCTCGTCCTTCTGCTGGAAGGGAACCTGGGCAGCCTGGCCCAGCGAGAGCACGATAGCCACTACAGCAGCGGCGCGGAAGAGCGGCATCAGGCGATGGCCCAGCGTGATGGTGCGAGCCTTCACCCGAACCTCTTCCTTCTCTTCGGTATGGGGCTGGAGGGCTTCATCGCCAATCATCGCCAACATCTTCTCGTCGAAGTCGTCGCCAAGCACATCGTTCTTCTTCGCCTCTTGCTCATAGACGAACAGAGGGCGATACTGCTCCAGCTCAGCCGGAATCAGTGCCTGGCTGAAGAAGGTGCGCAGGATCTCCTCTTCCTCGAGGGTGGTCTCTGCGGCCCAGTAGCGTTCGAGCAGTTGGTTGATGTACTTGTAGTCCATTGCGTTTTACTTCTTGTAACTAATTAGATGACGACCAGTGGCGTCGGAAAGTTACAGCGGAAGATGTTAAAGAATATTAAACAAGCTTTCTCTAATTTTTAATTATTTACGCGACACGTCGCGTCCCTACACTCCTGGGGGTGAGGCTTTATAGTCGTCCATCTGCTGGAATCGCTGGCGGATGGTTTGACGGGCGCGGAAGATATTGATTTTCACCTGTTCCTCGCTGATGGAGAGGATGGCGGCAATGTCCTTGTAGGCCTTGCCTTCGATGTCGCGCAGCTGTACGCAAGAGCGCTGCTTCTCGGGCAGGGTGTCGATGATACTGCGCACCAAGCCGATGCGGTCCTGAGTGACGGTGTGGTCGAAGGGGGAACTGAAAGTTGACAAGCCTACCTTCGTCCCCTCCTTGAAGGGAAGGGTGGTATCGTCGTCGAGTGATGCGTGTTGGTTCTCCATGCGTTTCAGGTGGTCGAGCGAGAGATTGCGGCAGATGGTCATGGCGAATGCCTCGATGCTCTCGATTTCCTCCCAGCGGTCGCGACGGTTCCAGAGCTTGAGCATCGTTTCCTGCACGACATCCTCTGCCTCCTCGCGGTTCTGCGTGATGCGAAGCGCAAGGCGGAAGAGCGAATCTTTCAGTGGCAATATGTCGGTGCGGAAGGTTATCACAACTCTCAACTTTCAACTATAAACTGTCAACTCTCAACTATCAACTCTCAACTATCTTCGTTCCTTTCTCGCCTCTGAGGTCGGTGGCATGGGTGATGATGACCTGACTGACACCGGCGCGGAGGGCGGCAAAGGCATTCTGCAACTTCGGCAGCATACCACCTGAGATGGTGCCGTCGGCAGTGAGCTGGCGGAAACTGTCGGCAGTGATGACGGGGATGACACTGCTGTCGTCGTCGGCTTGTCGGAGCACGCCTGGCTTCTCAAAACAATAGACAAGTGTCACGTCATAGCCTTCGGCAGCCATTGCCTTCGCCACTTCCGAGGCGATGGTGTCGGCATTGGTGTTGAGCAACTGTCCTTGTCCGTCGTGGGTGAGCGGTGCCATGACAGGCGTGATGCCAGCCTCGATGAAATGGGCTATTTTTGAACCTGCAACAGCATCAACATCGCCGACGAAGCCATAGTCGAGATCCCCACCAACGGGAGGACGACGGTGGCTCTTGATGGCATTGGCATCGGCTCCCGTTAGTCCGACAGCATCGATGCCCAGTGCCTGCAGGCGTGCCACGATCGTCTTGTTGACAAGTCCGCCGTAAACCATCGTCACCACGTCGAGCATCGGTGCATCGGTGATGCGACGGCCGTCGACCATCTTCGTCTCGATGCCCAGCTGTGCAGCAATGGCTGTTGCCCTGCGACCGCCGCCATGCACGAGGATCTTTCTTCCTTCGATGTCGCGGAAGTCATTGAGCAGCTGTGCAAGCTGCCGCTCGTCCTCGACCACGGCGCCACCAACCTTGATGACAAGGAGAGCCTCTCCCCCAGCCCCTCCCCCATAGGGAGGGGAGCTTTGGAGTGGAGAAGATGGTGTTTCTGCTCTATTCATTGATTCCATATTCTTTGTTTGTCAAGGCTAATTACTCCCCTCCCTATGGGGGAGGGGTTGGGGGAGAGGCTTCTTCTACTACTCCAGATACGTATATCCGTAGAGTCCGCTGCGATAGTTGCTGAGGAATTCCTTGCCTTCCTCGAGAGTGATCTTACCCTGCTTCACGCTCTTGGTCACCCAAATCTCCAGTTGGCGCACAAGTTTCTTCGGGTTGAACTGCACGTACTCGAGCACCTCCTCCACGGTCTCGCCATCAATGATCTGGTCGATGTGGTAGTGGTCGTCCTTCACGGAGATGTGTACGGCATTGGTGTCGCCGAAAAGGTTGTGCATGTCGCCGAGGATTTCCTGATAGGCACCCACGAGGAACACGCCAAGGTAGTAGTTCTCGTTCCTCTTCAGGGCATGCACGGGCAGCGAGTGGGAGTTGTGGCGGTTGGTCACGAAGTTGGCAATCTTACCGTCAGAGTCGCAGGTGATGTCCTGGATGGTGGCATTGCGTGTCGGCCGCTCGTTGAGTCGCTGGATAGGCATGATGGGGAAGATCTGGTCGATGGCCCACGAGTCGCTGAGGCTCTGGAACAGCGAGAAGTTGCAGAAGTACTTGTCGGCGAGGAGCTTGTCGATGTTCATGAGTTCCTCAGGGATGTGCTTCAGGTTCTTCGCCAGGGCGTTGATTTCGTGGCACACGCTCCAGTACATCGCCTCAATCTCAGCACGTGTCTTCAGGTCGACGATGCCGTGAGAGAACAGGTCGAGCACCTCCTCGCGAATCTGCTCGGCGTCGTGCCAGTCCTCGAGCACGTTGCGTGCCGAAAGATTGTCCCAGATGTCGTAGAGGTCTTTCACCAGCTGGTGGGAGCTCTCGTCGGGCTCGAACTCCTCAGGCATCTCGGGTAGCGAAGCGGTCTCCAGCACGTCGATGACGAGCACCGAGTGGTGGGCAGCCAGCGAGCGTCCGCTCTCGGTGATGATGTTGGGGTGGGGAAGGTCGTTCTTGTTGGCGGCTTCTACGAAGGTGTAGATGCAGTCGTTGACGTATTCCTGAATGCTGTAGTTCACCGAGCTCTCGCTCGAGGGGGAACGCGTGCCGTCGTAGTCGACGCCCAGTCCGCCGCCGCAGTCCACGAAGTCGACGTTGTAGCCCATCTTGTGCAGTTGAATGTAGAACTGCGAGGCCTCGCGCAGAGCGGTCTGTATGCGGCGTATCTTCGTGATCTGTGAGCCGATGTGGAAATGGATGAGGCGCAGACAGTCGCGCATGCCCTTCTTGTCGAGCAGCTCGAGGGCTTCCAGCAGTTCGGCACTGGTCAGTCCGAACTTCGAGGCGTCGCCGCCGCTCTCCTCCCATTTACCCGATCCGCTCGATGCCAGCTTGATGCGGATGCCGATGTTCGGACGGACACCCAGCTTCTTGGCTTCGCGGGCGATGAGTTCCAGTTCGTTCATCTTCTCCACAACGATGAATATCTGCTTGCCCATCTTCTGAGCCAGCAGTGCCAGTTCAATGTAGTTCTGGTCCTTGTAGCCGTTGCAGACGATGATGCTATCGCTCTGACACTGCATGGCGATGACGGCGTGCAGCTCGGGTTTCGAACCTGCTTCCAGTCCGAGGTTGAACTTCCGTCCGTGCGAGATAATCTCCTCCACGACGGGCTGCATCTGGTTCACCTTGATGGGGTAGACCACGTAGTTTTCGCCTTTGTAGTCGTATTGCTTACTGGCTTTCTTAAAGCAGCTCCACGTCTTCTCGATGCGGTTGTCGAGGATGTCGGGGAAGCGCAGCAGCACAGGTGGCGTGACATCGCGAAGCTGTAGTTCGTCCATCACTTCACGCAGGTCGATCTGCGTCTTGTCCTTACAGGGTGTAACGTAGACGTTGCCTGCTTCGTTCACACCGAAATAGGAAGTGCCCCAACCATTCAGGTTGTAGAGTTCCTTCGCGTCTTCAATCGTCCATTTCTTCATCTCGTCAGTGAGTTATGGTATAAGGTAAAAATGATGATTCCTAGAGTTTGTAAATGAAAGGCCGCGGAATGCCGCCGGTTCGTTTCCTACACCCCCAGCATATTGCGGATATCGGCTACGGTGTCGGCAATCTTGGCAAAGTTGTCCATGAGGTTGACATCGGCGATGTGGCGGGCCTGCGAGTAGTATTGTTCGCGTTCCGCCAACTGCTCGCGAATGAATAGCTGCACCTCCTCGGGCGTCTTGTTGAGCAGCAGCGGTCGCACTCCCTTACCCATCTGCAGGTGGGCGTAGAGCACCTCGGGCGATGCCTTTAGGTAGATGGTCTCGGCCTGCTGGTTCATGTATTCCATGTTGTCGAAGAAGCAGGGTGTGCCACCGCCGCATGAGATGATGACGTTCTCGAACTCCGCCACTTCGTGTAACATGTTATGCTCGATGCGGCGGAATCCCTCCTCGCCCCGCTCGTCGAAGATCTGTTTCACGGTGCGGCGCATGCGAGTGCTGATGTACCAGTCGAGGTCGTAGAACGTCAGGCCGAGTGCCTTGGCGAGTTCTTTCCCGACGGTGGTCTTGCCGGCTCCCATGTAGCCGATAAGGATGATTCTTATCATTTCTTCACCAGTTTCATTGCCTCCTCGAAAGTGAGCTCGGCAGCACGGGCTTGCAAAGCCTTTGGCATGCGGTAGTTCTTTCCGTCGTAGGCGATATATGGACCGTAGCGACCGTTGAGAATTTCGAGTTTCGGATCCTCAGCGAAGGTCTTCAGGTGGCGCTGCTGGTCCTGCTGGCGCTTCTCCTCGATGAGTGCTACAGCCTCGTCGAACGTGATCGTCAACGGGTCGGCATCCTTCGGCAGCGACACGTATTTCTTGTCATGCTGCACGTAGGGTCCGAAACGTCCGGCACCGATTGTCACCTCACTGCCTTCATACTTTCCTACCGTGCGCGGCAGGCGGAAGAGCTCCATAGCCTCTTCGATGGTCAGCGCGTCCATTGACTTATCGCTGGGCAGCTGGGCAAAGCGAGGCTTCTCGTTGTCGTCGGCAGAGCCAATCTGCACCACGGGTCCGAAGCGTCCGATCTTCACGAACACCGGCTTATCGCTGGCGGGGTCGATGCCCACCTGTCGCTCACCGGCCTTGTGCTCGGCACGTGCTTTGATGACCTTCTCCACGGTGGGTTCAAACTTCTTGTAGAACTTGTGCATCATCTTATTCCACAGGGTCTTGCCTTCGGCAATCTTATCGAAGTCCTGCTCCACTTTCGCAGTGAAGTTATAGTCCATGATTTCAGGGAAGTTCTCCATGAGGAAGTCGTTGACGACAATGCCGATATCGGTGGGCAACAGCTTGCCTTTCTCCGAGCCCGCCATTTCCTTCTTCGTCTTCGTCGTGAGTTTCTGACCCTTCAGCGTGTCGACGGTAAAGGTGCGTTCTTCGCCCTTCTTGTCGCCCTTGTGCACGTATTCGCGCTGTTGGATGGTCGAGATGGTAGGTGCGTAGGTCGACGGACGACCGATGCCCAGTTCCTCGAGCTTGTGCACCAGCGAGGCCTCCGTATAGCGGATGGGACCTTGGCTGAAGCGCTCGGTGGCGGTGATCTCCTGACGTGTCAGCAGGTCGCCTTCCTTCATCGCCGGCAGCAGGTTGTGCTCCTCGCTCTCTATCTGCTCGTCGTCGGTAGACTCGCGATACACCTTCAGGAAACCGTCGAACTTCACGACTTCACCTGTAGCAATGAAAAGGGCATCGCCACCTGTCGAAAGGCTTATCTCCACCGTGGTCTTCTCGATGTCGGCATCGGCCATCTGCGAGGCGGCCGTGCGCTTCCAGATGAGGTCGTAGAGGCGGCGCTCCTGTGCCGTAGCCTCGATGTCTTGCTTGCTCATGTAGGTGGGACGGATGGCCTCGTGAGCCTCTTGGGCACCCTTTGAGCGGGTATGGAAATTACGCGGGTTGCTGTATTCGGCACCATAAAGCCGAGTGATTTCCTCCTTGCTGGTTCCGATGCAGAGCGACGAAAGATTCACCGAGTCGGTACGCATGTAGGTGATATGTCCGCTTTCGTAGAGGCGCTGTGCCACCATCATGGTCTGCGACACGGTGAAGCCCAGCTTGCGGGCGGCTTCCTGTTGCAGCGTACTGGTGGTGAAAGGCGGTGCGGGCATGCGCTTCATGGGTTTCTTCGTGATGCTCTTCACCACAAATTCAGCGTCCTTGCACTGCTCGAGGAAGGCAAGTGCTTCCTCGTGGGTCTTGAAGCGGTTGCTGAGCATAGCGATAACCGGGCTGCCTGCCACCTCCAATTTGGCGCTGATGTGGAAGTAGGGCTCGCTCTGGAAAGCCTGAATCTCTCGCTCGCGCTCAACGATCAGTCTCACGGCGACACTTTGCACACGACCTGCCGACAGGGCCGGCTTCACTTTGCGCCAAAGCACCGGCGACAGCTTGAAGCCCACCAGACGGTCGAGCACACGACGTGCCTGCTGAGCGTTGACAAGGTTCATGTCGAGATGACGCGGATGCTCAATGGCTTCGATAATGGCAGGCTTCGTGATCTCGTGGAACACGATGCGGTTGGTTTTCTCCTCGTCCAGTCCTAATACTTCGCAAAGGTGCCAGGAGATGGCTTCTCCCTCACGGTCTTCATCGCTTGCGAGCCAAACCTTTTCGGCTTTCTTGGCGTTCTGCTTCAGTTCGCTGACGAGGCGCTTCTTCTCGTCGGGTATCTCGTATTCGGGCATCAGTGTATCGTCGTCGATGCTGATTTCTTTCTTCTTCAGGTCGCGAATGTGGCCGTAGCTCGACATCACCTTGAAATCTTTACCTAGGAATTTCTCAATAGTCTTGGCCTTGGCCGGACTCTCTACGATGACTAAGTTCTTTTGCATAATCTTCTTTTTAGCTTTCAATCAAATATGTTTCGAGCATACGTGGGCGTAGGTCGCAGGCACGCAACTCGATGCTTTTTGGTCTATTTAGGGCGCAAAAGTACTGAAAACTTTTTCATACACCTTATTTAATAGTGTATTTTTTAAGTTTTTTAAGATTTCCGCGCTGGCCAACTTCTCTATAAAGCACTGCTCCGTTTGTTATGGAGCAATGCTCCGTAAGTACTGGAGCTATGCTCTGTAAGCTCTAGAGTTATGCTCCGTAAGTACTGGAGCACTGCTCTGTAAATTCTATTGAAAAAAACTTGCGAAATAGTCGCGTTCTGACGTTGCTGTTCTACAAAAACGGTCGATTTCATCGGTAGATGTTGTGGGATATGTGCCGAGTTCGTTTCAATATGTTTCATTTTCGGAAAAAACGGTTCTATTATTTGCATTTTCTTTTCTGATGAACTAATTTTGTAAACAACAAATTGAAAAAGCTATGGCGAAAAGATTCTCCCTGTTCCGATCATTCGTGATGTTTTTACTCGTGTTGCTGCCTATGTCTGCTGTTGCAGCCGACCGGTTTGTGAGTTTCAACGGTGGCGACCTGCTGCTGAATGGCAACGGGCGTGCCACAATCTATGCATCGGCCAACGATTGCAAAGGGGTGCTTCGCGCTGTAGCCAACCTTGCAGAAGACTTCGGCAGGGTGACAGGCGTGAATGCCGAAGTGGGCGAGGACAGGCAGGCAGCCATCCTTGCGGGTACGCTCGGACATTCTCCCATCATCGATGAAATGGCGAAAAAACGCCAGATTGATACCAGTCAGCTGAAGGGTTGCCGCGAGAAATACATCATCACCATCGTGGGCGACCAACTTGTCATTGCAGGCAGCGACCGGCGGGGAACTATCTATGGTGTCTATGAGTTGTCGCGGCAGATAGGCGTGTCGCCTTGGTACTATTGGGCCGATGTACCTGTCGAGCACCACGATTCTGTCTTCGTGCAAAAGGGAGTCTACACCGATGGTGAGCCGGCAGTGGAGTATCGCGGACTATTCCTCAACGACGAGGCGCCTTGTCTGACATCATGGGTCTTCAACACTTTCCATACCCGTTATGGCGGCCATGCGTTCTACGAGAAAGTGTTCGAGCTCCTGTTGCGCCTGCGGGGCAATCTGCTGTGGCCTGCTATGTGGAGTTGGGCTTTCTATGCCGATGACCCAGAAAATAGCCGTTTGGCCGATGAAATGGGCATTATTATCGGTACGAGCCATCACGAACCTATGGCACGCAACCATCAGGAATGGGCACGACATCGCAGGGAGTATGGAGCCTGGAACTACCAGGCCAATCAGGCTGTGCTCGACCGTTTCTTCCGTGAGGGCATTGAGCGCATGCAAGGTACGGAGGACCTGGTGACTATCGGTATGCGCGGTGACGGCGATGAAGCGATGAGCAAGGATGCCGATACACAGTTACTGGAGCGGATTGTGACGAACCAGCGACGCATCATCGCCGCCGTCACGGGTAGGCCTGCGCGCGAGACCCCGCAGGTGTGGGCGTTGTATAAAGAGGTACTCGACTACTACGACAAGGGTATGCGTGTGCCTGATGATGTCATCATGTTGCTCTGCGACGATAATTGGGGAGATGTCAGACGGGTGCCTCAGGGTAAGGAACGACAGCATAAAGGTGGCTGGGGTTTGTATTACCATGTGGACTACGTCGGTGCGCCGCGCAACAGCAAATGGCTGAACGTTACGCCCTCTCAGAACATGTGGGAACAGCTGTCGCTGGCCTATAACTACGGTATTGGACGCATGTGGATTCTGAATGTGGGTGACCTGAAACCAATGGAATACCCCATCCAGCTGTTCATGGATATGGCGTGGAACCCGCAGTCGGTGACTTCCGACGTGGTGGGCAGCCATACGGAACCGTTCTGCAAGTCGGTGTTTGGCGAGCAGGAAGGACAGGAGGCAGCGCGTCTGCTGAACCTCTGCTGCAAGATGAATGGCCGCGTGACCGCCGAGATGCTCAATGCCCAGACCTACAACCTGCAGTCGGGTGAATGGGCAGAAGTGGAAGGCGACTATGTGCGTCTGGAGGCCGAGGCCTTGCGCCAGTATGTGCGCCTGCGCCCGGAGCAGCGCGATGTGTATCAGCAGATCATTCTCTTCCCCATCCAGGCAATGGGCAATGTCTATTCAATGTACTATGCACAGGCGATGAACCTCCAACTGGCCAAGGAGGGAAATCCCGATGCTAACCGCTGGGCCGACCGCGTGGCAGAATGTTTCCACCGCGACTCGTTGCTCTGCGCAGCCTATAACAACGAAATCGCTGGTGGAAAATGGCGAGGCATGATGACCCAGAAACACATTGGCTACAGGTCGTGGAACGACGACTTCGGACCTCGCGACATCATGCCGCGAGTGGTCAGAATTCCCGATGAAATGGGGAAAAATGTGTTTGCGGAGCATGACGGCTATGTCGCTATGGAGGCGGAACACTACTACTCGAAACAAGATGCCGAAGGACTGAGCTGGGCTTGCCTGCCTTACTTCGGTCGCACGCTGAGCGCAATGACTGTGATGCCCGCCGATAAGCCGTTGAGCGGTAAGACCCTCCCCAAGCTGACCTATCGTTTCACGACGACGAATAGTGTGCAACGCCTGTTGGTAGTGGTGAAGAGTACGCTCGACTTCTTGAACCGCGGCGGCCATCGTTACCATGTTTCACTTGATGGAGGTGAGCCTTTCGAGGTGAACTTCAACCAGAACCTGAACGAGAATCCTGAAAACATCTACCGTATCTACTATCCTACGGTGGCAAGCCGTGTGGTGGCTTCCGAGATTCAGTTGCAGGCAAGTGCTGGTGAACATGAGGTGACCCTCGAGCCTCTCGATCCGGCTATCGTGTTCGAGAAAGTGGTTGTCGACTGTGGCGGCTATGCAAAGAGCTACCTCTTCGGTCGGGAGTCGCCGCGCAGGCAGGATGGTTCGCAGTAAGAAAAAAGCCCCAGTCTCACGACTAGGGCAGTGAGAAATAAGACATTTTTTTAGAATCGATTATGAATAGGCGTCTTATTCCTTTTTCTTACTTTGCTTGACACGGTTCCTATTGGGCCTTGCCAAGTATTTTCAAGTATTCGTCGGGCTGACCTAACAGGCGAATCGCCTCACCCATTGTCGGATCCCAACCCAGCGAGTGTTCAATGACGCCACGCTGGTAGTAATAGCACGAGATGATATCGCTCTCCAGCAGCCGCTTCAGAGTCACGCGGTTGTAGTCGAGGTCGCGTGCGGTATCGTGTTTCAGCTTTTTCCGCAGCTGCTCGAACTCCTCGCGCGCGTCGTCGTAATAGCCCTCGAATCGTGCCAGTTTCTCAAGGTTGTCGAGATAGGTGCTAGTGGAACGGTCGTACGTGAACGAACTCTTTAGCACACGTTGGCAGAAGTCGTCGAACTCCGCATCGGTGAGGTGGAAATCCTTTGCAGGTGCGATAGTCGGATGGGTAGCCACATAGTTAACAACGTAGTCGAGCACCACTTCCGAAGAGTCGGCATACATCAGGTAGCCCACGATGTTGGTCATCGAGTCGGGTTTCACCTCTATGTCCGGCTTGATGCCGCCGCCGTCGCGCACCTCACGCCCGCCGGCAGTATAGAAGACCTTCGTCAGCGAGTCGGGAACGTGTTCCACATAACCGCCCTTGTCGTGCCGGTAGTTGATGGCCTGTATGCAGCGGCCCGAGGGGATGTAATACTTGTTTGTTGTGAGCTTCAGCGTGCCGTTGTAGGGAAGTTCGGTTGTCATCTGAACCAGCCCCTTCCCGTAGGTACGCGAACCTATAATTACTGCGCGGTCGAGGTCTTGCAAGGCTCCGCTCGTAATCTCACTCGACGAAGCAGTATCGTCGTCGACAAGCACCACTACCGGCATCACGGAGTCGATAGGCTCGACGGTGGTCTTGTAGTCGCGGTTGCCTTGTTTCAGGCGCCCGCGGTTCGAGACGATAAGCTTACCCTTCGGTACGAACATATTCACAATGTTCACAGCCTCCTGCTCAGAGCCGCCACCATTGCCGCGCAGGTCGAACACCAGTGCGCGCATGCCTTGACGCTTCATCTCGAGCAGCGCACGACGCACGTCGCGTGAACAGTTCTCTGTGAACTGGTTCAAGTTCAGATAGCCGATGCCGTCCTCGCGTAGACCGTAGTAGGGGATGGCGGGTTGCTGGATGGCGCGGCGCGTAATCTTCAGCTTCAGTTTCTTGCCTTGCGGCAGCTTGCCCTTCGCTGACGACTGGCCCGCAGCAGGGCGCAACACCTCGAGGATAAAACTCGTGCCGGCTTCGCCGCGCAGGTGGCTGCTGACATAGCTGACATCGCTGGTTGTCATATCCTCACCGTCAATACTCAGGATGATGTCACCGCGACGGGCGCCAGCCTCAGCCGCCGGCATACCCTCGTAGGGCTCGCTGATGATGACACGGTCGAGTTTCAGGTTCTTTCTTACCACAGCGCCGACGCCGGCATAGGTGCCTGTGCGCAACAGCTGTAGGTCCTCGCCCTTCTCCTCTGGATAATACACCGTGTATGGATCAAGCGAGTGCAGCATGGCATTGATGCCTCCCACAATCACCTCGTTGGCATCAAGCGTGTCGACATACAACATGTCGAGTTGCTTGTAGATCGACGTCAGTACGTCGAGATTCTTTGCAACGTTGAAATTGTGGTCGCTATCCTGCTGTGCTGTTATCTGCGACGGAGTTGCCAACAACAGAAATAGAATCGTCCAAACAAATGAAGTCCTCATTTTGCGGGTCTTTTTTATCCGTGTGCAAAGATACAAAAAAGATTCTATTATCAAAACGAAATCCCCGAATATTTATAAAACAACAACATTTCAAACCTCTTTTACCACGTATTTCATCCGTTTATGCCCCTTTTTCAAAACTTTTTTGCTTGTCGCTGCATTTTTTTTTGAAAAAAATTTGGTCATTTCAAAAATTCGCCGTACTTTTGCATCCGCAATCGAAAAGATAGCAAAAAATGCTTCAGTAGCTCAGTTGGTTAGAGCACCTGACTGTTAATCAGGGGGTCGTTGGTTCAAGCCCATCCTGAAGCGCCCAAGAAAGAGTCCTGTGAATCAATGATTTACGGGACTTTTCTTTTTCTCACATTTCAAAGTTGCACCCATTTTGCACCCAATTCTATGCTCCATATAGGGCTTGCACCCATTCCTTTGCAGAATTAACAGTTCTAAATCCTGCAAAAGATAATTTTTGCAGAGTGTTGTCAATTTCTAATGTTGACAAGTTGAAAATGCTTATGGGATTTCAACTGTCAACCATAGATAATCTGCAGTTTATTATGTACTTTGCCAGATTTTCGCTACCTTTGCACCTGAAAGCATCAAGAGCAGTCATCTTCGGATGGACTCGCCAACCGAGCTTAACTTTGCCACGGTGGTCAGTACGATGCGGGAGTAACATTATTCACTTCAAAAACAAAAAGTTATGCAACAGCACATTTATTACATTCGTTATGCTCTGCAATTCGCAGACATGCAGATTCCCAAGTTAGTAACCGTTTTCAACGCCCAGGTGCAAAGCCGAGGCTGGTCCAGTATGCGAGCCTATCACGACCAGGCACTCCTTGATGAGTTCCAGCGTCGTGGCATCGATACTACTGCCGTTTATGATGGAGAAACCATTTCTTTCGCCCATCCTGTCAGCTACGACCTACCAAACAACAAATTGGTAATAATCAACTGACCCTATAAAAACACCGCCTTTGCAGTCTGCTCTTGCAAAGGCGGTTGTTGTATATAAATTGCTCTATCTTTCACGCTGACTTTATCATCTCCATCATATCGTCCACATAACCATCGTTAAGTTGGAACAGTACGTGGTTCTCATGGAACTTCTCTAATTGACCTTCGGGCCAAAAATCGACCTGTCTATAATCAGTATTGCTGATGATGAAACTGTTCAAGGCGATATCCTTATCTCCTAATGTAGGCTCAATGACATCCTTCAGATACTTGTATAGCTGAATTTTTTCATCCTCCATACCATGCAGATGACTGATACCCTTGGGGTCGATAAAGTTCACATACTGTTTCCTGCCTTCACGAATCCAGAGGATGAAGTCTGGATAGAAACCGGCATTCTCGAAGAAGCCGATACCCTTACGGCTGACATTGCGAAGCAGATAGATTTCGCGTTCTTCGCCATGCTGCTGATAATAGCGTTGAAGGTCATTAATGAACTTACGCTCACCTTTGTTTACTGCCACAGGATAAATCTGCACCTCCTGACCCTCGCCTGGCTTGAAATTCTCGCTGAGGAACATCACAGGATTGAATAGATGCTGGGCAAAGTACAGAGCCTCGAAGTTCTCATTTTCAATACGACGCAATCCGTTCAGCGTACCCTCGCGCACTTCCTTCTCAATGCCATGCAAGGCTTTAATCCAGTTGTCCTGCGTCTTGCTGACGGCAATCTCATATTCCCTAATGAAATTTGGATCTTCCTTCGTCAGCATCTCTATATGCTGATGCTTCGATTCCTCCTTACCTCGCTTTATCTTATAAGCCTTGTCGATGAATGCTTTCAGCAGACTGACGGCTATTTCCTGCCACTCAGCCACATCACGTCCATAGTCACTGCTGAACTGCATCGAGCGTTCTGGCACCCATAACTTATACCATTGACGGTCAGACAGAATCTCACGCATCTCCTCCTGATGAATCTCCATGTTATACCACGACCGTTCGTTCTTGAAGTCCACCATCTCGAAGAATACCTCCGTCCAGTTCAGCAAATCCAACTGCCATTCTCTCAACCAGTCTTCATGCTTCTCTGCTGTACCATTCCCACCTTTCTCACTTTGCAGCTTCTGAATCTTGGGATACCAGTCAAGTGTGACGCGGACAGT
>JAFZAP010000084.1 GCA_017557185.1 Prevotella sp.
CTGATACTGGCTGCTGCCGAAAAGTCGGCGCGTGGCCATCTCCTTGGCGCGGAATCCCGTGTTGGCGACCGTCAGGTTGACATAGTTGCTCAAGGCGAAGAAGAGGATGGCGAGGACGGCAGCCAACAGGATACGGAGCCTCGTCTTGTCGCCCTTATGCATGCCCGAGCCATTGTTCTGCGGAGCAAAAAAGACATCCTTGAGCGGTGTCATGGTGACTTGGTGATTCGAGGTCCAAAAATAGTGATTGGTCAAATGATCTTCCACCATCTTCATCTTATCATCGAACGTCGTTCCTGGCTGTAGCATGTAGAAAGCCTTACAGGCACCTGATCCTCCGTAGGCGAAGACATGGTTCTTGAGCTCATAGCCCATCACCTGGGGGAAACGTTTCATGCTGGCGATGATCTGCGTCTCGTTGGGCAGGACGGTACGGTCCAGATCCTCGACGACGGCACTGATGGTATAGACCAATGTGCTGTCGAAGGGGTCTTCGTTGTTGATGGTCACATGGCGTTCGCCCACAATTTCCAACGTCTCACCGATGGGATTCCTTTCGCCGAAGAGCCTCTGCGCCAACCGCTCGGTGATGACGCACTTGTCGGGTGCATCGAGCGCTGTCTGACGATTGCCCTTCACCAGCTCGAAATCGAAGAAGTTGAAGAACGTCGAGTCGGCAAGCATGATGATGCCGTTTTCGTCTTTTTCATCTTTTACTTCCCGCTGACCATACTTGATTTTTCCTCTTTGACTTATCACGCAGCAGGACTGCTCCACCTCGGGGCACATATCCCGGATCTCACCAGCTGCCTGGGGCCAAGTGAAGAACAATTCCTGATCGCCCATCAGGTAGATTCGATCGGCATTCTTGTGCCATCTGTCGATGCTGTACTGGCGCCAGGTATAGTCGCCCATGAGGATGACAAACATGAGCGAGATGGCCAGTCCCAGCACGTTGATGAAAGTATATAGCTTGTTTCTTGACAGGAATTTCAGGTAACTTTTCATAGTTTCTATTTAATCTTCAACGTCTCGTAATCCTTGAACGCCTCGTAGCCGCTTGTGATGACATGCTCGCCCGGTTCAAGACCTTCGAGCACCTCGTAGAACTGCGGATTCTGGCGACCGATGCGAATATCGCGACGATAGGCACGCGAACCGTCCTTGTCGAGGACGAAGATCCACTGTCCGCCCGTGGTTTGGAAGAACGCGCCACGCGGGATGAGGATGGCCTGTTCGGACTGACCCAGCTCCAGGTTGAGGTAATAGGTTTGACCGCTACGGATGTTGTCGGGACGCTCGCCACGGAAGACGAGGTCGGTGCGGAAACGTCCTTGACGGACCTCGGGATAGACCTTGCGCACTGCGAGTTCGTAGGTCTTGTCGCCACGGGTGAAGGTGGCATGCAGACCCTGACGCACACGGTCGATGTAATGTTCGTCGATCTCGGCCTGGATCTTGAAGTCGGAGAGGTCGTTGATCTGCCCGATCTTCTGCCCTGCCATGATGTTCTGACCAAGCTCCACGTCGAGCAAACCCAGTTCGCCGTCGATGGCCGAACGCACCTCGAGCTTCTGCTTGCGTTCACGCACCAACAGGACGTTGCGCCGCATGTTGGCAAGGTTGTCCTCCATCTGGTCCATCTGCAGGCTACGATACTGTTCGTCCTTCTTCAGACGTTCGCTGATTAGCTCCTGCTTCTTCTTCGACAACTCGTAGTCCTCCTTGGCCTGCAGGTAGGTCTCGCGGCTGATGAGCTTCTCGTTGTAGAGGCGCTGGTTCTGCTCGTAGGCACGACGCTTTCGCTCCACATCCATGCCCAAAGAGGCAGCTTCGGTCTCGTTGTTCAGCTTGTCCTGTTGCATTGCCACCTGCGTGTTGCGCAACAGGTTCTGCTTTTCAGCCAGCTCGGCTTCGGCATTGAGAATCTGCAGGTCGAGGTTCGAGTTCGACAGACGCACGATGACGTCGCCCTTCTTGACTCGCGAGCCCTCTTCGGCCACCTTCTCCATCACGATGCCGCCTTCCTCGGGCGAGATCTGCACCACCTGGATGGGCACCACCGTACCATTGAGGCGCACATAGTCCTTGAACTCCTCGTGTGTCACCTGGCTGACGGTCAGCACGTCGGACTCGACACGCAACGTCGAGCTGTGGTCACCGAAGACCATCCATCCGATCAATGCCAGCAACAGGCCACCGCCTGCGATGTAGGGGGCGTGTTTCCATTGCAGCCCGCGCTTTTTCTCTATCTGTCTATCCATAATACGTATCCTTTATAATAGTGGTAAACCTTTGTAATAATTTGCAAGCTTCTGTTTCAGGGCCAGCATCAACTGGCACTGGAGCAGTCGGGAACGGCTCTCCAGGAGGGTTGCCGTAGAAGTCTGTACGTCGATGGCCGATGACAAGCCCTCTTCGTACTTACGTGTTGTCAATCGGGCAGCGATGCTGTCTGCCTCGACCTTGTGCTGCATCTGCAGGGTTTGTTTGCGAAAGCCTTCGCAGTCGTTCTCGGCCTGCAACTGGAGTTTGACGAGTTCGTCGCGTTTCTGCGCCAGCTCCTCTTCGGCGATGCGCAGGTTGTTGCGTTGCTTACGTATGCTGGTCAAGGTTTGCAGCCGATTGAATATCGGAATGCTCACCGAGGCATAGACATATTCGCCCTTGTTGTTGCTCATCTGGTCGCGGAAACTTATTGCCTCGTTGTGCAGCATCTTGTTGAACGAGGTGCTCATGCCCCCGCTGATCGAGATGGACGGGCTGAGTGCGCCACGCGCTACGTTCAGGTTGCGACGAGCCACGACGACGTTTTGGGCAGCTGCTGCGATGGCGGGATTCTCGAGGGTGAGAGGTTCTGAAGGGTTCTGAAAGGTTCGAGAGGTTTGAGGGGTTTGAGAAGTGGTCGGAGTACTCGGAGTAATCAGAGTACTCGGAGCGAGCAGGAGTGTGTCAGTCTCGGGGAAGTTCATGAGCTGCTTGAGGGAGAGGATGGCTGTGGAGAGCTCGTTTTGCTGACGGGTGATCTCGTAGTCGTCAGCAGCGAGCTGGGCTTCCATCTGAGCCACGTCGGCCTCGCTCTTCTGCCCCACTTCAGCCATGACCTGTGTCTGGCGCAAAGTGAGCAGGCTTTGCTCACGCTTCTCTTCGGCCATACGCACCGTGCCTTCGTAATAGAGCACATTGCAATAGGCTTCGAACACCTGCAGGGCAAGCTCGTCCTGCTGAGCACGCAACTGGTTTCGCCCCATCAGCAGGCTGGCTTTGGCTGCACGCAGCTGGTTGATGCGCTGAAAACCGTCGAACACGGGCAGGGAGGCCTGCACGGAATATCCATTATAGAACGTGCTCACGTTGGTGTAGGTGTTGGTTTCGGGGTCGATGGCACGTCCGAAATTATACTGTGCGCCGATGCTTGCGCTCACCTGTGGCAGGAAAGCACCTGCGGCAGACGTACGCTCGGCACGCCGTGTGTCCTGTGTCAATTGGCCGATGCGGATGTCGTGGTTGTGCTCCACGGCATAGCGCATGCAGTCGGTTGCCGTCAGCGTCGCCTGCTGTGCCTTGATGCTCGTGAACGTCAGCAGCATCAGAAAGAGGATGATTGGTCTTTTCATAGCTTCAATCGTTTGAATTTTCTGATGCAAAGATAGGATAAAACGTGTGAGTAGCCAAGGTTTTTGAACATGCGATAAGCGGTTTGTCTAAAATTTATACAGCATAGTGTCTAAAAAATGGACACTTTTTGACCGACATTGTGAAAAAAAGAGCGTGTAATAAGTGAAAACTCCAAAAAAATCACTATCTTTGCCACGCAAAAAAACGAAAGATTTATGCAGAAAGAAAAATACGGAACAATCCTGGTCATCGACGACAACGAAGCAATCCTGACAGCACTGCGTTACTGCCTGTCGGGCACCTTTCAGCGCGTACTTACTATGACTTCACCCGATAGTGTACTGAAAAAGCTCAGCCAGGAAGAGGTCAGCCTGGTGTTGCTCGACATGAACTTCTCGCTCGGAGTGAACAGTGGGCAGGACGGTCTGTTCTGGCTACGAGCCATCCGCAAGCATCATCCCGAACTGCCCATCGTGCTCATCACAGCCTACGCCGATGTCAACCTGGCCGTGCGAGGATTGAAGAGCGGGGCTTCCGACTTCATCACCAAGCCGTGGGACAACGACGAGCTGGTGCGCAAACTCAAGGACGTGCTCGATGCCCAAAACGACCTGGCCACCCTCGACGAGGTGGAAGCCGAACATATCCAGCGTGCCATCGACCGCTGCCACGGCAATGTGAAACTCGCTGCCGAACAACTCGGCATCACCCGCCAAACCCTTTACAACAAGATGAAAAAGCTGGACGTGTAAGGGCGGCTTTTTTCCAGATATTCTAGATTTTCTAGTTTTTCTAGATATTCTAGAGGATCTAGAGATCCTTTTCCCCAGATAATAGCCTATGCTCCTTCTTCTGATCATAGCCCTCATCGTCGTAGCTTCGGTTGTTCTGCTGTGGCTGCGCCATCAGCGCGTGTTGCGACAAAGGGCATGGTTGATAAGCGAAGCCATCAGGAACCGCGACTTCTCGTTCCGTCTGCCCACCAAGGGACTGCCCAGTGGCGAACGTGCCATGCAGGAGACGCTCAACGAACTGGGAAACACCATACGTCAGCAGGTCAATCAAAACGAGGTGGAATCGTGGGAACAACTGACGCGCGTCCTGACACACGAGATCATGAATGCCACAGCACCCATCACCAGCATCAGCCAATCGCTATTGAAACATCCCGACATAAATGGATCGGACATGGAGGACGGCATCAAGGCCATCTACGACACATCACGCCACCTGAGCGAATTTGTCTCCAACTACCGCAAGATGTCCGAACTGGAGCAGCCCGTGCTGGGACAAGTTGATCTGAATGCCATGCTCGACGAGATCAGGCACACCTATCCTCAAGTGACTTGGGAAATGAATGTACCCTCCAGGATGCAGGTCTGGGCCGATGCAGGGATGCTTCGACAGGTATTGATGAACCTGACAAAGAACGCCTTGGAAGCCAATGCACAAAAGATTGTCATCGAAGCCACACTTGAAGATGCTGAAGGATTATCGCACGACCGAACCCGATTGCTCAGCCTCTATTTTGGAAATGACGGCACTCCTATCCCTGCTGAAAACCGTAAGTCGCTCTTCGTGCCCTTCTTCACCACCAAGCGAAGTGGCAGTGGCATCGGCCTTTCGCTCAGTCGCCGTATGATGATCCAACAGGGTGGGATGCTCGAACTCGCCGACCGTCCCCTCCTCGGTTGCCACGTCACCTTCCTGCTCAGCATCCCCTACTCGAAGCAAACCTAACATCAGTCCATCTAATAAGAATAGGGCATTCTGCTTTTTTGCAGAGTGCCCTATGTCGTAATAATAAACTCGGAATTGCAGATAACCGTTTAACCCGCATATTCAGTGGGAGTCACGCCGAACTGCTTCTTAAAGCTTGAGGAGAAATAAGACAAGGAGCTGAAGCCCGTGATGACGGCAATTTCAGAAATGTTGTTATTGCCTTCGCGAAGGAGCTCGGCGGCACGATTGAGTTTGAAGACGCGGAAGAAGTTGCCCGGCTTTTCGCCAGTGAGTCCTTTCACCTTGTAGTAGAACTTCGAGCGCGAGACGTGCATGATCTCGGTAATACGATTGATGTCAAGGTCGGTGTTCGAAAGCTCCTTCTCCATAATGGCGTATAATTCGTCCATGAAGGCCTTGTCTTGCGGCGAGAGGACGTTATCGGCAAGGTTCGATGTCTGTGTGTTGGCCGTAAGCAGTTGGCGCACCTTCTCGCGGTTCTTGAAGATGTTGGAGATGAGCGTGAGCAGATAGGTTGGGTCGAAAGGTTTGCTGACATAGCCATCGGCACCGCAGTCGAGGCCCTCGATCTGGTCGCTAGTGGTGGTCTTTGCAGTGACGAGCACCACGGGGATATGGCAAAGCTGCATGCTGTTCTTGACCTCACGGCACAGCTCATAGCCATCCTTGCCAGGCATCATCACATCACTGAGTATCATATCGGGCTCTTGCTTGGCAATGGCTTCGAGGGCATGATCGACATCGTAGCGTACACGTACATGGTAGCTCTGACCGAGCAAGGTCTTGAGGTACTGGGCAATCTCGACATCGTCATCGACCACAAGGATCGAGGGACGCTCATCGTCGTCGGAAGCCTCCTGATCGGCAATGACTTCGGCCTGCAGTTCGTCGGGAGCTGTGGCAAGGGGATAGAGTTCGTTCTGCGACTGAGGCTGGTCGATGTGCTTCACATCGGCGTAGCATTCGTCATCGACAGGCAGGAGCACCGTGAAGATGGAACCCGTAACCTCGCCTGTTCGATTGGAGGCTGTAATCATTCCCTTGTGCAGCTGCACAAGGCGACGACAATGATAGAGTCCGATGCCGGTACCCCAATTGAATGTACCCGAATGCTGGTGTGAAAGTTGGAAATAGCGCTCGAAGAGCTTGTCAAGTTCTTTCTCGGGGATGCCGGGACCATCATCCATGACACTTATCTTCACCAGTCGGTCGGCTTTCAGCTCTTCGGCCTTGGGATTCTGCTTGATGGCCTCGTTGCGCGAGATGACATCGAAGTCGAGTGTGACATGTCCGCCCGTCTGGGTATATTTGAGCGCATTTCCTACAAGGTTGTAGATAATCTTCTCGACTTTGTCGACATCAACCCATTGCGTAAAGGGCTCCTCCAGGCCAAGGGCCTTCAGTGTGATCTTCTTCTCACGTGCCTGCAGCGTGAAGGTGTCGAGCACATTACGGATGACTTGCACGATGTCGAGATGCTGCACTTCGAGCTGCAAGGCATCGTCTTCGAGTTTGTGGAAGTCCATCATCTGGTTCACCAGTCGCAACATGCGTTCCACGCTGCGCTGCATGATGAGCAGCATGTCGTGTGTCTCGGCCGACTGGCTCTTGTCGGCTACAAGTTGGCGTATGGGTGCCAGAATGAGGGTGAGCGGCGTTCGGAACTCGTGCGACACGTTGGCAAAGAAGCTCATGTTCATGGCATTGATGCGCTTCTCGCGCTCATGGTCACGCTTGGTCTGAAGTCGGTTCCATCGCTCCATGCGATAGCGCTGATACGAGGCAAACAGATACCAGATCAGTATAGAGGCAACCAATACATACGACAACTTTGCCCACCAAGTAAGCCACGTGGCGGGTGAGATGATGATGGTTTTCGAGCGTTCGGAAAGGACGTTCTGCTGGCCACTGCTCAACACACGCACACTGAAAACATATTTGCCGGCAGGAATGTTCGAGAAGTATGCCTCGTTCGTCTGCAAGGCATCAATCCACTGGTCGTTGTATCCTTCAAGTTTATATTGATAACTGAAATGCAGGCCATCGCCGAAATCGAGGGCTGAATACGAGATACTGAAATTGTTCTGGTTATACTTGAGACGCACGATATCCGACATACAGAGATTCTGCTTGATAGGTCCATCAGCCGATGGTCGTACCAACCTGTTATTGACGCGCAGGTCCTCGAAATGGACTTGCGCCTCGCTCTTGCTGCCGATGCGTTCGGGGTTGAAGATGGTAAGGCCATGTTCCCCTCCGAAGACCAGACGACCATCGGGCAGCTTGCAAGAACAGCGGTCATAGAACTCGTTGCCATTCAATCCATCGCTCTTGTAATAATTCGAGAACTTGCGTGTCTTGGTGTCGAGGCATCCCAGGCCATGCAGCGTGCTCACCCACAGGTTGCCATGCTGGTCTTCCTCGATGCTGGCAATGTCCTGACAGGGTGCTCCTGGTATCGATTCGAGGTTGCCACTACCAAGTTCATAGCGCATCAAGCCATTGCTCACCGTGCCTATCCAGAGGTTGCCCTCGCTATCCTGACGCAAGGCACTGGGCAGGAAGACGCTGCGCTCGAGGCATCGTGCAACAACCGTATCGGCAATAAGCGGCGGATCAAGTTCCGTTCGTCCGGGCGAGAACATGCGCAACGCCTGACCTTTGACCAGTGCTGCCAAGCGTCCGTCTTTCAACTGCAACAAATTGGCCATATACGAAAAGCTGTTCGACAAGATGTAATGCTCCTCAAAGTGATTGTCTTCGGCACGTTTGGTGAAATAACTGTTGCTGTAGGTTCCCACACAGATGGTATGGTCGGCGGTTTCGGCAAGCACAATAGGCATCTCAATGGCATACTTGTCCACCAACTTCAAATCATCGCCCTCAGGTCGGAAGCAGAACACCGTCCCGGGCAGACAGCACAACCACAGATAACCCCTGCTGTCGAAACAGCAATAATAGATTTCCGACACGTCATCGAACAGTTGAGACAATTGTTGGGATGCATATTGGCGTATCTGATGTGTCTTGAGGTCGTATGACCATAGGCCCGTGCGTTGTGCGGCTATCCAAAGGCGCTGTTCGCCCTCCACGACAACCGATGCCACCGGCACATCATTGAACAATGCACGCAGGTAGTTGTCGGCATTGAACGAGCGCTCGTAATTGCTATGCACATCATAGCCCTTTGTGCTGCTGCAATACCAGAGGTTCTTGAATCGGTCGAACATGAAATGATCGACGTTGAAGCGAGGTGTTTCAAAGGGGAAACCCAAATCGGACTGATGCAACAGTTCATGTTTTTTCATACGAAAATCAAACATGCCCATCGAGGTGCCAATCAGCAGGACATTGGCCTGCGGGATATAATAAAGCGACAGCACATCGGCCTGCCTCAACCGGTCGTCACGAGTCACGATGGGGTCGGGTTCTTCCCAACGTCTTTCTCCTATATTATATATTTTAAAGCCCTCATCGCGCAAGGCAAGCCAAAGGTTCGATTCGACAATGATTGCCTTGTCGATAGGATGCTCCAAATTGTCGATTGTCAGCACACGTCGGCCGGTCACCGTACTGTAGCAGTAGGCTCCCTGCTGGGTGACCACCCAAAGGTTGTCCTCCGAGTCGAAGAACATCTGGTTGTCGGAATAGTTCGAGAAGGGGATATTCGACAAAAGAGGCTCAAACGCATTGTCCGCTGGATCGTAGCGCAACACCTGGCCCGTCATGAGCAGGAAGATCTCGCCGCGACTGTTTTCGGCGATGCTCTGCGGAAGAAGCGTGCGGTCGGGAATAGTCACATGGGTGAATGCATCCATCTCGTTGTAGATGGCCACACCGTTCTTGGTCACCACCCAGAGGCGGCCTTCAACGTCGCAATGCAGGTTGCGTACCTGATCGTCGGGCAGGCCGTCGGGTTGGTCATTGCAGTAGTATTGGTGCACCTGATTGCCATCCAAACGGTTCAAGCCGCGATAGGTGGCAATCCATATATATCCGTGCGCGTCCTGTTCGATCGACATGACACGTTGGTTCGAGAGTTCGGTCGCGACCAGCACACTCGGCGTGCTGTCAACGACAGGTTCTTCCGACGGCTCCTGACAAGCTGCCAGAAGTACAATAAGTAGCGATGAGAGGATGAAACGTTTCAAGGTTAATTGGGGTTAGTTACGGGTGCAAATTTAGACAAATTTAATAATAAATCCAAAAAAAAAGGGGATATTTGCACAAAATCTAAAAGATTTA
>JAFZAP010000085.1 GCA_017557185.1 Prevotella sp.
ATCTGCGCGGTGAATTGCGCTTCAGAGACTACATGGTCACCGACAAAGGCGTAGCCCTTCATCGTGCTCACTCCGTGACGTACGGGATGCAGGAGCTCAACGCGGAAGAGAAGCGTATCGCCAGGAATGACTTTCTGACGGAACTTCACTTCGTCGATGCGCATGAAGTAGGTTGACCAGCGCTCAGGTTCATCGACCTGACTCAGCACCAGCAGTCCTCCACACTGTGCCATTGCCTCAATCTGAAGCACGCCCGGCATGACAGGTTCCTCGGGGAAGTGTCCGACGAAGAATGGTTCGTTGGCTGTGATGTTCTTCACACCGACAATGCTCGAAGGACCCATTGCGATGACCTTGTCGATGAATTGCATGGGATAGCGGTGGGGCAGCAGTTGGCGGATGCGGATGTTGTCCATCACCGGTGTTTCGTTGGGATCATAGATAGGTGCCTGCTCCTCATGTTTCTTGATTTCCTTGCGCATCAGGCGTGCGAACTTGTTGTTGATGGTGTGGCCAGGGCGTGTGGCAACGATGCGTCCCTTGATGGGGCGTCCGATGAGGGCCATATCACCGATGATATCGAGCAGCTTGTGACGCGTGCATTCGTTCTCCCACTGCAGCGGCTTTGGCTGAATGTAGCCGATCTTGGTGGCATCCATATGGGGCACCTTCAGTAGGTCGGCAAGGTTGTCGAGCTGCTGCTGTGTGACCTGACGCTCGTAGATGACGATAGCGTTCTCCAAGTCGCCGCCCTTGATGAGGTTGGCGTCGAGGAGGGGCATGATATCGCGAACGAAGACAAAGGTACGGGCTGGGGCAACCTCCGTGATGAAGTCTTCAACCTTGTCGAGAGTCGCAAACTGGCTGTTGATGAACTTCGACTGGAACGAACACATAGCGGTAATCGAGAACTGGTCGTCGGGCAGGATGGTAATGCATGAGCCCGATTCTTCGTCCTTGATTTCAATCTTCTTGCGGATGATATACCAGTCCTTCGTGGCAGCCTGTTCTTCGATGCCGACTTCCTGAATCTTCTCCACATACATGATAGCCGATCCGTCGAGGATGGGGAATTCGGGGCCGTCGACCTGTATGAGGCAGTTGTCGATGCCGAGTGCATAGAGAGCCGCCATTCCATGTTCGATGGTCGAAACACGCACGTCGCCTTGTGCGAGAACCGTTCCACGTTGGGTGTCGACGACCTTCTCTGCAACAGCTTCGATGATCGGTTGCCCTTCAAGGTCGATGCGCTGAATGCGATAGCCTGTGTTCTCAGGTGCGGGGTTGAAGGTTACGGTGAGGTTGAGACCTGTGTGCAATCCCTTGCCAGACAGCGAGAAACTGCTTTTCAGGGTCTTTTGCTTCGTTGATTCCATATTGTATGATTTGCGATTTACTGATTTGATTATTCTTTGCTTTTAAGCTCGTCGAGTTCCTTCTGCAGTTGCTGAATCTGCTTGTAGAGCTCGGGCAGGCGTTGGAAAATGGCTTGTGACTTGAAATAGCCACGAGTGTTCATAGGAGGAGTGCCGATGAGCGTCTGATTTGATTCGATGCTGCCGGGCACGCCCGACTGTGCTCCCAGATTGACGTGGTCGCCGATAGTGATGTGTCCGGCAATGCCCACCTGGCCGCCAAACATGCACCATTCGCCAACCTTCGTTGAACCTGCAATGCCCACTTGTGCCGACATCACGGTGTTCTGTCCGATATCGGTGTTATGGGCGACTTGAACCAGATTGTCCAACTTCACGCCCTTGCGGATATAGGTGCTGCCCATCGTTGAGCGGTCGACACACGTGTTAGCACCAATCTCTACGTCGTCCTCGATGGTGACGATGCCTATCTGCGGAATTTTGTCGTAGCCCTGTGGGGTGGGGGCGAAGCCGAAGCCGTCGGCACCGATGACGCTTCCTGCATGGAGTGTGACGCGCGAGCCGAGTCGGCAATCGTGATAGACAACTGCATTGGGATAGAGGATGCAGTCATCGCCGACTGTGACGTTATCGCCAACGACAGCATGAGGATAAATCTGACACCCTTTACCCACTTTCGCACCCTCGCCGATATAGGCGAAGGCTCCCACATAACAGTCGTCGCCAACAGTTGCCGTCGGTGCGATGAATGCCAGCGGGTCGATACCCTTCTTCTTGGGCTTCATCGAATCGTAGGCCTGCAAAAGTCGTGCCACAGCCTCATAAGCGTTCTTCACGCGGATGAGCGTTGCCGGCACTTCGTGTTCGAGCTTCAGACTTTCGTCGATGAGGACTACCGAAGACTTCGTTTCGTAGATGTAATGGGTGTACTTGGTATTAGACAAGAAAGAGATGGCTCCCTGCCTTCCTTCCTCGATTTTTGCAAATGAATTGACGGTGGCCTCGGGATTGCCTTCAACGCGTCCGCCAATCATCTGTGCTATCTGTTGTGCGGTAAACTCCATATAAACCTTATTAAAACTTTGCAAAGGTACAAATTTTTCTTCAAATACGCTGATAGCAGAGGTAATATTTACGGATTTTTTTGGAAAGTAAGGAAATATTGAATAGTTCTGAAGCCTCAGAGATGTCTTTTATGACCACTTTCCCTACGTCGGTAGGCGACTCATTCGACTTGAATAAGATGTCGATCTGGTCGTCGGACGGGTCATACATATCCTTCTCGATGGTGTTCATGCTGATGAGGAAGGCAGCATCGTCGAACGACACTTCGTATACATCAGCCAGTTGCTGTTGCAAGCTACGAACTCGGTCCTGGTCGAAAGGATTCTCGCTGACTTCCACACGGAAGATCTTGCGCTCGGCCAGGTCGTGTGCGAGAATGGAAAGCACGCGGTCGGAGTGGCTCATCCACGCCTTCACGCTTGCCCAGATATCGTTGTCGTCGAGTAGTTCGTAGTTGGCGAGAGCCTGCGGATCTTCCTCGAAAGTCTTTGCATCAACGTCGTTATAAAGGAAGTAGCGCAGGGCGGGTGTTGCAAACACCTCCTCCCCTTGCTGAGCAAGATGCTTGGCGCGGCGAAGGAGATTGACGAGTGTCTTCTCGTAGGCAACGGTTGTCTTATGCAGATACACCTGCCAATACATCAGGCGGCGCGAGGTGAGGTAGTTTTCGATGGAGTAGATACCCTTCTGCTCGACAACGAGCCGGTCGTCGACGACGTTCAGCATCTTGATGATGCGTGCGGAGCCGATGTTTCCCTCGGTTACACCCGCAAAGAATGAGTCGCGGCGCAGATAGTCGAGACGGTCCATATCGAGCTGACTGGATATGAGCTGATGGAGAAAACGCTTCGGGTAGTCGTCCTTGAAGATCTTGATGGCGAGGGTAAGGGCGCCGTTCATCTCGCGGTTGATTTGCTCCATCATCAGCAATGAAATATCTTCATGCGAGATGTCGTGGATGAGCGTGTGTTCCAGAACGTGCGAGAAGGGTCCATGACCCACGTCGTGAAGGAGAATGGCAGCCTTCAGCGCCTCTCTCTCACTCTCGAAGATGAAAATCCCCTTCTGCTGAAGTGAGAGGATAGCCTCGCTCATCAGATGAAAAGCACCCAGCGAATGCTGGAACCGGGTGTGCTGTGCCCCAGGGTAAACCACCGAAGCCATACCGAGTTGCTTGATGCGCGAAAGACGCTGGAACAGGCGGTGCTTAACGATGTCGAGCAGCAAGCCACGAGGAATACGTATGAACCCGAATACCGGGTCGTTGATTACTTTGAAGTCGTTCATTGTGTGCAAAGTTACGGCAAATTGTGCGAATAACCAAATATCTGCCCTCCTTTTTGCCCTTCAGCCCTCTCTATCGCCGCGTTCTCACACTTCCTGCCTCCCCTTCTCAATGCTTTTATCCTCCGAGAGCAATACTTTTATCCTTCGAGAACAATGCTTTTATCTCTCTAACTCAATGCTCTTATTCAACGAGAGCAATGCTCTGATAAAGTAATATATCATATATTGCAAGGTAATATATCATATATTGCAAGGTAATATATCATATATTGGTCAGTAATATATTATATATTGCTCAGTAAAATATCATATATTACTTCATGAAAGCACATCTCCAGATGAATCAGGTCATAGCTCTGAATACATCAACTCATAGCTCTGAATGCATCAACTCATAGCTTTTGATGAATAGAGTCATAAAGTTATGTCTTTAGCGGGACACAACTTGCGAAAGTAAAAAGATGAACTGATGGGTGTATTTATGAATAAAGTGTGCAACAGAAGAACCGTTGCACACTATTGATGTTGTTCAGTTGTTTTAGAGTTTGGCGAGTTCGGCGGCCATCTGTTGCTGGATCTCGCGCGCCTTGTTGCCCGCTATCTCGGCAAAATGGTCGTCATCGGAGGCGTAGATGATGCCTCGCGAAGAGTTGACGAGCAGACCGCAATCTTGCGTCAAACCGTAGCGGCACACCTCTTCGAGGCTTCCACCCTGGGCGCCGACACCCGGAACAAGCAGGAAATGGCGCGGGGCGACACGACGTACATCCTTGAACATCTCGCCACGTGTGGCTCCTACGACGAACATCATGTTCTGCGGCGTGCCCCATTCCTGGCCTTTGCGCATCACTTTCTCGAAGAGCCGTTCGCCGTTTTCATCCTTCATGAGCTGGAAGTCGAGGCTTCCCTTGTTGCTCGTGAGTGCAAGCATGACAACCCACTTACCCTCGTACTCGAGGAAAGGCGTCACCGAGTCCTCGCCCATGTAGGGTGCTATGGTGAGAGCATCGACGTCATATTCTTCAAAGAAGGTACGCGCGTACATCTTTGAAGTATTACCGATATCTCCACGTTTGGCATCGGCAATGATGAAATGGTGGGGATGCTGCTCGCGGATGTATTCAACGGTCTTCTTGAAGGCGATCATGCCGTGAATGCCGTGTGCCTCATAGAAGGCCAGATTGGGCTTGAAGGCTACGCAATAGGGAGCTGTAGCGTCGATGATGGCTTTGTTGAACTCAACAATAGGATCGTGAAGATCGAGCAGATGGGCAGGAATCTTCTTGGCATCGGTATCGAGACCTACGCAAAGGAACGATTTCTTTGCAAAGATTTGCTGGATGAGTTGTTCTCTGGTCATGACTTCTTCTCGGTATTGGTGATTGATGGTTTGTTGCGATGATGTCGCAACAGACGGAACTAAAGTTCTGATTCTTTCATGCGCTCGGCATTCTCGGCAACGGTGAGGGCGTCGATCATCGGCTGTATGTCGCCGCCGAGGAAGCCTTGCAGGTCGTGGGTGGTGAAGCCGATGCGATGGTCGGTGACACGTCCCTGCGGGAAGTTGTAGGTGCGTATCTTGGCCGAGCGGTCGCCAGTAGAGACGAGGCTCTTGCGGCGAGAAGCGATGTCGTCGACATACTTCTGGTGCTCCTTATCATAAATAAAGGTGTAGAGTCGCGACAGGGCGCGCTCCTTGTTCTTCGGCTGGTCGCGCGTTTCCGTGCACTCGATGAGGATTTCCTCAGTTTCACCTGTATTGGGATTCTTCCACATGTAGCGCAGACGAACACCCGATTCCACCTTGTTCACGTTCTGACCGCCTGCACCCGATGAGCGGAAGGTGTCCCATTTGATTTCGCCTTCGTTGATGTGAACCTCGAACTTGTCGGCTTCAGGCAGAACAGCAACGGTGGCGGCACTCGTGTGCATACGGCCCTGCGTCTCGGTGACGGGCACACGCTGTACGCGATGCACGCCGCTTTCATACTTCAACGTGCCGTAGACATCGGCTCCGCTGACGGCGAAGTCGATCTCCTTGTATCCGCCAACGGCACCCTCGCTGACGCTGGTGACGCTGAGCTGCCAGCCTTTCGAATCGCAGAAGCTCTTGTACATCTTGAACAGGTCGCCGGCAAAGAGGCATGCCTCGTCGCCTCCGGTACCTGCACGGATCTCCATCTGCACGTTCTTCGCGTCTTCGGGGTCCTTCGGTATGAGTGCAATCTTGATTTCCTCTTCGAGCTTCGGCTGGAGTTCCTCGTTGGCGGCCAGTTCTTCGCGCGCCATCTCCTTCATCTCAGGATCAGTCTCGTTGGCGAGAATGTCTTTGGCTTCGCTGATGGAGTTCAGACATGCGATGTAGCGCTTGCGCACATCCATGATGTCGGAGAGGTCCTTGTATTCCTTTGTCAGCTTTACGAAACGCTGTTGGTCGCTGATGACGTCGGGGTCGGTGATGAGTGTAGAGACCTCTTCGAAACGTGCTTCCAAGCCGTCGAGCTTCTGTAGTATGCGGTTGTCTTCAATCATATCAGTTTACTTATTCTTTTCCACTCTGCTGTTTGTAAGCAAGGTAGACGATAACCAACGTGAACACCATGCCTATAGCACCCCAGAAACTACCGCTGTATCTCTCGCCGGCTTGAATGTGCTCATAAAGCATGATGAGATTGGCCACAAGGAAGAATGCGGCCAACACTCCTAAGATAATGAGGGACTTCTTTTTCATATCCAATAAAATGTTGATGTGTTAATAGTTGAATTCACCGAATTCAGAGCGGATGGTGAGCGAACGGGGACCTTCCTCGATGTGCCCCACCACCTGAGCATCGATGTTGAATGAGCGGGCAATGGCGATGACCTGGTCGGCTACTTCCGGGTGAACATAAATCTCCATGCGGTGACCCATGTTGAACACTTGGTACATTTCCCGCCAGTCGGTGCCCGAACACTCGTGAATGGCTCGGAACAGCGGCGGCACGGGGAACATGTTGTCTTTCACCACGCGGCAGTTCTCGCCGACAAAGTGAAGCACCTTCGTCTGAGCACCACCCGTGCAATGCACCATTCCGTGTATCTCAGGCCGCAACTCATCGAGGACGCGCTTGATGACGGGGGCATAGGTGCGAGTGGGGGAGAGTACCAGTTGGCCGGCATCGAGTGGGGAGTCGGCGACCGAATCGGTAAGCTTGTACTTGCCGCTATACACGAGGTCGTTAGGCACGGCGTGGTCGAAGCTTTCAGGATAGCGCTCGGCCAGATACTTAGCGAACACATCGTGTCGGGCGGAGGTAAGACCGTTAGAGCCCATTCCGCCGTTGTAGCGATGCTCGTAGGTTGCCTGTCCCGTTGAGGAGAGGCCCACGATGACATCACCCGGTCTGATATTAGCATTGTCGATGACGTCGGAATGGCGCATGCGGCATGTAACTGTTGAGTCGACAATGATGGTACGCACGAGGTCACCCACATCGGCTGTCTCGCCACCGGTAGGCCAGATGCCGATTCCCATGTTGCGCAGTTCTTGCAAGAGTTCGTCGGTGCCGTTGATGATGGCCGAGATCACTTCGCCCGGGACGAGCATCTTGTTACGTCCGATGGTAGAGGACACAAGGATGTTATCGGTCGCTCCCACGCAGAGCAGGTCGTCGGTGTTCATGACGATAGCATCTTGTGCAATGCCCTTCCACACGGAGAGATCGCCCGTTTCGCGCCAGTACATGTAGGCAAGGCTCGACTTCGTGCCGGCTCCGTCGGCATGCATGATGTTGCAATAGTCGGGGTCGCCGCCCAGGATGTCGGGAATGATTTTACAGAAGGCCTGTGGATAGAGACCTTTGTCAATGTTCTTAATAGCAGCGTGGACGTCCTCCTTTGCAGCAGAGACACCACGTTGCATGTAGCGGTTGTTGGTCATTTTTGGTGTTTGGTTTGTTGCGATGGTATCGCAACATACGGAACTTAGAACTTTACCTCGGGTGCCTTCTGGGCAGCAGCATCGGCTTCGAACTTAGCCATCTTGTCGAAGTTGAAGAAACCGGCAAGGATGTTCTTCGGGAACGAGCGAATAACGAGGTTGTAGTTCTGCACGGCGGTGTTGAACTTGTTGCGTGCCTCGTTGATGCGATTCTCTGTTCCTTCGAGCTGCACCTGCAGTTGCTGGAAGTTCTCGTTGGCCTTCAGGTCAGGATAGTTCTCCTGAATAGCGATGAGCTTGCCGAGAGCGCTGCCGAGTTCGCCCTGTGCTTCCTGGAACTCCTTCATCTTCTCGGGTGTGAGAGACTCTGCATCGAGAGTAATCTGAGTGGCTTTCGAACGGGCATTGATGACGTTCTCAAGTGTTTCCTGCTCATGCTTGGCATATCCCTTCACGGTTTCCACGAGGTTGGGGATGAGGTCTGCACGACGCTGATAAGCCGACTGCACGTTGGCAAGTTCAGTAGTAGCTTTTTCCTGAACGTCGACCATTGAATTGTAGGCACTAGCAGCCCAAGCGCCGATGATGACGATTGCTGCGATAATTGCAATAATAGCACTTTTTTTCATATTGGTATAAATTTTAAAGATGTATTGATATTTTGTTATTTCTATGTTTCTTTACCAGCGCGAAGTGGCACCGCCACCGCCGAAGCTGCCGCCGCCATAGCCTCCTCCAAAGCCTCCTCCGCCTCCGAAACCACCTCCGAAGCCGCCACGAGAGCTACCCCCGAAACCACCATGTGAGTTACCTCCGCCTGTGTTGACATAGGTGGGAATCTCGATGAAGGGGTTGGCAAGCAGGGCGGTAGCACCGTAGATAGCCAGCCATTCGAATTTCCGCTCGAGGAACATGGTGAGGATGAGGAAGCCTAGGAGGAACCAGAAGTATAGGCCCAACGCCATCGACTCATCGCGTACGGGGCGCTCGATGTTCATGTCGGGCAGCGGCTTACCTTTCATCAGAGCGTAGAGACCCTCGGCCAAATACAACATAGCACTATCGGGCTGCTCTGCCTTCATGCCCGGCACGACGTATTGCTGTTGCAGTCGGTAGCACTCAGCATCGGTCAGGTCGGCCTCAAGGCTTCGTCCCGGCGACATATTGATGGAGTGATCCTGATAGCCGACGACGATGACAAGTCCACGGTCGTTGCGACCTACGCCAAAGCGGTTGCCCACATCTTGTGCAAAACGGAACGGGTCGTCGTTCTCGATGTGGTTGACAACGATGACGGAGGTCTCAATGCCTAGTTCGTTGTCGAGTTTGAGCATGGTTTCATTGATGCGGTTGACGGTACTCGCTGAAAGCACGCTGTCGGGGTTCGACACGTATAGCGAGCCGTCGGTGAGGTGGGGAAGTGGAATGTTGTCGGCATTCCAGTAGGTGGGACCTGCCTGCTCGGTGTCAGGACAATTGTCAACAGCCACATCGAGCGAATAAGAACAGCTGAAGATGGCTCCACACATGATGAGGACAAGAATCCATCCCCAGATTTTCCCGAAGAGCGTGTACCGCTTGTTTTCGTTTTGCCAGAAGGCGATGAAGTCCTCCCGCTCCTTCATGTACTGAGCGCGAATGCTTTCGTATTGCGAAGAATAGTTGCGTCGAAGCGATTTAGTCGGAGTATGAGCGGCAAGCAACGCTTTCTTCTCACTGGTGTATCGAGATTCGAGTGACCGTATCTGCTCATTATATTTCGAAGCGATTTGCGAGAGTCCCGATCGCTTCTGATTGATAATCTTACTGTCGTTGGGGTTTAAGAAGAGGTCGGCGAGTAAGCCCAAGCCCACGATGGTTCCGCTGACGATGATGAATACGCGGAAGATGGCTTCAGGATTCGGCTTCACGTGGGTGTGGTTACCCAGGAAGATGGGAAGCAACCATAGCAAAAAGGCTGCTATGATTACACCAATGAGGAGTCCCGACACGGTCGGCCTTTGTTTGGGTGATTGCAATTGCGGGTTTGTATTGGGCATATTGTTTCTTTATTTTGGGTTGCGATAATCGCAATAAACGGAACGAGAGTGTTTCCCTTATTTACGAGTGCCAGAATTCCCATGAGGCGAACGCCTGTAGGAGAAGCATTTCAAGGCCGTTCTTCACGGTGGCTCCACGTTGTAGTCCTCGCTTCATGAACAGCGTCTCGTCGGGATTATAGATGAGGTCGTAGAGGAGTGTGTTGCGATTCATTGCCTCATAAGGCAGGTCTGGGCAGGTGTCAACCTTGGGATACATGCCGAGCGGCGTGCAGTTGACAATAACGTTATACTCATGAATGTCGTCGGCCGTAAGGTTTTCGTACTGCACCGTACCCGGTCGCTGATAGCGGCTCACGAAGACTGTTTCGAGTCCGAGCGAGCGGAGCCCGTAGTCGATAGCCTTCGAAGCACCGCCTGTACCGAGGATAAGCGCTTTCTTGTGGCATTTCTCGAGCAGAGGCTCAATGCTCTGTGTGAAACCGATGACGTCGCTGTTGAAGCCCTTTAGCCAGACGTTCTTTCCCTTGCGTGTGATCTGTATCACGTTGACAGCTCCGATAGCACGTGCCTCAGGGCTCACCTCGTCGAGGTAAGGGATGACCTTCTGCTTGTAGGGGATTGTGACGTTCAATCCTTTCAGGTCGGGGTTCGAGTCGAGAATCTCTCGCAAGTCTTCGATGTTGGGAATCTCGAAATTGACATAGCGAGCGTCGATGTTCTCATTCTGGAACTTCTCGTTGAAGTAGCTGATGGAGAACGAGTGGCCGAGCGGGTAGCCGATGAGTCCGTAGGTGTCCATATTTCTTTTTATTTGGGTTGCGAAGGTATCGCAACATACTGAACGGGGATTACTTGGTGGCGAAATAGAGGGTGCAAATGCCGAAGGTGAGTCGTCGGAATGAGGTCTGTGCAAAGCCGGCACGCTTGAGGATGTTCATCATCTCCTCGCCCTGCGGGAATGCCTCAATGGTTGCGGTGAGGTAGCTATATGCACTTCTGTCGTGAGAGATCAGCCGACCATAGATGGGCAACACCGTGTGGCTATACAGGCTGAAGAGCTGCTTCATGGGAAACGATACGGGAGTGGTGAGCTCAGCGATGCTAAGGTGTCCCCCCTTCTTCAGCACGCGACACATCTCGCTCAGTCCTTGGTCGAGGTTCTGGAAGTTGCGAATGCCGAAGGCGGCTGTGACAGCATCGAATGTATCGTCGGGGTAGGAGAGTGCGAGGCAGTCTTCTTTCTGGAACTTGATGATGTCAGAGAGTCCGAGCTGCTTTACTTTCTGTCGCCCCACCGCCATCATTCCCTCCGAGATATCGGCTCCCACGAGCGTCTGTGGCTTCAGCATCTGTGCGGCAAGGATGGCGAAGTCGCCCGTTCCCGTTGCGATGTCGAGCATCGTCTGCGGCTGATAGGGCTCAAGAGCCTTGATGGCCTTGCGCCGCCACCCTCGGTCGATGTTCCACGAGAGACGATGATTCAGCTTGTCGTAGGCAGGAGCGATGTTGTCGAACATCTGTTCCACCTGCGACGCCTTGTCGCCTTGTTGGGTGTAGGGCTTGATAGCTTCTTGCTCGTAGGGCATCGGGATCTTTTGATTTACGATTTACGATTAGCGGATTTTCGATTAGCGGATTTTCGATTAGCGATTTGCAAGCCAGCTGCTGACGTTTTGCTCGATGCGCTTGGCAATGTCGGCTGTTGTCTCAGCACGGTCGAAACGCTCGCCTGTGATGTGCTCGTAGAGCTCAATGTAGCGGTCGCTGACGCTCTCGGCATATTCGTCGGTAATCTCGGGCATCTGCTGTCCGGGCTCGTTCATGAAGTTGTGTTCGATGAGCCACTGGCGCACAAACTCCTTCGAGAGTTGCCGCTGGGGTTCGCCCTTGAGGAACTTCTCCTCATAGCCGTTGGCATAGAAGTAGCGGCTGGAGTCGGGTGTGTGGATTTCGTCGATGAGATACACTCTTCCGTCGCGCTTGCCAAACTCATACTTCGTGTCGACGAGGATGAGTCCCTGCTTGGCGGCAATCTCCTGACCGCGAGCAAAGAGACGGCGCGTGTAGTCTTCCATCACAGCGTAGTCCTCAGCCGAGACGATGCCCTGGGCGATGATCTCCTCGCGGGAGATGTTCAGGTCGTGTCCCTCGTCGGCCTTCGTGGTGGGAGTGATGATGGGTTCGGGGAACCGCTCGTTCTCACGCATGCCGTCGGGCAGCTTCACTCCGCAAATCTCGCGAACACCTTTCTTGTAATCGCGCCAGGCAGAGCCAGTGAGAATGCC
>JAFZAP010000086.1 GCA_017557185.1 Prevotella sp.
GATGACATCAAATTGCTGGAAGGTAATCCGGCCAATGCCTTTCAGATTGTCTGCCCACCCGATGGCATCTCCAATGGTGTCGGGGCCCTTCATGGATACACGGCGCCCAAAGCCGATGCCATCTATTCGATTGACGGGAGACAATTCCCCAACAAGGAAGCTGCTCTTATAGGATTATATATCGCGGGTGGCCGTAAATATATCAACCGATGAGGACAGGCTCGGGTGCGTCCCGGCCAATAAAAAACAATCTATATGAAGAAACATATTCTACTAACAGCCGCTTTTTTCCTAATGCCGAGCATATGCGCGTTGGCTCAGACAGAGTATAAGATGGCAGGCCCTTATGAAGTTGTGGCACGCGACGGTGAGTTTCGAGGCAGCAAAGGTGGCAGCGAGCGCGATATGAAGGCGGCTTGGGATTTCGCCAGAGAAGGAAGACACGACGAGGCCTGCAAGATAATCAATGCCTATGCCGAAACGTTGCAGCGTCTGGACGGACACGATGCGCCACTATGCTTGATTCAAGGATACTGGCTGTGCAGAGCTATGATGATGGAGAAGATGCATAAGACACCGGCTTGGGAGGCGATGCTTCGACGGGCAATGGTACCGACCATGAACAAGTTCGAGGCAGACAGCCCGTATGCCAACGGCAATTGGGGTGCCATCGTGAATCGCTTTCGCATGGCTTGCGCACTCGCAATCGGCGACACGGCAATGTATAAGGCCGCCATCGACTATTATCTGCATGCCAACGACAATGGTGCATTACCAAATTACATCAGAGAGATGGGGCAATGTCAGGAGACAGGACGCGACCAGAACCATGCCCAACTGGGCTTGGAAGCCTTGGCTGAGACCTGCGAAATGGCATGGATGCAGGGAGACGACCTCTATGGGGCACTTGACAACCGCCTGATGAAGGGACTTGAATATACTGCCAAATACAATCTTGGTTACGACGTGCCCTTTGAGACGTGGACGGATCGCACAGGACTATACAACGACTGGACAGAGCCGGGCGAAATGGGCAGAGGTAACCTCTGGGCAGAAGCCTACGTCAAGCCCTACGAGCACTACACGAAGGTGAAACATCAGAAGATGCCCTATACGAAGAAAGTGCTCGACTTGCGCAAGAAGGTGAAGGCCCACAACGCCAATGGAGAACTGCGTGCACCAGGTGTGGAAGAAGGGCAGAAGCTGCATCAAGTGTTTACCTATCCAGCCCCCCAGGGTGCACCATTAAAGCACGACTACGACGTGTATATCTGTCCTCGCGGTAAAGAGTGGGTAAAGATTGACACGTATATGGCCAAAGTCAATGCCTCGGTCGGTAATAGGAAACACGCCATTAGCGAGATTTCATACTGCTTCTTCGACTTCACTGGCGACGTGTATGTGCGAGTGGTCAGCAAAAACAAGAAATTCAAGACGGCACGGATTCGTCCTGACTATCGAGGCACGATTGCCAACGTGCAGAACGACTCCACCGTGCAGTTTCTGCTATTCCAGCCTGAGAATGTGAGTGTGGAACTGGACGACGACATCACTAACAATCTGCTAGTGTTTACCTCCAAACCGCCCGTGAGCAAAGAGGAAGCGGAACGCGAGGCGAAGGCACAAGGACGCGAGTTCAAGTACTACGCTCCTGGATTCTACAATCAGCGGGATACTATCAACGTGCCATCGAATACAACGGTTTATCTCGCTGGTGGAGCTTACTTTACTGGCACCTTTGCCATCAATGATGCCGAGAACGTAAGTATCTTAGGGCGTGGTGTGGCTCGTCCTTCACGTGGCTATGAAGGGGCTCATGTCTATCGCTCGAAGAATGTGCTGATAGATGGTATGATTGTGAACACCTGCCCAACAGGCGGTTCGGATGGCGTGACGCTGCACGATGTGAGGAGTATCTCGCATCCTAGCTGGGGCGATGGTCTGAATGTGTTTGCCTCTTCCAACGTTCTCTACGACCGCGTGTTCTGTCGCAATTCAGATGACTGCACCACAGCCTACGCAACCCGCAAGGGCTTCAGTGGCAATGCCCGAAACATCCACATGAGGAACTCCACACTGTGGGCCGACGTGGCACACCCCATCTTTATCGGTCTTCACGGAAATCCCGAGGTGGGCGACACCATCGAGCACTTGGTTTATGAAAATATTGACATCCTGGGACAAGCGGAGCCTCAAGTGGATTATCAGGGCTGTCTCGCCATCAATTGTGGCGACGGGAACTTTGTCCGTGACGTGCTATTCGACAACATACGTATCGAGCAGATAGAAGACGGCTGTATAGCGCAGGTGAAGGTGGGCTACAACCAGAAATACTGTACGGCACCAGGTAAGTGCGTTGAGGACGTGACGTTTAGGAATATCAGGTATTATGGCGGGCAACGCTCGGGAATGGAGCCTAACTTGTCAATTATCAACGGTTATGACAAAGACCACATGGTGTGCAACGTCACCTTTGAGGGGCTGAAAATCAACGGTCGGTCCATATACGACGACATGCCTGGCAAGCCCCGATGGTATGCCACAGCCGACTACGTGCCGATGTTTGTGGGAAATCATGTTAGCGGCGTAGTCTTCACGAAAGAGATGGAGCTGTTTAATGTCAACCAGCAGCTGTCTTATTGCAGCAGTCAAGTGGACAGGGCATTGGAAGCTTTGCGCCCCTACGACTTCACGATGATGCCGAGGAATATCCTTACAGGAGAACAGACATGGAACTGCCGTAAGGCGAAGCCTGAGGAGTGGTGTTCGGGATTTTGGCCGGGCATTCTGTGGATGGCTTACGACTACAACACGAGCGAGGCTGTCAACAAGGCTGCAACGGGCTACACAGAGGCCATTGTGCCCATCATCAACAGTCCCGTTTTCGACCACGATCTCGGCTTCATCACCATCAACTCGTTCCTGAAGGGGTATGAGGTGACAAAGAACGTCCGCTACAAGCAACTCGCCTTGCAGGCTGCCGACTCGTTGGCTACACTGTTTAATGAAAAGGCGGGCACCATACTCTCCTGGCCACGCCACGTAAAAGACTACGGTGGACACAATACCATCATGGACAATATGATGAACCTGGAATTGTTGTTCTGGGCAGCGGAAAACGGAGGCTCAAAGCGATTGAAGGATATTGCTGTAAAACACGCTGAAACGACCATGAAGAACCACTTCCGTAAAGATGGCAGTTGCTACCATGTGGCTGTTTATGACACGCTGACAGGCCGTTTCATCAAAGGCGTCACCCATCAGGGCCGTGCCGACTGGTCGATGTGGAGTCGCGGCCAATCGTGGGCCATTTATGGCTACACCATGGTTTATCGCTACACCCACGACCAGCGCTTCCTCGACCATGCACAAAAAGTGACAGACATCTACTTGAAGCGACTAAAGGAAAGGCAACGAGTAGGCGACGGTACGTCGGGAATGACTTCCGATGACTGGATACCCATCTGGGACATGGATGCACCCGTCGGCCAGCGTGAAAAGGATGCCTCAGCGGCTTGTGTTGTAGCCAGCGCCCTGCTAGAGTTGTGCCAATATGTGAAAGATGGTGACCGCTACCGCGAAGCAGCCATCCAGATGCTGCGCGACCTGAGCACCGACCGCTACCAGAGCCGCGATAAGAACGTTTCGTTCCTCATGCACAGTACTGGCCACCATCCCGCCAACTCCGAGATTGATGCCAGCATTGTCTATGCCGACTACTACTACCTCGAGGCATTATTGAAGTACAACCGCACTCGCTAATCCATTTAGTAACGGGGTGAAAATCATCCATCAACAAGAATCTATCACACATAATGAAACGATGATGAAGAAAAATATCTTGACAATAGCGCTGACCGTTTTGACTCTTCAGGTCGCAGCTCAGACAATCGATGTGAACCGCAGTGGAGAGCCGTTCAAACACCACTGGAGTGTAGGCACCTGCGCTGGACGCGCCAACGAAGGCTTGCGTACCTCATGGGTGGAGCAACTGCGTTTGGTCAAGGAACAGTGTGGCTTTCAATACTTACGCATGCACGGCATGTTCGACGACGACATGTTTGTTTATTTCGAAGACAAAAAGGGTAATCCTGTCTATAGCTGGCAGTACCTGGACGAGGTCTATGACCGTATGCTTGACATAGGTGTAAGGCCTTTCGTCGAACTGTCGTTCTTTCCCAAGGGCATCGCTGCTGATGATGGCAAGGTGCAGATGTGGTATCAGAATCGAATCACCTACGACCCTGAGCGGCTTCCGAAGTGGAAGGGATTGGTAGAGGCTTTTACCCGCCATGTTGTTGAGCGTTATGGGCTTGACGAGGTGCGCCAATGGTATTTTGAGGTATGGAACGAGCCCAACCTGAACATGACACCAAAGGCAGGATTCTTCGAAGGCACCCGCAGCGATTATTTCCAACTCTACAAAGCCTCTGCCGAAGCCATCAAGGCTGTCGACTCGCAGTTGCGCGTAGGCGGCCCAGCCACTAGCAACTTCATCGCCGACCACCGACACGATGGGGAGATACTCGACAACTCGAAGTCGGTGTTCTACGACCAAGAGCATATCAATCACCAGCAATGGAAGGCCGTTTGGATGACAGAATTCCTGGAGTTTTGTGCTGCAAACGAGTTGCCTGTCGATTTCATCTCTTGCCACGCCTATCCCACCGATTATGCGCTCGACCCTATTAGCGGAAAAGGCAAGGATGCCGTACGCTATGTCCATTCACTACATGACGACTTGACTTACCTGCAGCAATGCCTGGCAAAGAGTAAATATCCGCAAGCAGAGATTCATATTACCGAATGGAGCACTAGCCCCAGCAGTCGCGACCGCATGCACGACCTACTGCCGCCAGCCGCCTATATCATGAAAGGTAATCTCGACAATATTGGTATGGTCAACAGCGTCATGTACTGGACATTTACAGACATTTTCGAGGAAAAAGGAGGGGGCGAGAGCATTTTTCATGGTGGATTTGGCATGATTAACTTCCAAGGCATCGTCAAGCCATCGTTCCATGCCTATCGCATGCTCCACCAATTGGGCGACCAGCGAATCTACTATTCCCCCCATATCGGGAATGGCCAGGATGGGGCTTCACTCTTTGTAAGTCGTCATTCCGACAGCGGAAGAATAACAGCACTGGCCTTCAACTACCCGCAGGAGTTTGAACAGAAAGTCCCTTCTTCAGCCGATGCCAAAACCTTCATGCAGGCTACTGCGAAGACTATCGACTGTACGCTCACGGGACTTCAGCCAGGCACTCAATTTACCATTGAGACGCTTGACTATCAGCACGGCAACGCCTACAATGAATGGCAAGCCATAGGCGCCCCTCACTCTCCCACACGACAGCAGACAATTTGGCTGCGCGAGCAGGCATGGCAAACAAAGAAAGAATATGTTAGCGCCAATGACTCAGGAGAACTTCATCTTAAAATGACACTTGAACCATGGACGTGTATTCTCATTCAATGAAAACAAAGACTGTAATAATCGCAATGTTCTTGATGGCTGCATGTAAAATGGCAGCACAGGCTCTAGAAAATGCCCAATGGATTGCCAGTGACGTGACAGAAGCTGTGCCCTATTTTGCTCATGAGTTTCGTGTGGCAAAACAGGTGCAGAAGGCCACGTTACAGGCTTCGGCACTGGGTGTGATGATTATTAAGATGAACGGGAAGGCTGTCACGGGAAATCGGCTGGAACCAGGCGAAAGTCAGTGGGACCAGACGGTGCTCTATTGCACTTACGACGTGACACCATTGCTGCAACGGGGTAAAAACCGACTTCAGACAAAGGTTGGTGGAGGGCTGTTCCATGTTACTCCTGCACCAGGAAGATACACAAAACCTGAAATCAAAAACAACGGAACATCGGCCTTCGCCTGCCAGCTGCTGATAGCATATCAGGATGGAACGACTGACACCATCGTCACTGATGCCTCGTGGCTCACGGCTCCATCGCCAACACTTGTGAGCAACTATTGGGGCGGCGAGGACTACGATGCGAGACGAGAGCCGAAGGCTGGCGACTGGCATCCTGCCAAGATTATTACGCCTACCACGAACTTGCCTATCGAAGAATTCCTTGCTGATTCCCAGCATCAGCACCCTATCGGTCAGCTGCGTCCACAAGAGCATGAGCCCATACAGGTGGTGGAGAGTTGGGAGGCACAGCGTGTGACGGCATTGCCTAACGGTGACTGTGTGGTGGACTTCGGCCAGAACTTCGCTGGTGTATTTGAGTTCACATTAAAAGGCCGTAAGGGTCAGACCATCCGCCTGCAGACCAGTGAGCAGCTGAATGCCGACGGCACGGTGAACGCCCAGGATTGTTATTGCGGCCCCATCGTGGTCTATGATACCTATACCTTTGGACACAACGGCACAGAGACTTGGTCGCCAGAGTTGATGTACCACGGATTCCGTTACCTACAGGTGAGTGGACTCACGGAAAAGCCAAGTCCTGAGCAGTTCAAGGCCCATCGCATGAGGGTATCGTGCTGGGCAACGGGACAGTTCGAAACCAGCAACCCGCTCATCAACAAGATACACCGCATCTGTCGTAACTCGATTGAGAGTCAGCTGTTCCATGTATTTACTGACTGCCCTCAGCGTGAGAAGATGGGGTGGCTCGACGTGCCCAACCAGATGTACAACTCCATCGCCCAGAACTTCGACTTCCGTAGACTATGTTATAAGATTGTGCGCGACTGCTTCGATGCACAGACCTATTATGGCGGAGCGAAACGAGGCAAAGTCCCTTCCACCGTACCACACTTCTTTACTGACTGGGATGATGACCCCAACTGGGGTGGTGCAGCCATCCTTGTGCCTTACCGCACGTGGAAGACCTATGGCGACCACTCGCTCTTGGAGCATTATTATCCTCAAATGAAGTTGCTTGTCGACTATTACACTTCATTGACTCGCGACGGCCTGATGCCAGGGGCATCATACAGCCGTCTCAGCGACTGGGGACAGGAATCGAGCGGCCTGCAACACAATACGGCGCCGGAGTTCACCATCACGTGTACCTACTATTATCTTTTGAAGGTAATGGCAGAGATGGCCCGCGAGACCAGACATAACGCTGATGCACAGGCCTTTGAACAGCAGGCCGTAAAGACACGCTCGGCCTTCAACAGCCGTTACTATAAAGACACCACAGCCATCTATGCTCACGGTAATCAGGCCGAGCTGGCCATGCCGCTCTACTATGGACTGACGGAGGAGAAAGAGGTGCAACGTGTGGCTGATCGTCTGGCTGAGAAGGTCATCAGCGATGGCTACAAGGTAAAGACAGGTGAGTGTGGTTTGAAGCCAGTATTGATGATGCTGGCCCACTACGGACACAACGACATTGTGTGGAAAATGGCCTGTCAGACAGACTATCCCAGTTATGGCTACTTCGTAGAGAACGGCTGCACCACCACTCCTGAATTATGGGATATGCGTTACTCGCAGAACCACTGTATGCTCGACCACATTGAA
>JAFZAP010000087.1 GCA_017557185.1 Prevotella sp.
AAAAGTCCGTTAGTACGAAGACTTTTGAAGAAGATGTGGCTGTCAGCCCAACGTCTCACGCTGGGTACAGAATGACTACCGACAACAGACCTACCAGACAAACTTCTATGAGATGACACGGACGTATCCGCCCATCAATTTACTTCTTCAGAATATATAGTAAGACGCAACAATCTAATTTAAGGGGACACCGACTATAGCGGTACCTCAGAATAATGCAGGAGTCGTCTTTTGAAGTTGTCTGATAATCCGTATGTCATTACCGCGTATGGTATGGTACATATTCCTTTTCGTTCTTCAGGACGGAGAAGATGATGTTCGAAAGCTTACGTGCTATCCTCACTATCGCCTCCTGTGGTTCCATCCTCTGTTTGTACTGAAAATATTGCGCTCCAAGTCCCGCATCCTTGCCGATGGTAATCCATGCCGCCTCGATAATCATGGGTCCAAGCTGCTTGTTCCCCCTGAAGGTTTTCTCGCCATGCACGGTCTTCTCACCACTGCTGTGGCTTGTAGGGACCAGGCCGAGATAGGCGGCAAACTCGTTCTCGTTGTGGAAACGTTTTATGTCACAGACCTCAGTTAGGATGCACATCGTAACTATAATGCCGATTCCCGGGATTGTCCTTAGCAGGTCATGCCTGTGCTTGTATCTTTCTGTCTGGCTCATCTTGCGCAGTTCACGCGTGGCCTCCAGCAGCGTGCCTCTGAGGACTTCCACCTGTCTGATGAGCAGGTCGAGAGAAGCACGTGTGTCAGACATCAGCCGCACGTCTTTCATCAACCATGTGATAAAGGCCCTTGACCAGTGTGTCTGCTTTTGGGAGAATCGCTCAGGGAATTCTACTCCATGACAGTGCAACAGGTGCTTGACTCTCGACTTGTATCCGCCGAGCTGCTTCTGTATCGTCTTGCGTATGCGGACAACAGAGCGATCGTCAATGTACTGCTTCTCTGGGACATAGTTGCCCTTGAGCAGACCTGCCTTCAGAGACCTCGCTAGTTTTACGGCATCCACCCTGTCTGTCTTCATCACCTCTTCATACTGAGTCGTCGGAACATCAGCTGCATGAATCACCATACAGTCAATACCGACTTCCTTCAGCGCATAATAAGTGGAGTATCCACTGAAGCCAGACTCATAGACGGCCCAGTACTCACCATCCGGGTAGTTCTTCTTCAAAAAGTCAAAGAGCTCTTTTGCAGAAGACTTCTGAGAAAGCCTCTTTACAATTCCTACTTCGGGGGCTATTGCCACCTCCCAATTCTTTGCATGGACATCAATTCCTATGAAAATCTTTTGTCCTTTGAAAGAAATTTTGTTCCTTTGCATTTTGGTACGGTTTTAATTGTGAATGTATATTGTTTACTTGGCAGTTACAAAAATACAATCCAATTATTAACGTACCAACTTTTTGCTCAGAAAACTATGAAAAACACCGAGGGGCTGCCTCGCGGCAGGGGGCTCGAAGCCCCCGAGAGCGGTGTTCGAATAGCCAAATTCAACTGTTGGCGTCTGCAAACATAGTAACTAATTTCTTTCCGATAAAAGAATCCCTGCATTATAGCCGCCCCTTATCAAGGGGCTCTAAATCTAATTGTTCTAATTTGTTTCTTAAAAAACCTGTATCATTCTGAAATCTCTCTTTGTCTCTCTGTCCTATTTCCTTCGTTCCTTTATTCCTTAGAATCTATGAAATCTGCGGTTAAAACTTCTGTCCGTCTGTTTCGTATGTCTTCCACACTTTTCATTGTTCACTTTTCACATCGCGCGTGCGCGGCGGGGATTAGTTTCACCCCTGAGTTCAGTCCGCTGGCTACTGGTGCCCAGTGGTCGTAGGTCGTTGGCCGATAGTTCAGGTCGACGACATTGATCTCGTTGAACTTCCGCCACTTGTAGCCCTTTCGGTCGAGGTCGGCGATGCGGTTGGCAGGCAGGTTGGTGACCTCGATGCGCACCTCGTTCTTCCCCTTGCGCAGCGTGTTGCGACAGTCGAGGACGAACGGCACCGCCCAAGCGCAGCCGATGAACTGCCCGTTGATATACACCCGTGCCGACTCGCGCACGTCGCCGAGGTCGATCTTCCAATGCTGGCGCGCCTGCTTCCGCGAGAGGCGCACAGTCATCGTGTAGACACCCGTACCCATGAATACGGCCGCAGAGTCGGAGAGCGATTCCCACGTCTGAAGGGAGTCGAGGCGGAAGGACTCGCTGCCCAATAAGAGGGAGACACATCCAGACTCTCCCCCCGCCCTCCCTATTAGGGAGGGAGCAGATACTTGGGAGGGGTTGGGGGAGAGTCTCTTTCTCCCCTCGCCTTTATGGTTCCCCTCGCCTTTATGGTTCCCCTCGCCCTTTGGAGAGGGGTTAGGGGTGAGGCTCGGGTTAGGGGTGAGGCTGGTCTTTAGTATCCGCGACTCTCCCGACCTTAGGCTTATCCGAACGGTGTTTCCGGCGATGTCGGCAGGCGTGATGTCGCCCGTCATCGGGTCGTACCACGTGGCGCCGTTGAAGTCGACGGCCAGCGGCACCGATGCATCGACATCGTCGGGCGAGAGGTTTGCGATGAAATAGTGGTGACCGCCCTCGTTGCTGCGACGAATCATGTGCAGCCCGAGCTGTGTCTTCATCGCCTCCGCCTTTGTGGCGCGTGCCATCTCGGCAGCATCCTCCCCATAGATCACCAGCGGGGCGAGTCGTTTCAGCATCTGTTCCAGTTCCGGCGTGATGGTGGTCCCCGTAGGGATGATCAATGCCTTGTAGCGAGTGCCCGCCTCCGTCACGAGTCTGTCGCCCTCGCGGGTGGTCTTGCTCAGCAGCTGTTCGCTGATGTAGTCGCAGTCGTAGCCCAGACGGTCGATGCGCAGCACGCTCTCTATGAACTCCGGCGCAATCTTCCCCATGTTGTGAATGCTGAACTGCATGAACCGTCGTTCAGGGTTCTTCAGCCACATGTCGCGCACGGGCAGGAAGACGAGGAAGTCGTTGTCGGGCTGTCCCCACTGCAGGAAGCTCTGGCAGCGCTCGATATACTTCATCAGGAACGGAGCGTCGCGCCAGATGCTGTTCGTGGGGCTCATGTCGACCGACGCGTAGAACTTCCAGCCGGGCCACGGGTCGTCCTTCGGCGAATAGCACGTGCCGTGAAAGAACATGCGGTTCACGCCAGCACAGAACATCAGGTCGAGGTCGGGTTTCATCTGCGAGAGCGACGTGCGGAAGTGCTCGGTGAGCCACGTGAACGTCTCGCTCGACGTCAGCGGCTTCCCAGCTACGTGGGCTGCCGACGGAGCATATTTCAACATCGACAGGTCGGAGTCGTTCTTCCGGGTCATCCCTGGGTCTTGGCGCAGTCCCTTGATGCCGAAGTCCGACAGCCCGAAGCCCTCAATCTCGGGAATATCGACAGCCGCGTAGCAGTCGATGAGGTTGGCAGGTGAGCCGTGTGCCTGGTTGCGCGTGATAGCTCCGTGGGCATGTGCCCAAGCCGTCCATTGCTCGGTGAAGTTCTCGAGCAGCAGCTCCGCCAGCGTCTCGCGGTAGTCGGCGACGAGGGAGGGGAGAGAGGAGAGTTTTGATGCGGAGAGGAATTCCAGGAAGTGATCCTCCAGCCTGTAGCCGCGCCGCTTGTAGAACTCCTCCAGCAGACTGGGCGTCCAGTCGCCTTCCGCCACCTCGTAGCTGTCGTTGAAGAACGTGTGAGGGTAGGGGGTACCGGTTCTGTCGAAGGCATCGCTGATGTGTCGCAGGTAGTTGCCCACCGCCTGCCGGTCGAAGTGGTCGACAACATATCCCTCGCCGCCCGGCGCAGCCCGCTTCACGTGCATGATGCCCCGTTTCAGCCACAGCGCCACCACCTGCTTCTGCTCGGGATAGGTCATCACCTTCTGCAGCACGCAGTTCCGGCGGTCTCTTTCCGAGGGCAGCAAGTCGAGCGTGTCGATGCTGCCGCCCGCATACGGCTTCACCACGAACACCGCCTTGCAGGCGCTCTCCTCCAGCGGCACCCACGGTCCGCCGAACGGCCAGCCCGTGCCTGTGGCCATATCCACCTCGATGCTGTCGGCAGCACCCTCGGCCTGCACGAACCGCAGCATCTCCATATAGCGGTCGGAGAGGAACGGGATGTTGTTCTGGTCGTTGCCCTGCACGCCGTAGATGGGCGTGATCTCCACAGCGCCGATGCCCGCACGGCTGTACTCCTGCAGGCTCCACCGCAGGTTCTCCTCGTCGACAGCCGAGCCCAGCCACCACCAGCGCACACCTGGCCGCGCCTCCGGTCTTGCCTCGGGTCACGCCTGCGCCAGCGCGCCCACACTCATCACTGTCAGAAACACACAAAGGAAAGATAGTCGTCGCATATCCGTATATCGTTTTGATGTCACAAGAGGTTTTCAGTTGCAAATACAACTTATTTGCAATGCAAAGATACAAAAAAAGTTGCTACTTCGCGGCCCTTTTCTCAAACTTTTTTCAAAAAAAATTTCGTGCTGCAGTCATTAAGTCATTAGTCATTAGTCATTAAGCAAAAATTAAACCCCCAAAAATCCTCACAATATTAAATAATATATTATATAAATTATATAATATATTATTTAATATTGTGGCCTGAAAACGCACTTTCAAAATCCTTAATGACTAATGACTAATGACCGTTAATGACTATGTCTTTTGTCTTTTCCTGATTTAGGTTGACAGTTTTCCCCGATAAGGGAACAGCATTTTTATCGATAAAGGGGTTTTGATGATTGCTGGCTGTTTGGGAGATTTTTTGCCGATTTTTGTTGATTTTTAGTCGGTTTCTGATGATTTTGGTGCGTTTTTCGTGTGTTTTTGGCGTTTTTTGATGATTTTTGCATGAGTCTTGCCGTATCTAGTGGCGTGCTCTATCGAACACGGAGCATGCCTCCTTATCACACGGAGCATAGCTCTGTAAGCAACAAAAACACATTTTTCAAGCTACGGAGCATAGCTCTGCAAGTAAGGGAGCATAGCTCTTTCTCTAATACCATCGTTTTTTTTCAAAACATTTCATTCCAATCTATTTGGTATTTGCAGAAAAAATGCCTATATTTGCAGCATCATTAACCAAAACACGCTATTTTTATGAGAACGAAACTATTATTATGCCTATTCGTAATAGGATGGTTTGTACCCGCAATGACGATGCAGGGTCAGCCGCTGATGCGTACACATGTGGAGACGGGCGACGTGGAAGGCGTGCCCGACGGTACCGATCTGGCCGTTTATAAGGCGATTCCCTATGCCGCACCGCCCGTAGGCGAGCTGCGCTGGAAGGAGCCGCAGCCGGCAAAGGCCTGGACGGGCACCCTGAAATGCGACAAGTTCGCTCCGTGGCCGCCTCAGCCCTGGCGCCGCCCCACACCGCGACCGGAGATGAGTGAGGACATCCTCTATCTCGCTATCGCCACTCCTGCCAAGTCGGTCGGCGACCGCCTGCCGGTGATGGTGTGGATTCACGGCGGAGGCTTCCAGACGGAACACTACGGCGGCGACCTGTGGACGAGTCTTGCCAGGCGCGGCGTGGTGGTGGTGAGCATCGAATACCGTACTGGCGCGCTGGGCTTCCTCGCTCATCCCGACCTCGCCAAGGAGTCGAAGGGCGGACATACCGGTAACTACGGTCTGCTCGACCAGATCTACGCCCTGCAGTGGGTGCAGCGCAACATCTCCAACTTCGGCGGCGACCCGAACTGCGTCACCATCTTCGGTGAGTCGGCAGGCGCCATCAGCTGCAGCATCCTCTGCGGCTCGCCTCTTGCGAAAGGGCTGTTCCACCGGGTGATCAGCCAGAGCGGAGGCTCCTTCGCTCCCTGGCAGGACGGCGGGCGCACGGTAGTCGTGAACGCCTCGCAGCACGGTGCTGAGCAACAGGGTGTGGCCTTCCAGAAGCATCTCGGCAAGAAGTCGATCAAGCAGATGCGGAAGATGGATGCCCTCGCCCTCGCTGGCGACGACGTGGGCTTCGCTGGCTTCTGGCCGTGTGTGGACGGCTATGTGATTACCGACGACCTCTACCGCAACTACGAGCGCGGCGACTACAACGACGTGCCGGCGATTGTGATGACGAACTCCGACGAGGGTGCGATGTTCACAGGTCCTATGCCGCCCGAAGCATTCCAGCAGGCGGCGCGCCAAACCTTCGGCTCGATGGCCGACGAAGCGCTGACGCTCTATCCTGCCACCAACGAGGAGGAGGCCTACTTCAGCAATGGCGATATGTTCCGCGATGTCGCCTTCGCATGGCCGTCGTTTGCATGGGTGAGCCTGCAGGCCAAGACCGGCAAGAGCCCTGCCTACGCTGCCTTCCTCGCCCAGCCCTCTACGGTGAGCCTCGTCGGCGACAAGAAGCGTCGCGGCGTGTCGCATGCCGATGATGTGCTCTATCTGAACTATACGTTCCTCGGTCAGCCCGACAAGTATCCGGCTGAGGCTGCCGTCGCCGAGATCATGCAGCAATACTGGGTGAACTTCGCCAAGAACGGCAACCCCAATGGCAAAGGGCTGCCCTACTGGCCCACCTTCGACCCGGAGAAGCCCACCACGATGCAGTTCAGCAACGGTGCCTCGCTGATCATGGTGCCGAACCGCGAGAAGATTGATTTCGTCGACCGCTTCTTCCGCCATTTGCGCGAGGAGACGGAGAAGGGACACTAAATGCCCTTCGGGCAGTTCAATGCGCTACGCGCGGTTCAAAAGTTTAATTGCGACTTGTCGCAGTTCAAAAGTTTTCACCGCAGATTGCACAGATTTCTCAGATTTACGAAAGTAATTTGATGATGGAGGGCGATTCCGCGTGCGGAGAGCCTCACCCCAGCCCTCTCCAAAGGGAGAGGGAGCACGAAGGGGAGTGGAGTTTGAAATGACCAGTCCTCTCGTAGGGGCAGACACGGGGGTCTGCCCGCCATTTGTGCCCATTTCGTGTCCGTTGTTCGGGCAGACACAGGGGTCTGCCCCTACATGTGGCGCCGCAGGCAAAAACAAATATTTGTGGGAAAAATTCTTTCCCCGCTTCGCTCTGAAAGCGGCAGAGCCGAGCGATTCTAATTATTCTTCTATGTTGCTTTCCAAATAATTGGAAAATATTTATTGTTTATTAACTGTTTATTATCAATCACTTAATGAAAAGTCCGTTAGTACGAAGACTTTTGAAGAAGATG
>JAFZAP010000010.1 GCA_017557185.1 Prevotella sp.
GGCGCGTCTATTCGATCATGGATCAATCTAATTTTTTGGACCGTTTCTTTTCTAAGAAAACTGACGGTTTGTATATAGCTGAGATGAAGGCGTTTGAGGAAGAGCCCGTCACCTTCACTTGTGAAAAGAGCTCAGGCGGTGAGCCGTCGGACTCCAGAGCCCAGAACCTGCTTGACGACAACCACTTCACCAGGTGGTTCACTAACGAGCGCGTGGACGGCAAGTGGTTCGTTGAGTTCAAGGCCAGCCGTCCCATCTCGCCCATCTCCTATTACTTCCTCTCTGGCACGGATTCCGGTCAATTCTGGGACCGCACGCCCAAGGCTTGGAAGATGTATGGCAAGAAGAATGCCAGCGACGAGTGGACGGTGCTCTCCGACCTCGACTTCGAGCGTGACGGCGATGATGCATGGATTCCCGGTGAAAGCATACAGAAGTCTAGCGTGTTCAAGTTCAACAAGCAGCAGCCGCAGGACATGCAGTACTTCCGTCTGGAGATCAGCAAAAACTTCAACTCCACTGCCGTGCAACTCAACGAGTTGATCTTCAACTATTAATATAGAATTTGTTGTGGTCGCGGGGATAGCGTCCCCGCGATTACGACTTTAACATGTTTAATGTGTGTAATATGAAAAAGATTTCGAAACTTTGGATGCTTGCCGCCATCCTGACATTCTGCGGCACAATGGGAATGACGCTGACCTCGTGCGTTGAAAACGACAACCCCGTTACCGACAACGGTAGTAACATGGTTGTGGACCCTAACGATGTGAACCTGGCTGACGACAGCTATGACATTAAGTATTCGTGGGAAGCCTACGTGTCGCCTACCGTCGACCCGGAGCTCCGCAAAGCTTTCTTGGAATACATTGAGTTTCCTGTAGACGAACCCAACAGCGAAACCTCGCTCGTGGTGCTCAACAGCATCCACGACATGGAGGAAGAAGACATTGTGGATATTGCCATCAACGGTGGCACCATCGCCATTGCCTACCCAACTGAGGAAGATCTGGAAGCGCTATACCTTGAAGAGACGACGGATTTTATTAAACCAGAGGACATTGAGGGGGCACTGCTCTTTGCCGTAGACTTCACTAATTTTTCAGCCTATATCGTAAACGCTCCTACCGGCGATTCAGAAAAATGCGGTACCACGGTGACCCTCAATACCAGTGACGAGGAGGCGGGTCCCTGGGAACCCAATCCGAAGAATACGCCATACGCTGGGCAGAGTGCTGACAAGCACGGCGACATGTACGATCACATCTCACTGTTCATTGAAGAACTGAATAAACAAGAAGAGGCCTGGACTGAAGAAACAGCCGAGGCCCGTGCCATAACCCGTGCCGACACAAAGGACGCCGAAGCGGCGGACATCAAGAAGATGGCAAGCATGAGGCATCTGTGGAAGTCGATATCTGTACCTATCAATGAGACATATTTCAGAGATTACCGATTCCAGGCGAACTGCCCGATGGCTGTTGGCTATGACATATACCCCGTCCACGTCTATGAAGGCGAGCAGGGTGCCGGCGACTACTATTTTGTCAATATGTCGGCCAGCGTCAACAATGGCAGTGTCTATAAAGGCAAGGATGCTTTCGGGACAAGCTTTTTCTGGGTATACCTGCGCTGGTGCGGCGGATTCCCTACCAAATTCTATGTGTCCAGCACGTTGATTAACAGCGACAACGAAGAGGTAGCCACAGGCGTCTCGTTCCCCTCTGCCGGATTCCCGAGACCACAAACCGTCATCAAGAAAGTCGACCACGTTGAGGAGTATTCGTTCGGACTTGCACTCGGCGTGAGTGGAGGAGTACATCAAGAAACTGAAAATAAATTTGATGCGAATAATGAATATACTGGAGCAACGCAAAAGCTTGGCTGGGAAGTAAAGGGACACATTGATGCCAACTGGAAATGGACCGACAGAAAGACATGGTCGGTTGAGGATGTGGATTTGGAGAACCAGTCGAGCGAGTCGACCGCTGCATGGCAGGCCGTATACAACCACTTGCCGGAATACAAATGGTCAGAGCAATACGGCTTCTACGAGGGCGACTCAAGGGCATACCGCTCCACGACGATCATCAACGGCTCATGGATATGGTATATCCCTAACACGCAAGATGATACCGAAAGCAAGCCGCTCAGAATGAAGGTTCACGCGGAAACGACCTATAACCTTCTGAAATTCTGGAGCACTGATGCTTCGTTGGGAAGGGTTGAGTGGAAATGTAGTATGGACGACATCCTGACCTGCCCGAAGCAGTACAGATACAAGTTGGCGCCAGTTGTGCTGAAGAACGACTACAAAAACAAGTTCATCTCCAATATCATGGTCTATACCAAGGACGGCCTACCCGTCACATCGAAGACGCAATTCCAAAACAGCTACCCCTCAGGCTCGGAGATTAAACTGGGTGACTTCAGATGCTCTTCAGAACTGATTGTGAAGTTCAAGATGGATGGAAAGGACTACTGTTATGGCACCAACACCTATATCAAGCCCATCTTCAAGGACACCGTTACACTCTATGCTTCCACCGACTTCATGGTTGATCCAGATCAGGAATAATGATGATGCAGAACAAGAAACTATCACTGACGCTCATATCCCTGCTCCTGCTGGGGCAGGGCGTATGGGCTGAAAATATCACAGTAAGCACTGCGGACGGACTGATGGCGATTGCCACGAACGTGAACAACGGCACGAAGACGTACAGTGGCGATGTCATCACCCTCACTGACGACATCGACCTGAGCGGCAAGACCTGGGTGCCCATCGGCAACGACTGGGACACCCAAAAACGCTTCAAAGGCACGTTCGACGGTGGCGGACATACCATCAGCAACCTCAGCATCACCACTGAGGATAAATACTATCTCGGTGTGTTCGGCTGCGTGGAAGGCGGTACGGTCAAGAACCTCGTGCTGGCCAACAGCACTATCACGAGCAGTGTTAACAGTTCAAGCTACACAGACTATGTAGGCGGTATCGTGGGCTACAACCTCGGCGGAACTATAGAGAACTGCTGGGTGCTCCCCACCGTCACCATTCAGGGCGATGACCATGTAGGCGGCATCGTCGGCTATAGCGGCACATCGGGTACAAATATTGCCTATATCAAGAATTGCTATAATTTTGGTGCAACGGTAACCGACTACACAACAGGTGAGCCGAAGGGGACTATCTGCGGCAAGAACGAGGGTGAAACCATTACAGACGGCATCACCCTTAATGGCCTGACGCTCTATAAGGACGGCTATTGGAATACGCTCTGCCTGCCGTTTAGCATCAGCAGCTTTTCGGGTACACCGCTTGCTGGGGCAGAGGTTAAGACACTCACAAGTGCATCGCTGGAAAACCATACGCTGAAACTCACGTTTGGCGAAAACCTCACCGCTATAGAAGCCGGCAAGCCCTATATCGTGAAGTGGGCGACGGGTGAGAATGTTGTGAACCCGACGTTCAGCGGAGTGACATTTTCCACCGTTTTGGATCCTATAACCTCTGGCGGCATTACGTTCACGGGACAGTTAACACCCTTTACTATCGATGCTTCCAACATCGATAAGATAGTCTACCTTGGCGCTGAGGACGTGATTGGCTACGCCAGTAAGTATCGCGTGCTGCATGCCTTCCGCTGTCACTTTGTCGTGCCCACCGCTTCGGGCACACGAGCCATGACCAGAAGCATCATTGACTTTGGCGACGGTACAACGGCCATCCAGAATCAGGGCGTGGCGATTTCCCCGTCTCCTTGGTTTACGCTCGACGGTCGCCGCCTCTCAGGCGCGCCTTCGGTAAAAGGTGTCTATATTCATCATGGAAAAAAAATTATAATTCAATAATTTCTGAGGCATGGAAAAGAAAAGATACAAGAAACCCTCTATGCGTGTGGTTGCGCTGCAGCATTCCTCCCTTCTGCTGCAGGCCTCCCAAACTGAAGGTCCATTAAAGTGGGGCTCTCCGGATGATGATCGATAGTTTAACCTGTGGCAACAATACGGTTGGGAGTAAAAACAGGGTGTCAGGCGCTCGGCTCTGCCGCTTCGCTAGTCGAAGAACGATGTGTACGACGTCAAGAGCGGTACCCTCTATCTGGAACCTGCCAAGCGCATCGCAATCTGGTAATAAAGTGTAATCAATAAATAATACTCAAATGTTAGGAATAATCAGAAAGAAGATGATGATGCTCTGTGTTGCTATAGCAGCCATGAGCATGGTAATGGTATCGTGCAGCGACAATGATGACAATGGCACGGGTACTCCTGAAACTCCCGAAAAGGAATACGTGATAGAAGTGGGCGAAGGCATGAAGTTGCCTGAGAACGAGTTCTTGACCAAAGTACCTGCTGCTACCGAGTATGACCAGAGCATCGTCAACGCCCTGAAGGCCATCGACGGTGTGATGGATGTGAAGCCCTTCACGTTGACTCACGCGTATAACCCCAACACGAGGCAGTTCTTTACCAAGACGGCCTACTTCTTCAACTACAAGCAGGTCATCGACCACAACGACCCCTCGAAGGGCTGGTTCAAGCAGCAGTGCATACTCACCGTGGCCGGCAAGGACCGTCCCACCGTGCTGCTGACCGAGGGCTACGCCTTAGGCAGTGCCCAGGACTACAAGAACCGTTTAGACTACTGCACCGAGCCGACGCTGGTCGGTGTGCTCGGAGCCAACTGCCTCCAGGTGGAGCACCGCTACTTTGGGTGGTCGCTGCCTGAGGGCTATACCAACAA
>JAFZAP010000088.1 GCA_017557185.1 Prevotella sp.
ACAAACGATTTGACCTTCGGTCTTACTCTGTCACGACTCGGCATAGCTCAAGCAAGCTTGGCTTTGCTCTCGCTGCTCCATCGTTTGTCGTGCAGACCCTATCGAACGTGTGACGATGGTGAGAAACACCATCTCCTCCATAATCCGATTTCGTTCGAATCATTCTTTCTACGACTCTATGTCTCTTTGTCTAATTTCCTTGATTCCCTAATTCCTTAGAAATCAGAAAAATCTGCGGAATCTACGCTGTCTTCGTGGCTTCCACCCTTTTGGGGGGATTAGAGGGGGGCTGCATTTAAGTACTCCGCGCACATCTCGGCACAGCGTTCACCATCGACACCTGCCGAGACGATTCCTCCTGCATAGCCGGCACCCTCGCCACATGGGAACAATCCTCTGACGCCGATATGTTGAAGCGTGTCGGGAAGGCGTGTAATACGCACAGGACTTGATGTACGCGTTTCAACAGCAATAAGTACGGCCTCGTTCGTCAGGAATCCGTGACTCTTCTTGCCGAAAGCCTTGAAGCCCTCTTGCAGACGCTTGCCGATGAATGGCGGCAGCCAGAAGTGCAACGGACTGCTGATGAGGCCGGGCGCATACGAGCTCTTCGGCAGGTCGAACGACAACCGGTTGTTCACGAAGTCGGCCATCCGTTGTGCAGGAGCTGTCTGCTTCCTGTTTCCTTGCTGCCACGTGGTACGCTCCAGCTGCTCCTGATACTCCATCATCTTCAGCACGCCTTCGCCCTCTACGTCCTCTGGCCGCAATTCCACAACCATTCCGGAGTTCGACCATTGTGTACCGCGACTGGCAGGGCTCATTCCATTCACCACGATTTGCTCAGGTCCTGTAGCTGCGGGAATCACAAAGCCGCCCGGACACATGCAGAACGAATAGACCCCTCGCCCGTCCACCTGCTGCACAAAGGCATATTCAGCGGCAGGGAGGTATTTCCCTCGTCCCTCACGACGATGATATTGTATCTGGTCGATGAGCTGTGAGGGATGTTCCAAGCGCACCCCGACGGCAATTCCCTTTGCCTCCATCTCTATCTTTGCCTCGGCCAGATAGCGATACACATCGCGTGCTGAATGTCCTGTAGCCAAGATCACGGGACCTTGCCAAGTGCGCCCATCGGCTGTTTCCACACCTGTGACCTCCGTCCCCTGTGCCTTCTCGCACAACAGCAGGCGTGTCATCTTCGTCTGGAAATGAACCTCCCCGCCACTCCTGATGATTTGATTCCGCATGGCTTCGATGACCTTCGGCAACTTGTCGGTACCGATATGCGGGTGGGCATCGCTGAGGATGCTGGGTGAGGCACCATGCTGGCAGAACACGTTCAGGATCTTTTCTACCGAACCGCGTTTCTTTGAGCGCGTGTAGAGTTTTCCGTCGGAATAGGCTCCTGCCCCACCCTCGCCAAAGCAATAGTTGCTCTCGCCGTCCACTTGCTGAGTCTTCGTGATCAAGGCGAGGTCTTTCTTCCGCTCGTGCACGTCCTTTCCGCGTTCCAACACGACGGGCCTGTATCCGAGTTCGATGAGTCGCAAGGCTGCAAACAAACCGCCAGGACCTGCTCCCACAACCACGACTTGCTGACTCTGGCTCACATCGGGATAGTCGGTGTGGACAAACTGGTCGTCCTCAGGCATCTCGTTCTGATACACCCGTACAGAGAGGTTGACGAAGATAGTGCGCTGGCGGGCATCGATGCTGCGTTTCAACACACGCACATGGGTGATGCTCAGCCTGTTGAGTCCTTTCTCTTGGCTGAGGTAGTCGGCGATGGCCTGTTCCGATGCCGCCTGTTCGGGCAAAACTCTTATCTGATATTCGTATATCACCTTTTTATTTACGATTTACGGATTGACGATTTACGGATTTCTTTCTCCATTTTATTACGAAAGCGGCAGAGCCGAGCGCATTCCCCGTCCGCAAGTAGTTTTGTGCCTTGCTGATGGGCTCCCTCTCCCTTTGGAGAGGGCTGGGGTGAGGCCCTTCATCTCAGCAGCTGGTTGATCCCTTGCTCGCGATGACAAATTCTGACCTCAATACCATATTTCTCGTGTATGTGCTCTGCCAGATGCTGTGCCGAATAGACGGAGCGATGCTGGCCGCCCGTGCAGCCAAACGAGAACATGAGCGAGGTGAAGCCGCGCTGCAGATAGCGTTCCACATGGGCGTCGGCCAGTCGGTAAACACTCTGCAGGAACGTCGTGATCTCGCCATCGTCTTCAAGGAAGCGGATCACGGGCTCGTCCAATCCTGTCAGCTGCTTGTAGGGTTCATAGCGACCGGGGTTGTGGGTGCTTCTGCAATCGAACACGTATCCGCCGCCATTCCCGCTTTCGTCTTCGGGGATTCCCTTGCGATAGGAGAAGCTGAACACGCGAACCACCAACGGGCCCGTTCCGTCGTATTTCGAGAAGGTGGCAGGTCCGTCCTGCGGATGCGGCGTATAGACATTACTCTCGGCGGTCTTGTAGCCGTCGGCACGTTTCGTCACCTTCACCTCCCTTGGTGCAAACTGCGGCAGCTCACACAGCCCCTTCAGCACCTCTTTGAGATAGGGATAGGCATCGATGGCCGTAGTGTTCTGCAGCAAGCCGCGAAGGTTGTCCATAGCCGGAGGAATGCTATCGATGAAATGGCGCTTGCGTTCGAAGTAACCTCTGAACCCATAAGCCCCCAGCACCTGCAGTATGCGGAAGAGCACGAAGAGGTTCAGGCGTTCTGTGAAATGTCGCTCCGACGGCACCTCGGTATAGTTCTTCAGCGAGTCGTAGTATTCGGCGATGAGGTCGCGGCGCAGCTTGTCAGGATACTTCGCCGACGCCTGCCAGAGGAACGAGGCAAGATCATAGTAGTAAGGGCCCTTGCGACCACCCTGGTAATCGATAAAGGAAACCGACGAGTCGGGCGCTATCATCACATTCCTCGCCTGGAAGTCCCTGTAGAGGAAGGCATCGCACGCCTCTGCCGTCAGGTCTTTGGCGAGCATGCGGAAGTTCGCCTCCAGTTTCAGTTCGTGGAAGTCGAGCCCCGTAGCCTTCAGGAAGCAGTATTTGAAGTAGTTCAGGTCGAAGAGCACGCCGTCCTGGTCGAACTCCGGTTGTGGATAGCAGCAGCTCCAGTCGAGTCCTCGGGCACCACGCATCTGAATGTTCGGCAACTCGCGGATTGTCTTCACCAGCAAAGCCCGCTCCTGTTGATTGTAGCGGCCGCCAGCCTCTCGTCCTCTCTGCAGCACGTCATACAACGACTGCGTGCCGAGATCCGTCTGCAGATACCGCAGTTCGTCGTTGCTCACAGCCAGAATCTGTGGCACAGGCAGTTGCCGCTTCGTGAAGTGCCGGGTCAGCGTGACGAACGCATGATTCTCGTCGCGACTGGTGCCTATGCAGCCAATCACGCTCTGCCCCTCGCTGTCTGTCATGCGGTAGTAGATGCGGTTGCTGCCGGCTCCAGGCAGGCGTTCCATCTTCGCGGGTGCCGCCCCACTCCATTCCTGATAAAGGTGTTCGAGTTCTTCCATGCTGCAAAGATACGATTAAGTGAGCGAAATGCAAAATAAAAACGCTTTTATTTTCATGAACTCTTTATTTAACCACAGATTACACAGATTTCGCTGTTTTTTTAGAAACAAATTAGAACTAATTGGAAAAAATGTTATTTAGAAATCTGCGTTATCTGCGTAATCTGTGGTAAACAATCTCTTAGTCTCTATGTCTTATTTTGATAGATTTTATTTTAAAAAATGGTTGCGTCTTGATTTTTTTTATGTAATTTTGCAGGTAGATGAAGAAAGAGACATTCCTGAGTCAGAAAGCATTTGCCGGAGATAAGAAGGCTTCGATGAAGCGGCGCCTTGTGGGGCACGACTACACAAGGCGTGGCATCTATATGCTGACGATGGCTGTCGAAGGGCGGCGGCCGCTATTCGGTCGTGTCTGCGGCAGCAGCGCAGATCCTCGGGTTGAGTTGACTGAACTGGGGACGGCAGTCAGGGATGAGTGGTGGAATATTCCCAACTACCACCCGCAAGTGAAGGTCTTTGCGCTTCAGATGATGCCCGACCACCTGCATGGCATCCTTTTCATCAGCGAGCCGCTCAGCTGCGGCCTGGGAGGGGTAGTCAGGGGGTTCAAAACTGGTTGCGGGCGGGCCTACCGACGGCTGATTGCTCCACACTATGTTGCGACTCAGTCGCGACAAACCATGAAGGGGAGCCACCCCGAGCACGGGCTGCTGTTTGAGCCTGGCTACAACGACATGGTGCTTCGTACCAACGAGGAATACCAACGCTGGAAGCACTATCTACACGACAACCCCCGCCGCCTCCTGATGAAGCGCGAGCACCCCGACCTGTTGCGCCCATTTTTCGATATGCAGCTGGGTTCGCATCGTTACAACGGCATTGGCAACCGCGCTTTGCTGACTGCTCCGCAACGCCTGTCGGTACGCGTGTCGCGGCGCCTGACAGCCGAGCGACTGGATGCCGAAGTGGCCCGCTATATAGAAGCCGCCCGAAACGGCGCGGTACTCATTTCCCCGGCTATTTCGCCTGGCGAGAAACGTGTCATGCGCGAGGCTTTCGACCTGCGCCTCCCTGCCATCGTGGTGCTTCGCAACGGCTTCACGACTCTGTCAAAACCCAAGGGTGAGCAGTTCGACGCCTGTGCACAGGGCCGTCTGCTGATGCTCTCTGCCTGGGAGCACACGAATGAGCGCATTACGCTTACCGCCTCCGACTGTCAGCAGTTGAATCTGATGGCACTTGAGTTGAGCCAACTCTAACACGTCGGATAAAACGTTTTTCTCGACCAGAACATGTTTTAACATCAAAGTAAAAATGAATGAACGAATAGAGGGTTCCCAACATCGGGAACCCTCCGGGTTGTTGTGTATTATAAATAGAATGCGATAATGCGCGAGCCTGACAGAGCAACTTATTGCTTTCCGAGAATGGCATTCACGACAACTGTGATATCGGCAGCATTCACCTCGCCATCGGCATTTACGTCGCCCATCTGCGACATGCTGATAGTCATTGTAGCCGTATCAGAGTTGTCGTAGCCATCCTTCACAGCATACACGCTTACGATGAAGGTTCCTCCCAGCTCTAACTCGTCGCCGTTAATAGGTTGTTGCTGCGAGAATGTCACAGTAGGCACATACTCCACTCCCTCCGTCTCACAGGCAAACCGCACCTTGCCATTGCCATATGTGATGCTGGGCGTGGCACACTTCTCAACAACGGGTGGCTCCCCATCAATAACTTTAATGGTTCCAAAGTTACTCCAAGGCGCAGTATTCTTGTAACTCTCGTATGCTACTTCAGGTACGTGTAAAGTAGCGTACTCTGGATAAGAGCCATCGAAAACATTGCTTTGAGTTGTCGGAACACTCTCGGCATAGCAATAGACATCTAATAGTTCTTCACAAGTTCCGAATACTTTCGAGTCAATTTCTGTTATACCACTACCAATAGTTACAGAGGATAATCCACTACAACCATAGAATGCATATTGGCCGATTGTAGTCACACTGTTAGGTATTGTAACCGAAACCAAACCGATACATTCACGAAATGCACCATTCTCAATACTCGTGACGCTGTTAGGAAGGACTACGGAAGTTAAGCCGCTGCAACCAGAGAAAGTATATTTTCCTATACTCGTTACGTTACCTGGAATCACCAAATCCTTAATTTCTATTTCATTCAGAAACAGGTGATGGGCCAAATAAAGTGGATTTGAATAATAATCGCCCATAAAATTAATAAAACACCATGCCTCTAAATCTGATATACAAACGGAGGTCAGGCCAGTACAACCAGAGAAAGTTTGCTTTCCTATTTTTGTTACGCTGCTAGGAATCGTAATGGAGGTTAGGCCAGTGCAGTGAAGGTATTTATAAATCACTTTATATCAATAATTTACAATCTAAACGGTAGAAAAGTGATGACGTGGATTCAGAAGGAAACGTAAAAGAGAAAGATTTAACATTTTTAACCTTTGTAAACCACACAAAAGAAGTGTTTGTGCGATTTTCAAAAGTAATCTTGGCGAATAGTTCCATAAAAACCACAAGTAATTGTCATGTGGAATCTACAATAGGCTTAAAAAATGAATTATTTTCAATTTTTGACGTTATAAATTATTAATTTTACAAATTATTGATGTATATATGGATTGTTTTTAGTATTTTTGTACCATTAAAACCCATATACGATGGAAGAGAATAAAGATTTAAATCGGATTAAGGTGATGTTGGCTGAGAAGAAACGCACCAACAAATGGCTTGCAGAGCAACTTGGCGTCAATGCCGCCACAGTTAGCAAGTGGTGTACCAATTCCTCCCAGCCATCTTTGGACATGTTAAGCAAGATTGCCGAAGCCTTAAAAGTGGATTATACAGAACTTGTAAGAATTAAGCGTATTCATGGCGAAGAAGAATAACGGCAAATATGACTCTGGAGTCAACATCATGGGTAGTGTACCTAACTACAACGTGATGCTTGACTATA
>JAFZAP010000089.1 GCA_017557185.1 Prevotella sp.
ATGCCGATGTCTACAATAAGAACGTAGAGAACTGGAAACTAATAACTGACTTGTTTCGTGATTATCTTGGCAAACTGAATAATGTGCAGAAAGAAGTACAGTCCCAGAGTCAGACGGTCGCAGCAATCCAGACTGATATAGTCTCCTTAAAAAAGTCTGCTGAGTCTGTTGTCAAGACGTGCAAACCAACAGGCGTATATATCTGTGGTAAGCATATTGCTGGCTGTTACTTCTTTTCCTTTATGATAGTAGTACTTTCCTTCTTGGGACTGTTCGGCTATGGATTCTTTGAGATGAACGAAAGAGCCAAGCAAGCGAATGTGAAGTTGCAGGTTATCCGCGATGAATATGGTCACGTTCCTGCTGTTCAACGTACCTTTGAGATGCTTGATTCTACGTTCGCGAATCCCGTACCGTCACAAAAGTGAGAACGCATTTAACCTCAGACAATAGCGAGTTTGTCAATGGAAACAAACTCGCTATTGTTGAGCTAGTAGAGAGCCAACTCTCCTATATCATTCAGGACATGAAAGAAGAACGTCAGCAAAGCCGAAGTCGTGGATTCCACATATAATAGCAAAAATGAGGATGTGCTTATCTGAACACACCCTCTTGTTTCGATTGTGATTACCTCGGCCTAATGGTCATCGCCGCTGAGCGTGCAGGAGCTCTCCTGCTTCCGCGCAGAGCCGCCGGCAGGCGGAGGGCGGCCCTTTTTATGGTTCGACATGTTCCTCATATTCGCTTCGTTTTTGCTGTCTTTATCGTTTAACTCATTCGTCTGTCCCTTCTCCCCATTGGTAGTCGTCCAGTCCCATGCCGGTCAGTTCCGCCTTCCGTGGACGACTTTAGCCCCATCCGAGGGGCGGTTCCGCCTTCCGTGGATGACGGAAGACAGCCGAGAGCCTCAGTTCCGGTTGCCGTGGCGCACGGAAGGGGGCTCGAGTCGCTGTCGTGATACATCGGGGGCATATCTCAGTCGGGGTGAATGTTGTTGATGGATGTTGATGCGACTAATTGCGGAGCACGGGACGAACGGGAAACCCGAAGTAGCGGCAGTAGTCGCCGTACGAGGTCTGGTCGTAGAGGCCCGAGCCGTAGCGGTAGCCTGCAGCGGGCAGGAAAACGGAATTACCGTTTGACTTGCTCGTGAACTTGCGGCCATACACGCTGTTCTGCGTGGTCCACTCAGAGGTGGTGTAGTCGAGCAGTTCCTATATCTCAGTGATGGTGGGCATGCGCCAAGAACTGCCCCAGTTCACGTAGGCGGCATCGTCCTCAAGATCCAACACTGTCTTGTTGTCCACCGTGCCGTAGCTGCTACTGGTGCAATACTTGGTCTGCGTGTCAAGCGACCCATTACACCACTTGTAGCTCGCCCAGTCAAATGAGCGACCGTCGGAGGTGTCGCTGTATCCCACGGTCTCGCCCCACGTGAAGTAGAGGCCGTAGTCCTCGGGCTTCTCGGCACCCACGTTCATGTTCGCCCACTTCGTGCCGCTGGGCAGACCCAGATCGACAGCCTCGGGCTGCGGGACAGCGGCCAGCACAAGGCGGATGCCGATGGTCTCGGAGGCCGTTCCTGAGGTGTCGAAGACGCTCTGTTTGACATTGCACGACTTCGCATCGCTTGTCCAGTCACCGCCACACACGATGATCTTTCCATTGTCGAGGGACCTGCTTGTCATCTCCCTCACGTTGCCGCTCATGTCGTGAAGTTCCAGCTCGTTGCCCTGCTTCTGGCCGATGGGATGAACCGTAGCGTCGGAATTATCCTTATACCACGCCACATCGCCGATGGTGTTAGAGCCGCTGTAGGTGTAGCCCTTCGACCGCTTGCCGCCCATGGCCGCATATTGCCACTGCAGCGGGTTGGGTAGCATGAACTTCGTGCCCTCGGGCAACTGGTCCTTTACCATCTCGTTCAGCTTCTCAAGAAATCCACCAGGGCCTGTGATGTCGTTGTAGCTTACCATCGTCACGGGGTACATGTCGCCGTCGTTGGTCTGTCCCTCGGGCTTCGAGCCCATCACGGCGGCCCACGCGCGGTTGCTCAGTTCCACGGGGGCGATGTAGTAGTCGCTGAGCGTGCCCGAGAAGGTCTTCACCTCGCCGTCGCGCTCAAACTGCATCGCGTACTCGCCGCCCTCCACCATTTTGGCACCGATCTTGGTCGTGCCGAGGTCGAACTCCAACTGCGCGGCTCCCCACTTGTTGTTGTCACTTGGCGACACGGGATTGTCGTCGTCCGATGTGCAGGATACTGTGAGCCCTGCCGTCGCCGCCAGCATCACCGATGCCGCAAGCGTGTAGAAGAATGCTATTGCTTTCATTGTTTTGTTGATATTATTGTTGTGATTGATGTCTTGTTCTCAAGGGGCGTGTGTTGCCTCATAAGGTAATGTCGGGCGGCCAGCCGCTTTGAATTTTGGAGAACCAGCCGGCGATGCGCATCTCGGCGTTGCGGCGGAGGTCGCCGTAGAAGAAGCCGTAGTCCTGTCCGTGGTACGACTCGGGACCGAAGAGGTCTTGCATCGCTGCGGGGATGGCGAAGGCCTTGGCGGCCTCGGTGGAGACGACCACCACGCCACGTTCCAAGTCGAGCTGGGCGTCGGCAATGCCAGGCTCCACGATGCCCTCTTCCACGCTGGTCAGCGAACCGAGGTTCTCAGAGGCGGGCACGTAGGTGTCGTCGGTCACCCAGTAAATGGGATTGATGCTGTGGGCATGAGGTTTTACTACTGCATTGTGCTTGCCCTTGTTGGCGGGGCCTTCGGTGTTCCACGAGACGATGCAGCCCGTGTCGTTGTGCCGCTCGGCAAAGGGGATGTCGGGATTCGCTGCCAGATACTCGTCGGTCACGCTGAAGCCGATGGCGTAGGCCGCCACCATACCTTTCAGCAGCGCCTTGTGGGCATCGTCCTGATGGAAGTAGTCCTGCAAGAGTGCCAGCACGTTCTCAGAGCCCTGCGAGTGTCCGGCGAGGATAAACGGCTTGCCGTTGTTCCAGTTGTCGAAGTAGTAGTCCAGTGCACGAGTCAAATCCTGCGAGGCTTGATAGCGGATGAGACTCCACTCCTGCTCGGTAGTCAGATTGAGGCAGAAGGTGCCATCTACCTGACGGTAGTAGGGCGCGAAGATGTTACATGAGGTCTTGAAGGCCGTGGCCTGTCGCTCGTAGATGGCCTGCGCACCCTTCCGCATCCCGGCGTTGTCGATGTCGCCGATGCTGGGCTCGCCTGCTGCGGGCGTGTAGTTCGATGGGTAGATGTAGAACACATCGACCTCTTGCTCGCCGTCGCTCTCGGCCTTAAGCCAGTTGTCGGGGTTGGCGTAGTCGGCCTGCGACTGCTGGTACTTCTCTATGCCCGAAACCGTCTTCACGAAGTCCGTCAGCAGTTCGTTGACGGCGAGGTTAGTTTCCGGCTCAGTCGGAGTCACAGGGTTATCATCACTTGCCACGCAGGCCGTCATCAGCCCTGCCGTTGCTGCCAGCATCACCGATGCCGCAAGCGTGTAGAATAGGTCCTTTTTCTTCATTGTCTCAGTCGGGGTGAATGTTGTTGATGGATGTTGATGCGACTAATTGCGGAGGACGGGGCGGAGGGAGTACCCGTAGTAGCGGCCTTCGCTCCACGTGCCCTGGTACTCCGAGCCGAAGCTGAGGTAAAGCGCGAAGTCCTGGCCCGACTCGTCGAGCGATGACGACCAGTAGTAGCCGTCCGAGGCCTGGAAGACCACCCTCCAGCCGTAGCGGTAGCCCGCGGCGGGCAGGAAAACGGCGTTACCGTTGGACTTGCTCGTGAACTTGCGGCCATACACGCCGTTCTGCGCGGTCCACTCAGAGGTGGTGTTGTCGAGCAGTTCCTGTATCTCAGTGATAGTGGGCATGCGCCACTTGTCGCCCCAATTCACGTAGGCGGCATCGTCGTCCAAGTCGAGCACCATTTTGTTATCCACCGTGCCATAGTCGCTTGTGGTGCAGTACTTCGTCAGTGTCTTCCCCGACCCGTTGCACCATTTGTAGTTCTCCCAATCGAACCTGTGCCCGTCGCCGGTGTCGCTGCTATATCCCACGGTCTCGCCCCACGCGAAGTAGAGCCCGTAGTCCTCGGGCTTCGAGGCTCCGACGTTCATGTTGGCCCACTTCGTGCCGCTGGGCAGACCGAGGTCTATGGCTTCGGGCTGCGGGACGTCTGCCAGCACGAGGCGGAAGCCAAGGCTCTCAGAAGCCGTTGCCGAGGCATCGAAGATACTCAGTTTGACATTGCACGACTGCGCATCGCTTGTCCAGTCGCCGCCAAATACGATGATTTTTCCGTCGTTGAGCGACCTACTTGTCAGCTCCCTCACGTTGCCGCTCATGTCGTGAAGTTCCAGCTCGTTGCCCTGCTTCTGGCCGATGGGATGAATCGTAGCGTCGGAATTATCCTTATACCACGCCACATCGCCGATGGTGTTAGAGCCGCTGTAGGTGTAGCCCTTGCTTTTCTTCCCGCCCTGGGCAGCGTACTGCCACTGCAGCGGGGTGGGCAGCATGAACTGCTTGCCCTCGGGCAACTGGTCTTTCACCATCGCGTTCAGCTTCTCCAGGAATCCGCCAGGGCCTGCGATGTCGTTGTAGCTTACCATCGTCACGGGATACATGTCGCCGTCGTTGGTCTGACCCTCGGGCTTCTGTCCCATCACGGCAGCCCACACCTTGTTGCTCAACTCCACGGGGCCGATGTAGTAGTCGCTGAGCGTGCCTGTGACGGTATTCGTCTCACCGTCGCGCTCGAACTGCAACGCGCACTCGCCGCCCTCCACCAGCTTCACGCCCATCTTGGCCGTGCCGAGGTCGAACGACAGGTCGTTAGCCTCCCACGGGTTGTTGTTGTCACTTGGCGACACAGGATTGTCGTCGTTCGATGTGCAGGCCGTCATCAGCCCGCCCATTGCTGCCAGCATCACCGATGCCGCAAGCGTGTAGAAAAATCGTTTTGTTTTCATCGTTGTTATTGTTTATACCTTTTTTGTCAACGAAGATACGAAAAAAAGCGGAACCGAGCCCGAAATGGGCGGTTCCGAATTGTGTATTTGTGGTTCCGAATTGTGTATTGGCTGATTGACAACGGTTTACGAAGCGTCGCTTCGGGCCGTTTTGTCGGTGTTTTCCTGCTGCAAGGTGCTCAGGAACTCAGAGGGAGACACCTGCTTGTACTTCTTGAAGTTGGTGAAAGCGGCGGTCTTGGAGCGGAATCCGGCACGGAAGTAAAGTTCCTTGTGGCTCTGGAACGGGTGCGCCTTCAATTCTTCGGCCATATAGTCGATGCGGAGGCGGTTGACGTAGTCGCTGAACGTAGTGTCGGCATTCTGACGGAAGCATTGGGTGACGTAGTTCTTGTTGGAACCGACACACTCGCAGAGCATATCGAGCGAGAGATCGGGATTGCGCCACAACTGTTCGTCGTGCAGCACATCGGAGATACGCTGCCACAGGTTGTCGGAGGGCGCGATGACGGTGGGGGCCGTTTTTTCAGCCTCCTCTATCGGCACAGGGAGAACGCGCTCATGCAGCTCATACCACGTGTAAAAGATGGCAAAGAGGGATGGCATGAGATTGTGTACGATATGGACGGGCATCCATAGCGTCAATGTCCATGTATGGAAAAGGGCTCCGATAGCAAAGATGAAGCAGACGTAGGTGATGACCCAGCGACGCGAGGCACTCGACTCCTGCCATTTATACGGTAGCCACAGCAGCGATAGACAGAGCAATAGGGTAGCAATGTCGAACACTAGCCTTAGCAACACGTTCGGCTCGCCGATATGCTGCCAAAGTTCAGTAGAGGAATGGAGCACCGTAAACTGCCCCTTGAACAAGACTGACAATACGGGGATGAGTGCAAGCAACGTGAAGAGTGCCAGGAAATGCCGCCACCGGAGCCAGTTGGGGCGCATCACCTCTACGGCATAGAGCATCATCAGCACGACGGTCAGCGGTGCGCTCATCGTCGGTACGACGGGCAGCACCTCGACAAAGCGGTTGTCGAGTCCCGTCATCATCAGCGAGGCTACCTTCCCAATGAACGGCAGTGTGGTGAGCATAATCAGCAACAGGATGATGCGCGAGCGGTCGGCCACCTCCCGCCGGTTGCGCCATATCAGCACGCCGCAAACCATATTTGCCAGCACGGCCATCGTGTCGACTTCTATCAACAGTAGGGTTTGCAGGTCGTATGTCATACGGATGCAAAGGTACGATTTTTCCCTGAATTAAATCACGGAAATCTCGTTTTTTTGCCTTTTCACCTTATTAATAATATGTAAAAACGGATTTAGGGCTATTGCGAACACCAAAATACCATTTGCGAACACCAGAATGGAAAACCAAGCAGAATGGGTAATCAAAATGTTTCTGTGGATAGGCCCCGTGTTCGCATGGTGTTCGCAAAAAAGAGAAATCAGCAACCTTCGATTACTCGTAAGTTGTTGATTCTCAGTGTGGACCAGCCAGGGCTTGAACCTGGGACCTCCAGATTATGAGTCTGTTGCTCTAACCAACTGAGCTACAAGTCCAGTGCAAATGCAATTTGCGGGTGCAAAGGTAATAAAAAAAAGTGAAAAGTGAAGAGTGAAGCGTGAAAAATTTGCTTCTGCACCTTATTTTTAATAAAAATTGCACTACCTTTGACTTCGTCGAAAGTACTCTCGTTCGGAAAAACCCAAATTAATTTGGATTTTCGCTCACTTAATCGTACCTTTGCACCCATGAACGAAGATAAACGACAAGGATTGAGTGCCGCTGAGGTGTCGATGAGCCGGTTGGAGCATGGTGAGAACGTGCTGACTCCGCCGCGTCGACAGTCGATGTGGCGCTTGTATCTGGAGAAATATCAGGACCCGATGGTTCGTATTCTGCTGGTGGCTGCTGTGGTGTCGCTGGTGCTGTCGTTCGTGAAAAACGACTTCATCGAAACCATCGGTATCATTGCTGCAGTGCTTTTGGCTACGACGGTGGGTTTCATCTTCGAGCGCGACGCTGCCCGCAAGTTCGACGTGCTGACACAGCTGGGCGAAGAACAACGGGTGAAGGTGGTGCGCGATGGTACCATTGTGGAGATTCCACGTCGCGAGGTCGTAGTGGGCGACACGGTGATAGTCGAGACGGGTGACGAAGTGCCTGCCGATGGACTGCTGTTTGAAGCCACTGATCTGCAGGTCGACGAGAGCAGTCTGACGGGTGAGATGCTGACGGAGAAATCGTTGGACCACCAGAAAGTGTCGGCATACCCTAGCGACCAGCTGTTGCGTTCGTCCATGGTGATGAACGGCACGGGACGCTACGTGGTGACTGCTGTCGGCGATGAGACGGAGATAGGTCATGTGGCCCGTCAGGCAACGGAAATCACAGGCGTAAAGACTCCGCTAAATATGCAGCTGGACCGCCTGGCCAAACTGATCAGCAAGATAGGCAGCGGTGTGTCGATAGCTGCTTTCCTGGTGTTCCTGATTCACGATATTCTGACCAACGAGTTGTGGCATACAACAGACTACGTCGGGATGGCCGAAGTGGTGCTGAAATATTTCATGATGGCTGTCACGCTTATCGTAATGGCCGTGCCCGAAGGTCTGCCAATGGCAGTCACGCTGGCTTTGGCGCTGAACATGCGTCGGATGCTGAAATCGAACAACCTGGTGCGCAAGTTGCAAGCCTCGGAAACGATGGGTGCCGTGACGTGCATCTGTACAGACAAAACGGGTACGCTGACCGAGAACCGCATGACGGTAGTCGATGTCAGACGCATGAAAGACGACCGCCGATGCGACTTGGCCATTGCGCTGAACACAACGGCTACGCACGACGTGGGCAATCCCACGGAACAGGCCTTACTGCGATGGTTGCAGGAACAGGATGTCGACTACCAGCAGCTGCGCGACGAGCACACGCTGACCAGTCGTCTGCCATTCTCGACGGAACGGAAATACATGAGTACGACGGTGGGCAATACCGAATATATAAAAGGTGCTCCCGAGGTGGTGATGGATATGTGCGACCTGACAAAAGACGAGCGCCAGCAGGCCCAGCAGCAGTTGCTGGAGTGGCAACAGCACGCCATGCGAACGTTGGCTATTGCTCAGGACAAGACGCTGTTGGCTATCGTTGCCATCAGCGACCCGTTGCGCAAGGAGGTTCCTGCGGCTATCCGCCAATGTGAACGGGCCGGAATAGATGTGAAGATCGTGACGGGCGACACAGCCCAGACGGCAATGGAGATAGCAAGGCAATGCGGACTCGTAGAATCAGGTGGACAAGTTTCTGATTCCATCACTGGTGCGGAGTTTGCTGCGCTGAGCGACGAAGCGGCTTTAAATGTCGTTCGTGGGCTGAAGGTGATGTCGCGAGCCCGTCCGACGGACAAGCAACGACTGGTCAGTCTGTTGCAGCAACAAGGCGAAGTGGTGGCTGTGACGGGCGACGGCACCAACGACGCCCCAGCCTTGAACCGCGCCCATGTGGGACTCTCGCTGGGTTCAGGCACCAGTGTGGCCAAAGAAGCCAGCGACATCACGCTGATTGACGATTCGTTCAGCAGCATCGTACATGCGGTCATGTGGGGACGCTCGCTATACAAGAACATCCAGCGGTTCATCTTCTTCCAACTCGTAGTCAACGTAACAGCCCTATTGCTGGTGCTGTTTGGTGCCTTCTTGGGAACGGAACTGCCGCTGACCATCACGCAGATTCTTTGGGTGAATCTGATTATGGACACATTTGCCGCTATGGCTATGGCCTCGCTGCCGCCGTCGCGCGAGGTGATGCAGGAGAAACCCCGTTCGCGCGATGCCTTTATCATCACGCCGGGCATGGCACGCGGCATTGGCTTCATCGGTGGCTTGTTCTTTGTATTCACCTTCGCCCTGCTCTATTATTTCGAGCGGATAGCAGGTGTCGACGCTCATGAGTTGACCATCTTCTTCTGCATCTTCGTCATGTTGCAATGGTGGAACCTGTTCAATGCCCGCAGTCTGGGTTCGAACTATTCAGCATTCCATAATTTTTGGCTATGTCGTGGTTTCCTTATTGTGTTGCCTGCGGTGTTAGTGGGTCAGTGGCTGATAGTGACTTTTGGTGGTGCGATGTTCCGTACGGTGCCCCTTTCGCTGACCGAATGGCTTTGGATCATCATCGGTACGTCGCCCGTGCTTTGGATAGGGGAAATCTGGAGAAAGGTAAAAAAGTAAATAATGGTCGGATTTGTTGCAACGATAGGTATGTTCGATGGCGTACATCTGGGTCACCAGTTTGTATTGCAGCAGACGATAGACCTGGCTCGCGAGTCGGGGTTGCAGCCGTTGTGCATCACCTTCGACCATTCACCGCGACAGGAACAGGTGTTGACACCGTTGGACGAAAAGGTGCGGCTGATTCGCCAAATGGGCATTGACCGCGTCGAAGTGCTGGCCTTTACGGCGGAGTTGAAGTCGCTGACCGCTCGGCAGTTTATGGAGCAGGTGTTGCGCAATCAGATGAATGTGCGCGTGTTGCTGACGGGTTATGACAACCGTTTCGGACGGAACCGCGAGGAAGGCTTCGACGACTATGTGCGCTATGGTCGGGAGTTAGGCATCGAGGTAGTGAGCCTCCCCCCTGCCCCCTCCGAAGGAAGGGAAGGCGTAGTCAGTTCATCGTATATCCGTCAGCTGTTGTTGGAGGGGCTGGTGGCTGAGGCAGCCCAGTGTCTGGGTCACCCTTATTCCATCAGCGGGCGTGTCGCTCATGGTGAGCACATTGGTACGGAACTCGGTTTTCCTACGGCCAATCTCGTGCCGTCTGAGAGCCAGCTGATTCCTGCCCCAGGAGCCTATGCAGTCAGAGTGACATTCAACACTCCACACTCCTCACTCCACACGCAAAGCGGCATGATGAACATCGGTACGCGTCCCACTTTCGACGGACACGAACAGACACTCGAGGTGCACATCCTGCATTTCCACGAAGACCTTTACGGACAAGCGTTGAGCGTTGAGTTTGTCAAGAGGTTGCGCGAGGAACGCCGTTTCGACAGCATGGAAGCCCTTCAAGAACAATTAAAGCAAGATGCCATTCAGGCAGAACAAGCACTAAAAGAAACATCGCGATGAAGAAAGCACTCAGTTATCTAGTTATTTTTCTTGGCATTCAGATTCTTGGTGGTGCCATTGTCAATGCCGTCTGGCCATTGGTGACGGGGTCGCCTGACAAGACACCGGCTCTGCTGATTACGACAACGGTAGTCGTCAGCATGATAGTCATCATGGTTTTCCTATGGGCCCGCTGGACAGAGGTGTCGCCCAAGTGGTTGCGCACCCGACCTTGGACGGTGTTGGCTTGGAGCGTAGTAGCGGCCTTGGGAACCCTTATTCCATCGGCATGGATACAAGAACAGATGCCAGAACTGCCCAATCTGGTGGAGTCGGAGTTTGACATGATTCTCGGCAATCGCTGGGGCTATGTGACCATAGGTCTCTTGGCACCACTGTCGGAAGAAATCGTGATGCGCGGAGGTATTCTAAAAGAGCTGCTGAAGTCGACAAAGCTATCGCCTTGGGGAGCCATTGCCATCTCGGCCTTGTTCTTCAGCCTGATACACATGAATCCGGCTCAGATGCCGCATGCCTTCGTCATTGGACTGCTGCTGGGTTGGATGTATTGGCGCACGGGGTCTATCCTACCCTGTATGGCTTATCATTGGGCCAACAATAGTGCGGCTTACGTCATCTACAACTTCTATCCCGATCCGGACATCAAACTGATTGAGCTCTTCAAAGGCAGCGAAATGCACGTCTATTTGGCTGTGGTGTTCTCGTTGCTTATTCTGTTGCCTGCTCTCTACCAACTGCATTTGTGGATGCGCAGAGCAGAGTAGCAAGCATTCACAAGAGTGCATAAAAAAAGCGGGCTACCTCTGGTGTGTCAGACGGTAG
>JAFZAP010000090.1 GCA_017557185.1 Prevotella sp.
CCGAACGTTTTCAGATACTCAATCATCTTTTCCTCGCGCTTCGAAGGGCGGGGAATTTCGTTGATGCGTGCGAACTGTTCGAACACGCATGCAGGTTGCAATTCGTTTTTATTCATTTAATAATGTTATTTTATTGAGTGATTATTTCGATTGTTGAGAAGTTTTTTCTAACTTTGCCCGCAAAAAGAGGGCGAACTTACTCCATCTCGGCATAAAAAGAAACGAATTTCTTTGTTCTGCTCTCGTTTTTTCGTAACTTTGCAGGCAAAATTACACAAAATGATTGAAATATTGCTCATAAGCGTGTTAATAATTGCTATCGCGATGGCATTATTGCTCATAAAAGTGCTTATCAAGAAGGACGGACGCTTCTCATCGCAACATATTCACGACAGTGAGGCGATGAAGGAGCGTGGCATTCATTGCGTGATGGAACAGGATCGCGAGGCACGCGAGAAGGGCAGAGCGTACTAGTAAATAGTTGATAGTTGATAGTTAATAGTTGATAGTTTCTATAATAAGTTGAAAATTTATAATCAATAAATAACAAAAGAAATGAACAAGAAAAACTTTTTCCGTACTTTGGCTGTTGCCGCATTGGCAACCGTAGCCATTACATCGTGTGACAACTCAGCTCCGAAGATGGACGACAAAACGCAGGCTGCCGAACAGTCTGCACCTGTTGAACTGAAGATTGCCTTCGTTGAGGTTGACTCCATCATGACACAGTATGCCTTCTGTAAGGACTACACCGAGATTCTGCAGAAGAAGGGTCAGAACATCCAGAACACACTTGCTTCCAAGCAGCGCGCATTGCAGCAGGCTGCCGCCAATTTCCAGCAGAAGCTGCAGCAGAATGCCTATACCCGCGAGCAGGCTGAAGGCATTCAGGCCAGTCTGCAGAAGCAGAGTGCCGACCTCGATGCCCTGAATCAGCGTCTGAGCAACGAGTTTGCCTCTGAGACTGAGAAGTACAACGATGCCCTGCGCGACTCCATCCAGCACTTCCTTGCTAAATATAATAAGGATAAGAAGTACAGCATGATTCTCAGCAAGGCTGGCGACAATCTTCTCTATGCCGACAAGGCTTTCGACATCACCAATGAGGTGATAGCAGGTCTGAACAAGGCTTACAAGAAGCCGGCTGCTAAGGCTGACGCCAAGAAGACCGAAGAGGCTCCTGCTAAGAAGTAAGCGGTGAGAAATCGAGAATGACCAAGAAAGAACGCTATCAGCGTATTTTGGATTACTTCCGCGAGCATCAGCCCGTGGTGACTACGGAGTTGGAATTTGGCTCAGCCTTCCAACTCCTTTGTGCTACTTTGCTCAGTGCCCAATGCACCGACAAGCGCATCAATCAGGTGACGCCAGCTCTCTTTGCCCGCTATCCTGATGCTCGGACGATGGCGCAGGCAGAGCCTGAAGAAGTGTTCGAGTATGTGCGTAGCGTGAGCTATCCTAACTCCAAGGCTAAACACCTCGTTGAGATGTCGCGTATGTTGGTGAGCGACTTCGACGGAGAGGTGCCCAGCGATATGGATGAGCTCGTGCGTTTGCCTGGTGTGGGCCGCAAGACAGCGAATGTGATGCAGGCTGTGTGGTTCGGCCGTGCGGCTATGGCTGTCGACACCCATGTGTTCCGTGTGAGCCACAGGCTTGGTCTTGTGCCGCAACGTGCCAATACGCCGTTGAAGGTGGAGCAGGAGCTCATGCGCCACATCCCTGCCGACGATGTCCCCAATGCTCACCACTGGCTGCTGTTGCACGGGCGCTATGTCTGCACCAGTCGCAAGCCCCATTGCGAGAAGTGTCCCTTCGACGCCATCTGTCCTAAGATAATCTAGAAGTCTAGGAATCAACAATTCATCATGGAAGCCCGACGAATTCTCTCTTTCCTCAGCGGAATTGCAGCCAACAACAACCGCCCTTGGTTCATGGAACACAAGGCGGAGTATGATTTGTGCCGCAAGAGTTTCAACGATGGAATAGCGAAACTCATCAACCGATTGGCCGAATTCGACGACGAGGTGGCACATGTGCAGGTGAAGGACTGTGTCTATCGCTTTAATCGCGATACACGCTTTTCGCCTGACAAGTCGCCCTACAAGCGCCATCTGGGCGGGTATGTCTGCATGAAAGGGAAGAAAGCGTTGCGCGGAGGCTACTATATTCATTTGGAGCCAGGCAACTGCATGTTGGCAACGGGTAGCTATTGGCTTCCGACCAACATTCTGACATCGTGCCGAAATGAGATCATGGGCAATATCGACCAGTGGTTGGCGATTGTCGAGAGTCCAGAGTTTGTAGACCTCTTCGGCAGACCCGGTCAAGGCTGTTGGCCTGAATACGGAGATGTGGCGGACGATGCGCAGATGCAGGCGAGTGAGAAAGGATTCGGTCTGTCGATGCTCAAGACGTGCCCGGCTGGTTTTCCTCGTGATTACGAGCACATCGAATACCTGCGCATGAAAGATTACTGCTGTTGGCGTCACGTTCCCGATACATTCTTCGAAGGCGATGATTGGCTAACGGAGGCAGTTCGCATTTTCAAGGTGGCGAAGCCGATGATGGACTTTATGAATGCCGTCATCGACGATTACGAATAGCAGTTATTTTGTGAGAAAAAGTGGATAGCTGACTATGATTTCTGTAAGGTCGGCCTTGGTGCGATGCGCCTGGATGCTGGCTCCTACGGTCAAGCCGCCCCATTTAGGAAAGGAGTAGTGCAACCCGATCTGCTCGTAGTAGGGTTTCTCTACTTCTTTTGCGTTTGTACCCATATGTCGAAGCAGGTAGTAGCCCAACGACATACGAGCCGACAGATTTCCGTAGTACACATGATGCTTGATAGCGACACCCAGCGACCACGGGCTCACTTTCGCCACTTGGGTCTCAGGTGTGGTGAGCACACGACTCTCCTCAATTTCCCTTACACGGTCGGCATATGTACCATAAAACGCATCGATGCCGATACCCGATGCCCAGCGACGAGCATAACGATACATCACGTGGGTTTGCATGGAATAAGCGGCATACAGATGAAAACGTCCTGTGCGATAACGTGCCGAGTCGGGTGGGGTGCGGAACTGCGTCAGCTGCCAGTCTTCATTCAGCGTTTTGCCTCCAAAGCCTAAGGCCATATTAGCAAACCAATAGGGATTGCAGGATTTGTCGCTCGTCCCAATACAGCTGCTTTCTGTTTTTTCATGTGTCGGTGTATAGCGCACACCGGCGACGGGGCCACAATAGTTTGCACCTTTGTTTGGACGGTTCAGCGCACCATTGCTGTGGTGGGAATATTCAATACCGCCGAATACAGCCCACGACGGCGACACATGCCAGGTGGCATGCGTGCCTCCAACGAAGTATACCAGGAAGCGCGAGCCAATGAGCTCGTTGTCGATGTTGTTTCCGCTGCTGTATTTATGCTTGGAATAAGCTAAGCCCAGACCGAGCGTGTAGTCCACTTCGAAACGTCGCTGCCCAGGTGTAGCATGTTTCGGCCAGACCAGCACGGGCCGCGTGAAAGTGCTATAGGCCGTCACGATATTTCCCAACTGCGAGTCGTAGTCCACTTCTTCAGCCATTCCCCATCCGTCTTTTGCCGAACGGTGCATCGTAATGTCGTTGCGGTTCAGTCTCATGCCGAAGCCGAACGTCGGGTAATTGTAATCGTTAGCAAACGGATTGTTGTCGGAAGGTTGTGGCGTATAGTCCAGTTCGATGGAGAAAGCAGTTGTCTTGGTGTTTTTCTGGTATTTCCGCTGATACTCGTCCATCACAATGAGCCTTCCCGGATTCACGCTGGCTCCGATACTCCAATGGCTCACCGAGTCTCGGACTTGGGCAGAAATCAAAGTTACAAAATGACAAAGTAACAAAGTAACTATCATGCGAGGATAAGAATGCATTCTCATTTCATGTCCTCCCTTTCGTTACCTTGTTACTTTGTTCCTTGATTGATCATGTCAATTCGCTGCCTCGAACTCACGCAGGAAGCGGGTGTCGTTCTCGGAGAACATGCGGAGGTCGGCCACACGGTACTTCAGGTTGGTGATGCGCTCTACACCCATACCGAAGGCGTAGCCCGTATATTGTGTGCTGTCGATGCCACAGGCCTCGAGCACATTCGGGTCAACCATACCGCAGCCCAGAATCTCCACCCAGCCGGTGTGCTTGCAGAAGCCGCAGCCCTCGCCGCCGCAGATGTGGCAGGAGATGTCCATCTCGGCCGAAGGCTCCGTGAACGGGAAGTAGCTCGGGCGCAGGCGAATCTTCGTGTCGGGACCGAACATCTCGCGGGCAAACGACAACAGCACCTGCTTCAGGTCGGTAAACGACACGTTCTTGTCGATGTACAGACCCTCCACCTGATGGAAGAAGCAATGGGCGCGAGCCGAGATAGCCTCGTTGCGGTAGACGCGACCCGGGCAGATCACGCGGATGGGCGGCTGGTGCGTCTCCATATAGTGAGCCTGGTCGTTCGATGTGTGCGAGCGCAGGATGACGTTCTTTGCTACATCATCGGGACTGGTCTCGATGAAGAAGGTGTCCTGCATGTCGCGGGCGGGGTGGTCGGCGGCGAAGTTCAGCTTGGTGAACACGTGCAGGTCGTCATCGATCTCAGGACCTTCGGCGAGCGTGAAGCCCATGCGCTGGAAGATGTCGATGATCTCGTTTTTCACGATGGTCAGCGGGTGGCGTGTGCCCAGCTCGATGGGGTAGGGAGTGCGCGTCAGGTCGATGTCGTCGGCTTCCTCCGTGCCGTTCTCCAACTGCTCCTTCAGTGCGTTGATGTGGTCGAAGGCCAGTTGCTTCAGTTCGTTGATCTTCATGCCGACGGCCTTCTTATCCTCGGCGGCCACATTGCGGAAGTCCTGCATCAGTGCATTGATTTCACCCTTGCGGCTGAGGTATTTCAGACGCAGCTGCTCAATCTCTTCTGCATTCGATGCGGTCAGGGCGCTCACTTCTTTGAGAAGTGCTTCGATTTTCTCTAATAACATCTTTCTATTTCGATTTACAATAATACAATCAATTACTTTGCTTGCTTAATTAGCCTGCAAAGGTAATGATTTTTTCCGAAATGGCCAAGCAATGCTCGCAAAAAGTCATTTATTTCCTAAATCTCCGACTCTCCCTTCAGAGGAAGATTGTCTGACGACGACCCTACTTGGATGGTGAGGGAGCCGGGTTCGAGCATCCAGGCTTGTGCATTCTCGTCCCAGTGGCAGAGGTCAGCGCGGCGAATGCCGATGGTCACCGTCTTGCGCTCGCCAGCCTTCACGCTCACACGCTTGAACGCCTTGAGTTCCTTCGGCGCCCGTTGTATGTGTGCCTGCGGTCGCGACACGTAGACTTGTGCAACCTCCTCTGCATCAGTCTCCGACTGATTTGTGATGACGAAGCTCACGTCGAGTCCTTCAACTGTGGGCACTACCTTCAGGTCGCTATAGGCGAACTGGGCGTAGGACAGTCCGTGACCGAAGGGGTAGGCCACAGGTACCTCGTGGGTATCATACCAGCGGTAGCCCACTAGGCTTTCCTCGGTATAGGGCGCCAGGAGTTGCTGTTGTTGCCGCTCTGCGTTCCGGTTGTTGACCAATCCCACGAAGATATCGCCTTGATTGCTGTTGGCTGGGGTTTGCGGATAGGTCCCCAGCGCATAGGCGGGCACATCCTCCAGCTTCTTCGGCCAGCTCATCGGCAGCTTTCCTGATGGCGACACCTTGCCCGTGAGCACTTCGGCCAACGCCTGTCCGCCCATCGAGCCATTGAACCACGATACCAACAGCGCCTGCGACACCTCGTTTACCGTTGAGATGTCGACTGGACCGCCAGCCACGATGATGGTCACCAGTCGCTTGTTTGCCTTCACCAATGCCCTTGCCAACTCGTCCTGTCCGGAAGGTAGCTCGATGCTCTTGCGGTCGGAGCCCTCGGTTTCCACCTCACGGTTGTCGCCGGCGAAGAACAGAACCAGATCGGCACGCTTGGCAGCCTTCACGGCTTCAGCCATCAGTTTTGCGTCAGCCTTCTGTTGCGGACTCTCCCTCTGACCCCAGCTTTGGCGGCCATAGCCCTTGTAGCCTGGCACATAGGTGATTTTCACCTGGTTGCCCAGCGCCTCCTGCAGTCCTTCCAGCGGAGTGATCTCACGACGTGTCTTCACACCGGCACCCACGCCGCCCAATGCCATCTTCGTGACTGCATTCTCTCCGATAACGGCAATGCTCTTCACACGCTTCACGTCGATGGGCAGCAATGACTCGGCCTGCGAAGCCTTCAGCTGTAGCTTGTCGTTCTTCAGCAGCACGATGGAACGGCGCGCCACCTCGAGCGCAACAGTCATCTCCTCGGCATTGCCCACAGGGTGCCGGTTGGCCTTCTGCTTGTCGATGGGCTTTACAATCATCCTCACACGCAGGATCTCCCTAACGCGCTGGTTGATGACGTCTTCGCTCACCTTTCCGGCTTTCACCGAGTCGAGCAGAGCCTTTCCCATATAGCGGCTGCCAGGCATCTCCACATTCATTCCCGACACCACAGCGTCGACGGTGGAATGCACGCCGCCCCAGTCGCTGATCACCATACCCAGGAATCCCCACTGCTTGCGCAGAATAGTGTTCAACAGCTGTTCGTTTTCCGAACACCAGCGGCCGTTCACCTTGTTGTAGGCAGCCATCAGCCCCCAGGCATCAGCCTCGCGGACAGCCATCTCGAAGGGGCGCAGGTAGATTTCGTGCATAGCGCGATCGGAGATGCGCACATCCACAAACCCGCGGTAGTCCTCCTGATTGTTCAAGGCGTAGTGCTTCAGGCACACAGCAGTACCGTCGTCCTGCGCACCGCGTGTGTAGGCCACCGCCAGCTCTCCGCTGAGCAGCGGGTCCTCGCTCAGGTATTCATAGGTACGCCCGCCTGTGGGAATGCGCTGAATGTTAATGGCAGGACCGAGTATCATGTCTTTGCCGCGCAGTCGTGCCTCACGGCTCATGCCCCGTCCGTAGGCATACGCCCATTCCCTGCTCCACGTTGCAGCAAGTGCCGAACCCGTAGGGAAGAACGTCGCCGAGTCGGTGGTCAGGTGGGCGGAATTCCACGAGTGAGGCTCCATCTCTTCGCGAATGCCGAACGGTCCGTCGGCATATTCCACATCGGCGATTCCCAGTCGGGCGATACCTGCCGAGGAGAACATGTTCTTGCCGTGCAGCATGTCGATTTTCTCCTCGAGCGTCATGCTACTGATGATCTCGTCGATCTGTGCCTCGTGTTGCAGCAGCTTTGTGGGGTAGCTCTGTGCCGTAGCCGTCAGCGATACAACGGTCAGAGCTGCAACGATGATAATTTGAGAATTCTTTTTTACCATAATAATAAATTATGAACTGCGTCCCCCCGTGTGGCTCCCCTCCCTTTGGAGGGGGCGGGGGAGGCTTCTTCTTACTTCTCCATCAGCAAGTCCACCAACGGCTTATCCTTGAAGTCGTGCTTCTTCTGGTCCCAGAATCCGAAGTCGGCATCGTAGCACCACGTGGTCCAGGCGATGTTGTTTTCCTTGAACACCGTCATCATGTCCTTTGTCCACTTATAGGCCAGCTCGCGGTCGACAGGCTCATAAACACCCCACTCGCCGCAGAACAGCTGCAGACCGTACTTCTTGGCGGCAGCGATAGCGTCGGCGAAGTCGGCGCGAATCCGGTCGATGTTCCACTCCTCAGTAGTGAAATTGTTCTCATCGATGACGGCCTTGACGGTGTCGTTGGAAGCCTCGTAGTCCTCCTTCGACACGAGTATGCCGGGATAGTTCACCTTGCCCGTATACTTGCCGATGGGCGTCCACCAAGCTCCGTAGTGCGTCAGGATCATCGGGTTGTAGTAGTGGAAAGAGAGGATGATGTTCTTGTCGCCCTCGGGCACCTTCAGATATTTGATGGTCCCATAGCTTTGCCACATATTAGAGCCGATGACCAGCGTGCGCTGCGGCTCACGCTCGCGCAAGGCCTTATGGACTTTGGCGATGAGTGCATTCCACTGTTCGTGATCTTCAGCCACAGGTTCGTTCATGAACTCGTAGGCCACCGAGTCGTTGCTGTAGCCCTTCAGCACGTCCGACAGCTCGTACCACATGTTGATGAGCTGCTGCTGTGCTTCCTCCGAGGTGAACAGCGTGTTGGCATTACTGCCTCCCTCGTTCACGGCGTTGAAGTAGTGCGAGCGGATGATGTGCAGGTCGACGATGGTGCGCAGGTGGTGCTTCTCAGCCCAGTTGATGGCATTGGTCATCAGCTCCCACGCCTCCGGCAGTTTGTTGCCGTCCTCGTCCCAGAACTGCACCTCGTCGATGGGCAGGCGCACAAAGTCGAAGCCCAGCGAGTCCAGACGTGCAAAGTCGTCCTCCTGAATGTGCAGGCGGCGGGCTTCGCCTCGCTCCTCGCTCTGCGACAGCCAGTGGCTCACGTTCGTGCCGCGCTCAATCTTGAAGTTATTCACGTTGTTGTCACTCTCTTTCTTGCTCGTGCAGGCAGCAATGGCCAGCATCATCGTAGCAATCAGTGTAAGGAAAAAATACTTTTTCATTTCTCTAAATCTTAGTTTTATAATAATTTTGTTTCGCTTTGCTCAACTATAGGAAGTTAAAGAAGTTATTGAAGTTAAAGAAGTTAAAGGACATTAGTCCGCCACTTGGAATTGCTCTGATGGAATTATCTGGAAGAAAGAGTATTTTCCTTTAACTTCCCAAGACGGTCGCCGACCGTCATAACTTCTTATAACTTCATTTAACTTCTTACTTCTTAATATCCCAGCCCTATGTAGCTGTGTGCGGGCAGACTGACATCGAATGCTGTTGCTCCCTCGGCATAGCCATAGAAGCGGTTGCGGCCGAAGAATCCCTGAGGTCTCGGCAGGTCGGCGGGTTTGAGTAGCTCGCCAGTGAGCAGGTTGCGCAGGGAGTCGGCTTTGCCGTTAATGATTACTCGCACGCTTACGGGAGTATCGTTGAAGTTCTCCACCACCAGCGTCTTGTTATCGTAGGGGAATAGCGCCACCTTCGACGGTCCTTCGATGTAGGCACCTACATCCTTGCTCATCGCACGGCGGATGATGTTCAGCGCTCCTGCCGGATAGTCGTACAGGTTGCCGAAGTCGTCGGGAATCGTCAGCACGAACAGCATACCCTTCGAATAGGTGTCGCGCAGCAGAATCGGATATCCCGACACACCGCCTGTCAGCGGCCGTCCGGCACTCACCACCTCCCATGCGTCGTTGGTGAAGTATTTCACCTGCGGGATGATGAAGTCGCGCTCGCTCTTGCCAGAGAAGCCGAAGTCGTTGACGATTGCCTTCAGGTCGCCGCAGTAGAGTTCGCAGATGTCGGCCAGCTTGTCCTTGATGGCCTTCAGAAGTCCCGTTGTGATGATGACGTCGCCGCCTTTGCGCAGCTGTTCCTTCATCTTTTCTACGATCTGTTCGTCCTTTGCAGCCTGTTCGGTGAGCAGAATCTGCTGCCGGTTGTCCTTCCATTTCGGGTGCATATCCATCGGCAGGCCGATCATGCCCAGATAGTTCTGCAGGAAGTCTTCGCCCGACGAGTGGTAAGGCTTATACGACACCAGTCCGATGGGATTGCCCAGATTTCCCACCAGTTTGTCGGTCTGACGTAGCGTTTCCTGGGCAAACCGCGCCATCGTGGTCGGCGTGATTGTCTTGCCGTCTTTCTTGAACGGAGCCACCATCTCGTCGTAGCGGAAGCTGTTGCCGCCGGCATCCTGCCACGGAGCCCGCATCTGCGGTGTGATTTTCACCTCGGCCAGCTGCATGTAGTTCCACAAAATGATTTCCGGCGTGCGGGCAAGCATCGTCAGATGCAGCTGCTCGGCATAGCGGTCCATACTCATGTTGATGCCGCCAGCATCCACCCATCCGCCACCGTTTCTCCCAGGCGCGATGTTGTCGAAATAGCGGATGATGTTATAGCTCAGGTAGTTCTGCAGGTGCTGTGCCGAAGCAGGGTCGCGAGTCTCAGTGCCCGTCCAGAGTCCGTCGAAGTAGAGAGGCTCCTCCTCCAGATTGAATCCGAGCCCGTGGAAGTGGTCATACCAGTTCGGATATTTGATGATCACCTTTACCTTCGGGTTCACGGCCTTCGCCGGGTTCACCACCAGCTCCTTTCCCGCATCAGCCATCAGGCGCAATCGGTATTCCGTCCAGCTCTTGCTGCCCTTTGCGGCGATTTCATCATCGTTTTTCAAGTCGATAAAGAAGAAATCGTCGAGAATAAAGTCATCGAAATGACGGGCGGTGAATTCCGATATCTCTTTCACCAGCTGCCTTTCGTTCTCCCGTGCGTAGCTGTAGGTCTCGAAGTCGGTGGGCTCGGAGCGCGTGAAGGTGATGCCTCCTCCCACCTCGAGTCCCTTCGAAAGGAAGAATTTCTTCACTTTGTTCAAGGTCTTCTCGGGCACGGTGAACGCATCGCGGTGTGTCTCCAGGTAGATTTTGTCGAGATCCACCTGCGAACTGACGGTTTCCCAAGTCGACTTCAGGAACTTTTCGTCGTCCATCCTGGCAACGTCCTGAGCGCGGATATAGGTGGAAACCTTGAAATTCTGATATTTCCCTGCATACATCGCAGCCGATATCGACAGTAGTGCGGCTGTCAGCAGGACGCTCTTCATGTTCATCATTTTCATTTCTCTGAAAGCTAAGTCTTTATGTGTTAATAGTGTCTGTCGTGTTAAGTTTCGTCCCAAATAGGTAGTATAATGTGCAAAGATACTACTTTATTTCGAGTTACCGAAGAAAAATGCCATCATTTTAAAAAACGTATTGACATTTCCTTACAAGAAAACTGTTCGAACTGTTCGTTCGTTCGTTCGCTTCGGACAAACACCAAACGACAGACCGAACGAACGAACAGCGAACAGTAACTGAAGTGGAATTTTGATGAAAAAGTTTTACAATTATATATAATATATATTATA
>JAFZAP010000091.1 GCA_017557185.1 Prevotella sp.
AACTTTAGCTCTTTCCGCAATGATGTGCCTCGTAGCAATGACCTCGACTGCACAAGTGATTACCTCCGACATCGTGAATAACGCCTATCTGTCAGTAGCTACTTCGAACGAAGGCCAGTACGCCTACAACGTGGTTTGCGATGACAACGACTACATCACCACAATGTATGTATATAAGAAGAACGTACGCATGAATGGTGACATCGATCTGAAGCCCTCCTGCCAGTACCAGTACGAATATGCTGCCGATGGCATGTTGCTTAGCCGCACCACTTATGTTTGGCACAACAATGCATGGAAGTGCACAGGACGTCTGTCCTACACGCTCACCGACGACCTCTATAGCGTTGAGTACAGCCGTTGGAACCAGAAGAATGATGCTTTCGACGATGCCAGCGAAATGATGACCTACCAGCTCCAGCCCGACTATTCTGCCTCGAACGTCAGCTGTTTCCTCCGCGATCATGACGGCGATGCCTACCAGTTGGCATGGGAAGTTTCAGTAACCGGACAACCCATTTTCATCCACGAGTTGCTTGCTACAAAGTGATTCGTTCAACATAACTCCCCAACGCATTCGGGCGAAATCGACCAACAGTTTGGATGATTTCGCCCGAATGATTTTTAGCGTGTCAAATTTTTAGACACAATGCTGTATAAAATTTTGACAATCGGCCTTTGAGCAGGGTAAAAGTCTTGGTAGAATGAATTGTTTGGCGTATCTTTGTGGCAGAAAAACGAAATAGATTATGGATGTACTTAGAAACATATTGTATATGGCTCGTCGGTTCAAGACTGCAACGCTCCTGAACCTCGTGGGCCTGGCGGTGGCCTTTGCCGCCCTCTATCTGTTTCTGACGCAGGTGGAGTACAGCGCCAGCTACAATCGTGGTATCCCGCATGCAGAACGGATAATGCGTGTGGAGACGATGATGAATGGGGCACCCTGGAATACCAACTGCTGCGTGCCTCTGCTCGAGATGATGATGGAAATGCCAGAGGTGGAGTCGGGAACCATGTTCGCATATTGGAACCAAAAGTCCGAATTCTATATGGGTTCAACTTCGGTAGTTTGCGATTGGTGCAGGACGCGCAAAGAGACCTCATTGGAACCATTCGGTGCCGTTTGCCTCGATGGCAAATTAAACTGGAAGGATGATACCGACCAGGGTGTCATCATCCCTGCCTCGTTGGCCCAGCGCTTCCTGGGTACCACGATGGCTGCCGGCCACCACCTTTGGAACGGAAAGGACAGTTTGCTTATCATGGGTGTCTATCAGGATTTCCCCGACAACTGCTGTGTGGGTAATATGATCTATACGTCATTGGGCGAGGACGGCCAGCACGACTTCAGCGAGTGGAGCTACAAGGGCTATCTGCAACTCCATGAGACGACCGATGTGGATGCCTTCAGAAAGGAGTTCTGTGATAAAGTTAAGTCGTTATTTCGCAAAAAGGTTTTGGCAGAGAATGCCGAAGAGTTTAACAATGCCACTCCTGAGGAACGTGCCGCGATCGATCAACGTTTGGACAGTATGCTTGGCCAGCACAACTTCCGCGTCACTCCTCTCACTGAGACCTACTTCTCGGGTACGGATAGCGGAGACCGAGGCAATCGTATCGTGCACCTCATCCTGATATGGGCTTGCATCCTTGTCGTACTGGTGGCTGCCATCAACTTCCTCAATTTCACATTGGCTGAGAGTCCGATGCGCGTGAAGGGAGTCAACACACGCCGTGTGCTGGGCAGCTCACTGACGAGTCTGCGGCTAGGTCTCATAGGTGAAACAGTGGTTATTGCCCTCCTGGCGTTCCTGCTTGGAATGTTTATCGTCTATTTGCTCACCCAATGGACTGTCATCACCACGCTGGTACAAGGTAGCATCGAGCCGCGGGCTCATTTGTCGCTCTTGGGGTTGACTGCTTTGGTCGCTCTGGTCACAGGTATTGTGGCAGGATCCTATCCTGCATGGTTCGTCACTTCGTTCCAGCCCGCCATGGCATTGAAGGGAGCCTTTGGCCTGACACCGCGTGGAAGACGATTGCGCACCCTACTGGTGGGTCTGCAGATTACCATCAGTCTAGTGCTCGTCACCTATATCGGCATCCTTATGCTCCAAAGCCGTTACATATACCATTCAGATTATGGTTTTGACAAAGACGAACTCTGCTATGCCACTCTTCCGCAGGAATTGCTCAAGAAGAAGGATGCCATCCGTACCGAACTGCTCGGTATGGGAGGCGTGGAGGACGTCAGTTATTCAGCTTTCGCGTTGGGCAGTTCTACCTCTTATATGGGATGGGGCCGAGCACATGGCGACAAGAGTGTTTCGTTCACTAGTATGCCCGTGGATTATCACTACCTGCGTACCATGGGTATCGAGGTCATCGAGGGACGCGACTTCAATGAACATGACAGCGACTGCTACATCATCAACGAGGCAGCGCGTAAGCGCTGGAATTGGGTGGAGATGGATAAGGAACTGTTGGAGGGAGATCTGCCTGTGATCGGCGTGTGCGAGAACATACGTTATGCCAGCATCCATCAGGACCGTGCGACAGATCCTGTAGCCTTCGTCATCATGGGTGAACGTTATGCCAGTTGGGGCGATCGGTTGGGTACGCTGAACGTACGCCTTGCTGCCGGAACCGACAAGGTGAGCCTGCGTCAGCTGATTCGCGACAAACTCGTCGAGATGGGAGACGGGAGCGCCGTGGAGGTCCATTTCCTCGACGAGCAGTTGGAGCTGCTCTATCAGGACGAGTTCCGCTTCATTCGACAGGTGATTGTCTTCAGCATCATTTGTCTCATCATCACACTCATCGGTGTGTTCTGCCTGACGATGTTCGAGATAGAGTATCGTCGCAAGGAGATTGGCATCCGCAAGGTCTTCGGTTCCTCCGAGAGACAGATTGTAAGGTTGTTGACAAGCCGATATGCGCAGCTTCTGCTCATAGCCTTTGTCATCGCAGTTCCTTTGGCTTGGTATATGGGTAGCCAGTGGCTCGAGAATTTCAATGAGCGCACTACAATTCATTGGTGGCTCTTCCCGGCGGCATTGCTACTTGTGAGCCTTGTCACCCTCCTTACTGCCGCCATGCAAGGTTGGCGTGCAGCTACTGAGAATCCCATCAATAGCATCAAGACTGAATAAAAGCTAATTGTTAATTGTTAAATATTCATTGTTAATTGATATACGATTATGATCAAGATTGAGAATCTTACGAAGATCTTCCGTACGGAAGAGGTTGAGACAGTGGCGCTCGATGGCGTATGTCTGAGTGTTGAACAGGGCGAGTTTGTGGCCATCATGGGCCCCAGCGGCTGCGGCAAGTCCACGTTGCTCAATATCATGGGACTGCTTGACAATCCCACTTCGGGCAGCTACGTGCTCGATGGCGAAGAGGTGGGACACCTGAAGGAGAGCCAGCGCACCTCGGTCCGCAAGGGAAAGATCGGCTTCGTGTTCCAGAGCTTCAACCTCATCGACGAACTGAACGTCGAGGAGAACATCGAACTGCCCCTCAAATATATCGGAGTGCCCCAGAAGGAACGTCGCGAGCGTGTGGTCGAAATCCTGCGCCGCCTCGAACTGAGCCATCGTGCCAAGCACTATCCGCAGCAGCTCAGCGGTGGTCAGCAACAGCGTGTGGCCATTGCCCGTGCCGTGGTGATGAACCCGAAGCTCATCCTCGCCGACGAGCCCACGGGTAACCTCGACTCGAAGAACGGCCTCGAAGTGATGCAGCTGCTCACCCAGCTCAACAACGAGGGCACGACAATCGTCATGGTAACCCACTCGCAGCGTGATGCCGGCTTTGCTCAGCGCATCATCAACCTGCTTGACGGTCAGATTGTGCCCGAAGCTAGGCTCTAATTGAATAAAGGACTGTGTTCTATATGCACGCGAAAAGAACTTCAAACGTGTTTTTTATGGTTTTGTTTTAAAGGTAGAGAAAGGGCAGATGAACTCTGCGAAGAAATCCATCTGCCCAAATCGTAATTGTAATTAGATTAATAGTATTTATTGAACACATTGTGATAGGTGAATCTGGGAAGATACACCTGTCATTTGTGTCTGGATACAAAATAATTGGGTGAATATTTGCAGTTTTCAAGAATTTTGCATACCTTTGCCGCGCTACTTCCTGCATTTGTTATCCTTTTATATATGTATAGAATCTATTTGCTGCTCCTCTCGGCCTTCTTGTTGTTCGCTTCGTGCAGCGAGCATCCCAACTTTGCGCGGAATGATGTTCAGACCTGCACGTCGAAACATTTCGTGGGCTATTTTGTACCCGATGGCGTGGGGAGCCATGGCATACTGTTTGTCGATAGGGGGAAACTCTTTGCCGAAGAGCATCGTGTGGAGGTGTCGAAGCGGTTCGGCAGAACCTACTTGGAGGGCGAGGACCTTGAACGCACGCGTTGTACCTTGACGCGTTATAGCAATCCTGCACAGCTGACCATCAGCGAAGGCGTGAACTACCTGAAGCCGCATTGCAACATTGCCACGACGCGCGAAGTGGAGTATGGCAAGGCGAAGGGTTTCTGG
>JAFZAP010000092.1 GCA_017557185.1 Prevotella sp.
CCCATTATGTGGAGGTGAAGCCGATGGTTAACCAACTTCAATGCAACGTGATGATTCAGCAGACGGGCATCGAACCGATACATGCTGAGTTCGGTACGAAAATGATGGCATGGGGTCCGCTCGGTGGACAGGGTGTCGACGGCATCGTGAAGAGCGAGGTGCTGGCCAATATCGGAGCTAAGTATGGTAAAAGTGCCGCACAGGTTGCTCTCCGCTGGCTTACTCAGCGTGGTATCGTAGCCATTCCCAAGAGTACGCACAAGGAGCGTATGCAGCAGAACTTCGACATTTTCGACTTCACGCTGACTGCTGACGAGATGGCCCAGATTGCCACCATGAATCAGCACGACACGGGCACTATCAACTTTGGCGACCCTCAGTTTGTGAAATATCTAATCGAGAATTATGGCTAAACAGGTATCAGTATTGGTAGGTGCTGGCAGTATTGGCCAGGCTATCATTCGCCGGGTGTCGGCAGGAAAGCATGTGGTGTTGGCTGACTATAGCATAGAGAACGCAGAACGGACAGCGAAGACGCTGGAGGATGCAGGCTTTGAATGCTCAACCATCAAGTGCGACCTCGGCTCAAAGGAGGACATCCTGAAGCTGGTAGAGTTTGCCACCAGTAAGGGCGAGGTGACGAATGTGGTGAATGCCGCTGGCGTGTCACCCTCGCAGGCTCCCGTCGAGGAGATTCTGCGTGTGGATCTCTATGGTACGAGCGTGCTGCTGGAGGAGTTCGGCAAGGTGATAGCCGAGGGCGGAAGCGGAGTGATCATCTCTTCGCAGAGCGGACATCGTCTGCCTGCATTGCCGCAGGATCAGAACGATGCACTGGCCACAACACCAGTAGAAGAACTGCTGGAACTGCCGTTCTTGAAGGCCATCGACGACACGCTGAAAGCCTATCAGTATTCCAAGCGCTGCAATGTTTTGAGAGTGATGTACGAGGCTACCCGTTGGGGGCGTCGCAGAGCAACCATCAACAGCATCAGTCCAGGCATCATCATCACTCCGTTGGCCAACGACGAACTGCATGGCCCTCGCAAGGACGGCTATCTGAATATGATTGAGGGTATGCCAGCCCGTCGTGCCGGAACGCCCGACGAGGTGGGCGACCTCGCCGAATTCCTGATGTCCTCTCGTGGTCGTTTCATTACTGGCGCCGACCTGCTTATCGACGGTGGCTGCACTGCCAGCTATTGGTATGGTGACTTACAATATCTCAAGGCTACACACTAATTTAACGACTAAATATTTAAAGACTATAGTGAATTTTTGATACTTTTGGGCTCTTCTCAGCAGAATCCGTAAAATTGGTAGTTCTTTCCAAAATCTGTTTAGGCGGTGTATCAGGAAATCATCGTACCTTTGCAGCGAATTTATAAAACAAGACGAAATGAGACAGATTTTAATGATTTTAACGGCAATGCTGCTGACCTGCTGTTCTTCGGACAGCGAGGTGAAGGCAGAGACGAATCAGGTTCAGGCCAATATGGCCAAGACGCTGATAGTGTATTACAGCTATACCGGTAACTGCAAGGCTATCGTGAATAGTCTGGCCAGTCAGATTACGGCAGACGTTTTGGAGATTGAACCCGCAGAGAAGGGCTTACAATACGAAGCGAACGGCTATGCTCTTGGTACGCAACTGCTGAATGCCATCAAGGCGAATCCCAACGATGCTAGCAGTTATCCTGCCATCGACCCTGTGACTGTCAACTTGGATGACTACCAGAATATCATCATCGTGACGCCACTTTGGTGGAGCCAGATGGCGGCTATCATGCAGACATATCTGTTTCAAAATAGTGCAAAGCTGGCAGGTAAGACGGTGGCGATGATAGTGTCGAGTCATTCAAGCAGCATCAGTGGCGTAGTAGCCGATGCCCAGCGATTGCTCCCCAACGTTACATGGGCTGGTGATGCTCTGTGGATTAATGCTAGCAACCATTCCAACCGCAATACGCTAATTGAGAACTGGCTTCCTACTCAGAATTTTCAAACTACAAACAATATGTCACAAGTAATGTATATCACCATCGGCGGGCAGACGCTACCCGTTACATTGGTCGACAACGCTGCTACGCAGGCACTGGTGGCGGCCTTGGCTGAAGGAGCTATCTCCTACGAGGCTGACGACTACGGTGGCTTCGAGAAGGTGGGTGCCCTGGGACGCTCGTTGCCCACGAGCAATGAACAGATAACGACTCAGGCGGGCGACGTGATACTGTACAACGGAAACAACATCGTGCTGTTCTATGGCTCGAACTCGTGGAGCTACACACGACTGGGCAGCATCCAATACGACTCACTCGACCAGTTGAAGGCTTTCCTTCAAGCTGGTAAGGGTAGCGTTAGCGTGACTTTATCGCTGACCAATACTACAGGCATCAGCCAGGTCAGGGCTGACAATACGTCTTCAAGAGCCTATACACTCCAAGGCACATTGGCTCAGGCCGGACATAAAGGAATTGTCATTCAAAACGGAAAAAAGATAATCAGATGAAGAAGGTAATAGTTATTTCGACGAGTCTTCGTCGTGGTTCAAACAGCGACATGCTCGCTGACAAGTTCGTGGAAGGTGCCAAGAGTGCTGGAAACGAGGTCGAGAAGATTTCTCTCGTTGGTAAGGAAATCCAGTTCTGCAAGGGTTGCTTTGGCTGTCAGAAACTTGGCAAGTGTGTTATCAAGGATGACGTGAACGACATCATGGCAAAGGTGCTGGAGGCCGAAGTGGTAGCGTGGGCTACACCTATCTACTATTACGAGATGAGCGGACAGATGAAGACGCTCATAGACCGCATGAATGCCATGTACGAGCAGGACTATAAGTTCCGCGATGTCTATCTGCTGACTACTGCAGCCGAGGACGAGGAAGAGACTCCGAAGCGTGCTGAGATAGGACTGACGGGATGGATAGACTGCTATCCCAAGAGCCATTTGGCTGGTACACTCTTCTGCGGAGGTGTGAACGAAGCCCGCGAGATTGAAAGTAATAGCAAGTTGCAGAAAGCATTTGAAATGGGTAAAGGAGTATGAAGAAAACAGCATTATTAATGGCATTGGCAGTCGGAATACTGACGGCTTGCACAGAAAAGAAACAAACTACAGATAAGGATATGAAACAGGA
>JAFZAP010000093.1 GCA_017557185.1 Prevotella sp.
CCGAACAGCGGACACGGGGCACAAATGGCGGGCAGACACGGGGGTCTGCCCCTACGAGCTGGCTGGGCATTTCAAACTCCTCTCCTTTCGGAGAGGGCTGGGGTGAGGCCTTACCTCCTACCAAACCCGAAGCCTTGGGGCTGGGGTGCTTTCTCGGGTTCACCGAAGAAGGAAGCCTCTGCGTCCTTGTCGTTGAGCTTAAACACCATGAACTTCGGGTTCTTCTCGGTGCAGGGTGCCCACACGCCGCCCTTCTTTCCGTTGGGATCGCCATACTTTACGAAGTTCGTCCACGCGGTGAGCATCTTCTCGGAAAGGTCCCAGTCGCCTTGTGTCCAAGGACGCCAGCAGTGCTTCAGCGACTTGAACACGAACCAGAGGTCGCTGCTGTGGAAGGCGCCGCGCAGACGCTGTGTCACCTCGGGATGACTGCCGTCGTCGGGCAGCGGACGTGCAAACTGATAGGCCCAAGCCTTGCCGCCCTTCTGCTGACGCACCTTGCAGAACTCAGCGATGTTGGGAGCCATGTTGCCCATATCGTTCAGTGTGAAGCCAATCATGTAGGGCACATCGGCCAACGTGCCTTCGCGGGTGGCGTCGTCGAAGCTCTTGATGCTGACATAGCCATCGATCATCGGCATGAAGGCCAGTCCCCGGCGCATGAACGGCATTCCGCCGCCAGCCTCTTGCCCGTCGCTGTTGACCTGATAGTAAAGGGTGTTGAGGGCGAAGACGGTCTCGGTGCTTGCCTGGCGCATCTTCTGCAGGTCGGTGAGCCCGGCCCAGTCGAATACTTTCTTGGCATTGGCAGCAGCATCCTCAATGCTTCCGCCGCTATAGCGGGCACCCATCGGGTTGCCGTTGGCATCGGGAATCGAAAGTCCCTGCGCACTCATGATGACAGCCTTGTGGAAAAGGCCGCGAGCCAGCGGACTCTCGCAGAGTGTGCGCACACTGCCACCGCCGGCGCTCTGTCCGAAAATGGTCACGTTGTCGGGATCGCCGCCAAACTGTGCGATGTTCTTCTTAATCCATTTCAGCGCCTCGATCTGATCCAGGATACCGTAGTTGCCGGACACATGATGCGGGCTCTCCTCAGCCAGAGCAGGGTGAACGAGGAATCCGAACACGCCCAGGCGGTAGTTGATGGATACCAACACCACATCCTTCGCACCCCATTCCTGTCCGTCGAACTCCGGTTCGGAGCCGAAGCCCTCGCGATAGCCGCCACCGTGAATCCACAAGGCTACGGGCAGCTTCTTGTTCACCTGACCGGGAGCCTTCGTCCAAACGTTCAGATACAAGCAGTCCTCGCTGAAGGCAGCCTCCTTGCCATAGCCCCACTCAGTGTAGTAGCCACCGGTGTATTGAATAGCCTGATAGCTGGGGCGGCCGAAGGTGTCGCAGATCTTCACACCCTTCCAAGGCACAACGGGCTGAGGTTCCTTCCAGCGGTTCTCACGGATGGGAGGAGCAGCGTATGGGATGCCGCGATAAACATACACGTCAGGATGGTCGTCGGTCAGTACGCCTTGCACCTGGCCACCTTCAATCGTTAACACAGGGTTTTCTGCCGCATAGGCAGATGCTGCTACCATCAGCAGAAGAGATACAAACAGTTTTTTCATAACGCACATTCTTTTATCATACGGTTACTTCATTTTTGCGTTCTTCTCCAACGTCCAGCGATCGCGCTTGGGCAGCGTGCACTTCTTGCCCTTGAACATCTTGGCCGACTTGCGGTCGCCCTTCAGCTGCCAGTTGAGCCAGGCGAGGGCAACGACGGAGAACTCACCGCCGTGAGGCTGGCGATAGGTGCCACCGTGACCGACGGGGAAGTTGGCGGCGCAGGCAGGCACATGACTGATGCGGTGGAAGTCGTCCATGCCGTTCTCGTAGGCGATGTCTTCCTTACCGCCGAGGATGTAGATGATGGGAGAGTGGATCTCCTTCAGCTTCGTCTTCGGAGGCATAGGCATTCCGCCTACAGCACTACCCGCATTCTCACGGTTGAAGAGACCGCTGTTGCAGATCATCAGCGTAGTGATGCGTGGGTCGGCACAGTTGTAGAGCGTCTGCAGTCCGCCACACGACATACCTGCAGCACAGATGTTCTTCACGTCGATCTTCCCGTAGTAGGGCGACGACGGGTCGCTATTCTGCGCCACAGCCCAGTCGATTGATTCTACCTGCTGTTCGGTTGTCGACATCGGGCCGCGGTAGGGTTCTTCGTTCATCGGGATAAAGCCTGTTGCCACAACGAGGTAGCCATAGGAGGCAATCTCGTTCAGGAACTTGTAGTGCTCCCAAGGGGAGTTGGTGCAGGCGCCGTTGCCCCATACCAACACGGGCAGCTTCTGCTTCTTGCCGAACTTCGACAGGTCCTGCGGTGCGAACACGGTGTGGGCAGGCAGGTTGGCTTCTTCCTTCATGATGGCTTTGTAGGGGCCTGTTCCACCGTCTTCTACGATTCGCGACTTGTTCTCTCCATCGCCGTTGAATCCCATACTGACGAGGCTGAAACCCCACAGCATGGCGGCTGTACATAATAATCGAATGGTTCTCATAGGTTTAATAATTTAGTGTAGAAATTTGATTTGTTGCGCTTCAAAATGCAAATTTAGTAATATTTTTTCGAATTTGTGTACAAAGTTATAGTTTTTTTTATATCTTTGCAATCTGAGATTGCGAGTACTAAACATCCCAACACAATGAACAGGGTAAGCAGAACCATCCTACTGCTCGTGGCGATGCTCTTCGCGATAAGCATAGGTGCGCAGGAGTCGACGGCCGATGGTGCACAATTCTATCTCAGCGGCACTATCAGCGATGCGACCACAGGTCGCCCGATTCCTCATGCTACGATTGTGGTTGAAGGGACGTCCATCTCGGTGGTGAGCAATGAAGACGGCTTCTTCACCCTGAAGACCGCGAGCGTGCCGAAAGGAGTCGCCTTTTCGTGTGTGGGCTATCAGTCGCAGGTGCTCAGGGGGCAGGCACTCAGCCGAAGGAACGGCGCTACGGGTGGGGAACCTCTTTCAATTGCCCTGAGGCCTACCGCTATTGCCCTGAAAGAGGTTGTCGTGTGGACGGAGGACCCGCGCGAGCTCGTGCGCATCGCCATTCGAAAGATTTCACAGAACTATTGCGGCGAGGCCGAAATGTATCAGGGCTTCTATCGTGAGACTGCGATGAAGCGCCAGCACTTCATCTACGTGGCCGAGGGTGTTGTCGATATGTATAAGACCTCCTACAACCACAACGTCTATCGCGACCGTGTGGCCATTCGCAAGGGACGTAGGCTGTTGAGTCCGAAGCAAGGCGATACGCTCACGGTGAAGGTGATGGGTGGTCCTGTGCTGCCCGTGCAGCTTGATGTCGTGAAGAACGCCGACCTGTTGCTGAATGTGGAGGAACTCAACAACTATGTGTTTGCGATGATGCCCTCAACGACCATCGGCGACCGGCTGCAGTATGTCGTAGCCATCAAGCCGCGATGGGTGACCCCCTATCCGTTATATAATGGTCTGCTCTACATTGACCGCGAGACGCTGGCGTTCACGCGTGCAGAGTTGTCGCTCGACGTCAGCGACCGGGAAAAGGCAACGCGCTTCATGCTTGTCAGGAAGCCTGCCGGTGTGTTCTTCCGTCCCCGCGAACTCACGACGACCATCGACTACCGATACGATGAGGGTGTGACACGCATCAGCTACATCCGCAACCTCTTCCGCTTCAACTGCGACTGGAAGCGTCGCCTCTTCGCCACCTCGTTTACTGCTTGCTGCGAGATGGTGGTCACCGATCATGAACCGGCTGCCGGCCGCCTGCCTATCAAAGGCCGCGATTCCTTCGACTCGCGCGATGCCTTCTACGACAAGGTCGACTACTTCCTCGATCCTCTGTTCTGGGAGGACTATAACATCATCGAGCCGTCAGTCTCCCTCGACGAGGCTATCGGCAAACTGCTGAAGACCAAAGCGAAGAGGTAGCAAACAATCAGAAACTTAACAATAATCAAAAAAACATGAGAGATATGACACAGAAAAAGTTGTGGAAGGCAGCGGCTGCACTATTGCTGCTCTGCGTGGCAGTAGGCTTTGCGGCTTGTGCTACTTCGGGAATGACGCATGAGGAGAAGGTTGCCGAACGGCAGCGGGTGGCGCAATTTGTTGCTGACGCTGTTGCCAACCGTGATTTTAAGATTGAGGTTGACCGCGTGACACCGCAGCGCATGTCGCCGCGAATACTGAGCTACGGCTACGGCGTGACGGTGAAGGGCGACTCCATCGATAGCTATCTGCCGTTCTTCGGCCGCGTGTATCGTGCTGAGTTCGGCGAGCAGAACGGACTGCGCTTCGAGGACCGCATCGCCCAGTGGCAGGCAGGTCAGACGAAGAAGGACCGCTATGTCGTGGAGCTGCTGGTGCGTCGGCACATGGAGATTCTCTACTATCAGTTCGACATCTTCGACAACGGCAAGATCTCGCTGATGGTGAGGAGCGACAACCGCGACACGATGTACTTCACAGGCGAAATGGTGACAGAATAATCAGACGACGGTATGAAACGAATCATTGGTGTATTTTGTCTTTTACAACTTGTAAGCCTTTGCTGCGTGGCGCAGGAAAAGGGTGACTACTTCGTGCGTTATGTGAAGGAGCATCTGCTCTACAGTCAGGGCGAGGAGGTGAACGTGATTGACGTGGACCTGGAATGGCCCGATGCTATCGACGGCGCCGACCTGGGTCCGCTGCACACCTATCTTATTAAAGAACTCATGGGGCTGCAAAGCAACGATTTCGATCGGGCGATGCAGCAGTTCAAGTCGAAGTTCGGACAACCTGTCGCAGAGCAGTTCGCCTCGGCTCCCGTCGATGCGAAGATGTGCTATGTTGACCTTTCGCTGAAGCTGCTTGCCCATGAGCAAGGGCGCTATGTGTCGTACGAGATGAAGGGCACGTGCAAACCCGGCTCAGCTTCTAAGCACAAGGCTTCTGAAGTGTCGAAGCTACTGACATACGACCTGGTGGGATTGGGCATCCTGGAGCGTGACGACGTGCTGCGCCACACACGCTTGGAATATTATGGTTTCTCGAATATCGACATACTCCTCCCTTCGCATTCCACAGACGAAATGTTCATGAATCTTTCGATCAACGATGCGTGTCTGGCACACGACAAGGTGCTTGTCAGGAACAGCATCTACGACCAGTGGGGCAACTACAAGGAGTATCAGCTGATGATTGCCCCCGGTGACTTGAGCCGCTATCTCTCGAAGGAGGCGAAGTCGTTGCTGAAACCCTTGAAGAAAAAGAAGACGGCATCGCTAGCGGTCAGGAACATTTCGGCAACAGGCCTGCCGTCGGTGGGTGTCACTGACCTCTGTACGAATCCCGACACGAAGCCGGAGTTTCAGCTTCCGGGCCGAACGTTGTCAGAATACTTGACGAGCGAAGTGAAGCCTGTCGATAGCGAGGTGGATGGGAAATGCTATGGAAACGTGTTGGTTCGGCTGACCATCGATCAGGAGGGCTTTACACGTTATGTCAGCGTTCAGCAGCCGCTGGCCCCAGCCTACGACCGCGAGGCTGTGCGTGTAGTGAAAAATCTGCCGCGCTGGAAACCGGCGATGAAAGACGGACAGCCTGTGGCGACACAGGTGATTGTCGGCATCGAGTTTGCCAAATAGCCTTTCCGACTATTGAAAAGGAAGAAGTCTTTTCAGGATGAAGAAACTGTCGCATCTCCTCTCCTACGTGCTCATCGCTGCATTTCTGCTGGTGGTGGGCATTGCTATTCACGATGTTTTCTTCCCTGAGGACAATCTGCTCAAGGCGCTGCTCTACGGTTCGTCGCGGAACAGTTCCCCGTGCAACGGAATTGACGTGAGCCACCATCAGGGCATTATCGACTGGGAGGCGGTAGGAGCCACGAATGTGCAGTTTGTGTTTTTGAAGGCCACGGAGGGCAGCACACATGTTGACCGCCGCTTCTCCCGCAATCTGCGCGGTGCCCGCAAGGCTGGGATTCCCGTAGGCGCCTATCATTTCCTGAATGCGAAAAGCACCATTGCTGGACAGTTTGCCAATTTCTATGAACACGCTTCGCCCGAGCAGCTCGACCTGCTGCCTGTGGTCGATGTGGAGTGGGTTGGTGTGCGCGGATGGAACACACGCCAGCTGCAGGACAGCCTGATGCTATTCGTGCGATTGGTGGAAGAATACTATGGATGCAAACCGATCATCTATTCTGATTTGCGGTTTTTCAATCATCACCTGAAAGGCCGCTTCGACAAATACCCGCTTTTCATCGCGCGCTACCAAAAGAATCAGCCGCAACTGCCTTTTGCCCGCCGATATTATCTCTGGCAATCGTCAGAGAAAGGACATGTGGCCGGCATCAATGGGCATGTTGACTTGGACATGCTGACGACGGGCACGGAGTTACGAGATATTATGATGTGAATCCCCCTCCCGGTCGGGGTGGGGCGGGGTGGGGCTACTACTTCAGTTCCAGCTCCACCGGGCAGTGATCGCTGCCGAGGATATCGGTGTGGATGCGGGCATCGACGAGCTGCGGGCGCAGCCGCTCGGAAATGATGAAATAGTCAATGCGCCACCCTGCGTTCTTCTGTCGCGCCTGGAAGCGGTACGACCACCACGAATACGTCACCTGCTCGGGATAGAGCGTGCGGAACGTATCGAGGAAGCCTGAGCCGAGCAGAGTGGTCATCTGCTGGCGCTCCTGATCGGTGAAGCCGGCATTCATACGATTCGTCTTCGGGTTCTTCAGGTCGATCTCCTCGTGGGCAACATTCAGGTCGCCACAGAGGATGACAGGCTTCTTGGCATCGAGGCGCTGCAGATAGGCGCGGAAGTCGTCTTCCCACTTCATGCGATAGTCGAGCCGGCGCAGTCCGTCCTGCGAGTTCGGCGTATAGCAGCAGACGAGATAGAACTGCTCCATCTCCATCGTGATGACGCGTCCCTCGTGGTCGTGTTCATCGATGCCGATACCGTAGCTGACGCTCAGGGGTGTGTGGCGGGTGTAGATGGCGGTGCCGGAATAGCCTTTCTTGTCGGCATAGTTCCAATACGACTGGTAGCCGGGAAACTCCAGGTCGAGCTGTCCCTGCTGCATCTTGGTCTCCTGCAGGCAGAAGAAGTCGGCGTCGAGAGCCGCGAAGGCATCGGCGAATCCTTTGCCTGCGCATGCCCTGAGGCCGTTTACGTTCCAGGAAATAAACTTCATACGCTGTGGTTGGTTGTTGATTCTCGGCTGCTGCTACTTAGAACCGGCGAACACGACGAGCGAGTTGGCATCGCAGGTTGGACCGTTCTCGATGATGATCTTTTCGAGAATCATGTAGAAATACATGTTCTTCTTATTATCGTAGACGCCTGTGGCGTAGTAGGAATTGTTGTAGTTGGTGGTAAAGACGAAGGTGGCGTTCTTCTGTTCCTCGCCAAAGGTGAGCGGCATGTCAACCTTGAGATCTTCCGACCCTCTCGGAATGGCGTTGAAGTAACAGTTGGCAAGCGGTCCCGACGTGCCCCAAGGGCGATAGAGGTAGACGGCGACCTTCATCGTCTGGCTGCTGTCGTTCTTCAGAGCCTCTTTCACTTCTGTGTTGATGACATTATTGGCAAACACCTTCAGCGGGAAGTTGCGGATAGTGATGGTTGAATCAGGGGCGGTAATCACCCATTCTGCCTTTACCGAATCGGTGAAAGCCTGATAGTAATTGTCGGGTGCGAAGTAGCACAAACCGCTATACGAGCCTTGCATGGCGTTAATCTGCTCCGTCTTCTCTGCATTAGTCAGAGGGACATAGATGTATTCTTCAACATCGTCGTTATTACACGAAACAAGTGCTGCCAGCGCGGCAATCACGAAGGGGAAAATAGTTTTTCTCAGAGTTTTCATATCTTTTTTTGTTTGGTTCATATAGAGAAAACTGCCTTTCTGCAAAATCCTTGCATGAACGGCAGCTTTTTTTCAGATTCTTTTTGATTCGCCACGTAGCAGGTTCATAAACTCTTCGCGGGTTTTTGCTTGGTTGAAGGCTCCGCTGAAGTCGCTCGTCGTGGTGATGGCGTTCTGTTTCTCGACGCCTCGCATCATCATACACATATGCTTGGCCTCGATGACCACCATCACGCCAAGTGGCTTGAGGGTTTGCTGGATGCAGTCCTTGATCTGCTGTGTGAGCCGTTCCTGCACCTGCAGGCGGTGGCTGTAGATGTCCACCACGCGGGCAATTTTCGAGAGTCCGGTGATGTAGCCGTTGGGGATGTAGGCCACATGGGCCTTGCCGTAGAAGGGCAGCAGGTGGTGCTCGCAGAGCGAGAACACATCGATGTCCTTCACGATGACCATCTGGTTGTATTTCTCGGCGAAGAGGGCGTCGGTAAGCACCTGATGCGGGTCCTGCTGGTAGCCTCGTGTGAGCACCTGCATAGCCTTCGCCACACGCATCGGTGTCTTCTGCATGCCTTCGCGGTCGGGGTCTTCGCCCAGCAACTGGATGACTGACCGATAGTGGGCAGCCAGCTCATCCACGCCTTCGCGTACATAGATTTCAGTTTCAAGCATAGTATCGACTAGTATTGCACGGTTATCTTGCCTTTCACTACTACCGCCTGTTTATAGCCCAGTTTCTTCACGTTAGTCAGCATGCGGTTGGCTTCGTCAAGTGTGCGGTAGTTGCCCATGCGGCAAATCCAGCGCGGTGAGTAGAAGTGCACGTAGATGGGCTCTGAGGGATAGGCACGCTTCACGACGCGTCCGGCCTCCTCGGCTTGCTGCTTTGCTTCGCGCGAGTTGCCGCCTGCATACACCTGCACGCGGTATCCGTTCACCTTCTGTGCTCCGCGCAGAATCTTCTTGCTCATGTCGACCTCCACCTCGCCGGTGCCTTCAGGATCGGTCTTCGGCATATCGGGGCGCAGCGCCTGACGCTCCTTCGGTTCCTCCTTTTTCTCTTCCTCCTTCTTCTCTTCCTCCTTTGCATTGCCGGCGGCAGTTGCAGGCTTGGTGACAGGTGCCGGCGGTAACACGCCGTTCACCAGGTCGCTGATTTCCTTGCTCTGCGTCACCGAAACAGTGCCCAGTCCCTGTTCGTTCTGCTGCAGATGTTCCAGATAGGACTGGGCGCTGAGGGTCATTGATGTAAATAAGAATAGGAGTAATACGACCCACCCCCTGCCCTCCTTGTGAGGGAGGGAGTTGTATGTTTTGCACAATGTTTTCATGATTGGTGTCATTATTGTATTGTTATCTTTTTCAAATAGTCGATTATTTTAAAAAGTAACTACTTCCCTCCATGAGGGAGGGGTAGGGGGTGGGTCTCCCTCTTACTTATTTCCAAGCGTCGATGATGCCCTTGAAGTCGGCTGCCTTCAGCGAAGCACCGCCGATGAGGCCACCGTCGATGTCGGGCTTTGCAAACAGCTCGGGAGCATTCGAAGCCTTGCATGAACCGCCATAGAGGATGGTGGTGTCGTCGGCAACAGCCTGTCCGTACTTCTCAGCGATGATCGAGCGGATGTAGGCGTGGATTTCCTCAGCCTGCTCAGCAGTAGCGGTCTTGCCGGTTCCGATGGCCCAGATGGGTTCGTAGGCGATGACGATCTTGCGGAAGTCCTCCTCGCTCAGGTTGAAAACGCTGCCCTCGAGCTCGGTCTTCACCACTTCGTTCTGCTTGCCGGCCTCGCGTTCTTCCAGGCTCTCGCCGATGCAGAAGATCACCTTCAGGTCGTTCTTCTGGGCCAACAGCACCTTCTCGCGCAGAATCTCGGGAGTCTCCTTATAGTACTCGCGACGCTCGGAGTGTCCGAGAATCACATACTGAGCACCCGTTGATTTCACCATTTCGGCTGATACCTCACCCGTGAAGGCACCCTTCTCCTTGTCGGCACAGTTCTCAGCACCCAGAGCCACAACGTCCTGATCCAGGAAGTCGGCAATCTTTGCCAGGTGGATGAATGGTGTGCAGATCACAACACCGCAGTTGGGCTTGTCAGCCTTCAGTGTCTCGTTGAGCTCCTTAGCCAGAGCGATACCGTCTTGCAGGTTCATGTTCATTTTCCAGTTGCCTGCTACAATCTTTTTTCTCATTGTTGTTTGTTTTTATTGATTGATATTACTTAAAATAGTCTGATTCAATTTGCAAAAGTACAAAGAAAAAATGAAATACGGGCAAATTAAGGTAATAATTTACTATTTGACCCCTGAGAGGGCTGGGGTGAGGCTCTTTTCCTTCGGAACCACTTCGTCCATGCCCACGTGCGGTCGGCAAGCGTGAGCAAGGTCAGTGGAAGGACGAACCACAGCAGGATGGTAGCTATCTTTCGCGGCGTGCTGTCGGCAGGCTGATGCCCGATGGGCAGCTGCTCCAGCGGTTGTGCCGATAGCGCTGGATCGATGTGTGGCAGGTCGTTGTGGCTCCATTTCCCGATGATGGTACCCGCCTTCAGGAGCACCAGTCCCGGATTCGAGCGGATCACGGTCTTCAGCGTAGTTTCGTCGGTGGTGCAGAACGGATATTCCGCTCCCGTCAGCTCTATCCAGCGGTTGATGGCCTCGTCGGTCGAGGCGGTGAGGCAGTAGAAAGGGTAGTCGTGCTCCTCCGCATATTCGTATATCTGGTCGATGTCGCCGAAGTTCGAGTCGTCGGCATTCTCCAGATGCGGCGAGCACAGCAGGAATGTGTATCCCGGGTCCTCGAGGATCTGTTCTGTGATATCCTCCTCGTGGAGAACAATCGAGAAGTCGTGGATGGGCGGCACATATCCCTTCTCCGTCTGTACGGTCTTTGAGTCGATGAATGTCCACGTGGAGTCGGGGTAGTCGTCGAGTGTGAACTCCTGTCGCTGCCCGTCCTTCTCCATGATGAAAGTCGTCTCGAACTTCGGTTGCGGAGCCCCCTCTGGAATCTCCATACCCTCGCTGATATTCGTTCCGAGGCGATAGGGCCGGAAGTCGAAGGGCGGCAGCATGTACAGACTCCACAGACTGGAGCCGATAATGAAGATGATGGTGTAGTTGATGACGATCCACTGGTTCGACTCCGAGATGAAGCGCACCATCTTCAGCGGCCACCACGCCACCACCACAGCACATGCCAGCAGCAAGAGGTTCTTCAGCAGCGTCTGCCCGTTGGTGAGCTTCAAGGCGTCGCCGAAGCACCCGCAGTCCTCGATGGGGTTGGCGATGTAGAGCCACAGCGTGACGAGTGTCATCACCGCGATGAAGAACAAGGTCAGCCGCGACACCAGGCGTCGCTGGATGGCGAACAGCAGAAAGATGCCCAGACAGAATTCCACTGCCGACAGTACCACCGATCCCGATAGCGTGAGCCAGTCGGGAGCGAGTGCCGACATTCCCGCCGCTTCGGCATAGTCGTGCAGTTTGTACTGCGTGCCCAGCGGGTCTATCGCCTTCACGTAGCCCGAGAATATGAACACCGCCGCCAGCACCAGTCGGCAAATGTTTACAATGATGGTATTAATAGAGCGTTTCACTCAGCTTCTTCTCCCAGTTTGATGCAACCGAACACGGCATAGTTGATGATGTCCATGTAGTTCGAGTCGATGCCCTCGCTGACGAGCGTCTCGCCATTCAGGTCCTCGATCTCCTTGATGCGCTGCAGCTTCGTGAGGATGAAGTCCGTGTACGAGCTCACGCGCATCCCCCGCCACGCCTCGTCGTAGTCGTGGTTCTTCTTCAGCATCAGCTCCAGCGCCTCGGTAGCATGCCGGTCGTAGGCCGCCAGTGCCTCTTCGGGTGTCATATCGACCTCATCGACATACCCCAGCTCCAGCTGCACCAGTCCTACGATGCCGTAGTTGATGAGTGCGATGAACTCCGGGCGAATGCCTTCGCCGACTTTCGACACCTTCTTCACCTCGAGCGAGCGAATGCGCTTCGCCTTGATGAACAGCTGGTCGGTGAGCGACGACGGGCGCAGGATGCGCCATGATGCACCATAGTCGTGCAGTTTCTTTGCAAACAGCGTCCGGCACTCGGCCATCACGTTGCGGAATTGACCTTCGGTCTTACTCTGTTGCGACTCGGCATAGCTCAAGGAATCTTGGTTCTGCTCTCGCTGTTCCATTGTTTGGTCTTCTGTGTTCATTTATTATCTTCCATTTTCTTTCTGATGATTCTTACCTCGCCGATCAGCGCCTCGTAGCGCACCTGCAGCGAGTCCTTTTTCACACCCAGCATGTTACGCTCGTAGATGCGCGTCTCCGCCTGCATCTGTGCCGTTACGGCCTGCAGCGCCGAGTCGGTGAGGGCGATGTCCTCCTGTGCCTGCTTCAGCGATGCCTCCTGCCAGATGCGCAGCGCGCGCTGCCTCTCGGCGAGAGCCTTTGGGAACCGGGCACGCAGCAACACGATAGAGTCATGAGCAGCCTTGTAGTTGCCCTGCTCGTACAGCTGCTCTATCTCGGTCAGCATCGTTGCTGCCCCCTCGTCTTTCTTCTGCTCACAGCCCGTTGCCGCCAGCATCGCCACGACAGCCGCGATAACGATATTCTTATTCATGCTGCAAAGGTACGATTAAGTGAGGAGAATACAAAATGAAAACAGAAATATTTTTCATTTTTATTCTCGAGCGATAGTACCTTCGACCGAAGGTCAGAGTAATGAAAACCGAGCGCAGAACAAAATAAAATCGGTTTTATTTTTCGATCTCTCCGTTTTTTCTGTATTGTACCGATTTATTATACAGAGCATGTCTTTAGAGGATACGGAGCATTGTTCCAGAGGATACAGAGCAGTGTTCCAGAGGATATGGAGCATAGCTCTAGAGAGAAAGGAGGCATGCTCTGCATGCTACGGAGCATGCCTCAAGAGGTTTTTCCTTGTTCTCCCAACCTTTTAAGCGAGCTTAAGGTGTGAGCATAATAAAAAAAATAAATTGATTTATTTGGCATTTCGCTCGGTTTTCACTATCTTTGCAGCCGAAAAAGATTGTGATAACATACAATAACACGAAAAATTAGTTTTAAAAGTATGATTATGTCGAACGATCATTCCGTTATTGGATTGAAAATCAGGGGAATCAGAGAGACTAAGAACATCTCTGTAGAGGAAGTGGCTGAGCGTAGCGGACTGTCAACGGAGCAGATTATCAGCATCGAAAACGATGAGAACCTGCCGTCGCTGGGACCGCTGATTAAGATTGCGCGTGCGCTGGGGGTGCGTCTGGGTACGTTCCTCGACGACAACGACGAGCTTGGCCCGGCTGTGTCGCGTGCCGACGAGCGTGCCGACAGCAGCATCAGCTTCTCGAACGATGCCGCCGACGCGCGCCGCCACATGGAGTATCATCCGCTGGCGAAGCACAAGACGGGCCGCCACATGGAACCGTTCATCGTCGACATCCATCCTTGCGAGAACACGACCTTTGCCCCGTCGGAGCACGAGGGTGAGGAGTTCATCTACGTGATGCAGGGCGAGGTGGAAGTGGACTATGGCAAGAAGAAATACCTCCTGCGCGAGGGCGACAGCATCTTCTACGACTCCATCGTGAAGCACCATGTGCATGGCGCCGACGGCAAGCCTGCCAAGATCCTGGCGGTGGTGTACATACCCGCTTGATTCGCTCGCGGATCAAGCGAAATGAAAAGTGAAAAGTGAAAAATTTGTTCCGGCCTCGTCGTTCGTGCGGACATCACATTAGAATATGGAAAAAGAAAAGATAGTGGAATCAGGTAACACAAATACGAACGCCAACTCTGCCCCTATGGGGCAGGGGGGTGAGTTCACCCTCTTTGAGCGCACCCTGGGCCAGTGGCTGGAACACTGGGCAACGGTGACGCCCGACCGGGAGTATATCGTTTATAGTGACCGCGACCTGCGATTCACATGGGCAACTTTCAATGAGCGCGTGGACAACCTGGCAAAGGGCCTTCTCGCCATCGGTGTGAAGAAAGGCTCGAATGTTGGTATCTGGGCGACGAATGTGCCCGACTGGCTGACGTTCCTCTATGCTACGGCGAAAATCGGCGCGGTGCTGGTGACGGTGAACACGAACTATAAGCAGGCTGAGCTGGAGTACCTGTGCAAGGACTCCGACATGCACACACTCTGCATCACCGACGGCACGTGGGAGTGCGACTATATCGACATGACCTATAAGATGCTGCCGGAGCTGCGCGACTGCGAGCGCGGACGCCTGCAGAGTGAGCGCTTCCCCTGCATGAAGAACGTCGTCTATATCGGCATGGAGAAGCATCGCGGTATGTTCAACACCGCAGAGCTGCTGCTGCTTGGACAGAACATCGACGACGAGGAGCTGACGGAGGCAAAGAGCCGCGTGACTTGTCACGATGTGGTGAACATGCAGTATACGAGTGGCACGACGGGCTTCCCGAAGGGCGTGATGCTCACCCACTACAACATCACGAACGATGGTTTCATCACGGGTGAGAATATGGCGTTCACGGAGAAGGACAAGCTGTGTGTCTGTGTGCCGCTGTTCCACTGTTTCGGTGTGGTGTTGGCAACCATGAACTGCCTCACCCACGGCTGTACGCAGGTGATGGTGGAGAAGTTCGATCCGCTCGTCGTGTTGGCATCGGTGCACAAAGAGCGCTGCACAGCCCTCTACGGTGTGCCTACGATGTTCATCGCCGAGCTGAACCATCCTATGTTCCCGATGTTCGACATGTCATCGCTGCGCACGGGCATCATGGCGGGTTCGCTGTGCCCGGTGGAGCTGATGAAGCAGGTGTCGGATAAGATGTTCATGACCATCACTAGCGTGTACGGCCTCACCGAGAGCTCGCCGGGAATGACGCAGTCGAACATCAACGACACGTTCGAGCAGCGCTGTACCACCGTGGGCCGCGACTTCCCGTTTGTGGAGGTGAAAGTGCTCGACCCGGAGACGGGCGAGGAGTGTCCGGTGGGCGTGCAGGGCGAGATGTGCTGTCGCGGCTTCAACGTGATGAAGGGCTACTACAAGAACCCCGAGGCTACGGCGGAGGTGATCGACAAGAACGGATTCCTGCACAGCGGCGACCTCGGCGTGAAGGACGAGCAGGGCTACTATCGCATCACGGGCCGCATCAAGGATATGATTATCCGCGGCGGTGAAAACGTGTATCCGCGCGAGATCGAGGAGTTCCTCTATCACATGCCGGGCATCAAGGACGTGCAGGTGGCTGCGGTGCCCTCGAAGAAATACGGCGAGGAGGTAGGCGCTTTCATCATCCTGCAGGAGGGCGCGACGATGGAGCCTGAGGACGTCAAGGACTTCTGTCGCGGAAAGATTGCCCGCTACAAGACACCGAAATACGTGTTCTTCGTCGACTCGTTCCCGCTGACGGGATCGGGGAAGATTCAGAAGTTCAAACTCAAGGAGCTGAGTCTGCAGCTCTGCGAGAAGATGGGGATTGAGGTCATTTAGGGGCCTCACCCCCAGCCCCTCTCCAAAGGGCGAGGGGAGTATTTGGGGCGAGGGGAACAATAAAGGGGAGGAGAGGTACTGCCCCGAAAGAAAGAAGACCATGAAATTATATAGCGATCAGGAACTGGCAGAGATACTGAATCAGGATGTTTTCCACCTGATTGGCGACTGCGCCGATGAGCTCGGCGTGGAGTGCTATGTGGTGGGCGGCTACGTGCGCGACATCTTCCTCGAGCGCCCGTCGAAGGATATCGATGTGGTGGTCGTGGGGAGCGGTATCGAGGTAGCCCAGCTGCTGAAGAAGAAGCTTGGTCGCGGTGCACATCTGAGCGTGTTCCGTAATTTCGGAACGGCACAGGTGAAATTCTATGAGGGACGTGGTGAGAAGCGAGTGGAGAAAGAGGTGGAATTCGTAGGCGCCCGCAAGGAGAGCTACAGCCACGACTCGCGCAAGCCCATCGTCGAGGACGGTACGCTGGAGGACGACCAGAACCGCCGCGATTTCACCATCAACGCGATGGCCATCTGCCTAAACAAAAACCGCTTCGGCGAGCTCGTAGACCCCTTCGACGGCATCTACGACCTGGAGGACGGTATTATCCGCACGCCCCTCGACCCAGACATCACCTTCAGTGACGACCCGCTGCGCATGATGCGCTGTGTGCGCTTCGCCACTCAGCTGGGTTTCTTCATCGACGATGAGACCTTCGACGCGCTCTCTCGGAATGCCGAACGGCTGAAAATCATCAGCGGCGAACGCATTCAGGACGAACTGAACAAGATTATCATGGCCCCGCACCCTAGCACAGGCTTCGACTATCTGTACCGTTCGGGTCTGCTGCAGCTCATCCTGCCCGAACTCACCGCCCTCGACGATGTGCAGACGGTGAACGGCCGCGCCCATAAGAACAACTACTATCACACTTTGGAGGTGCTGGAGAATTTGGTCAGGCAGGGGGGTGAGGCCCCCCTTTGGCTACGCTGGGCCGCCTTGTTGCACGATATCGGGAAGATGAAGACGCGACGCTGGGAACCGGGCACAGGGTGGACGTTCCATAACCATAATTACGTTGGAGCGAAGATGGTGCCGCAGATATTCCGCCGGCTGAAGCTGCCGATGGATGCGAAGATGAAGTATGTGGAGAAGCTCGTCGACTTGCACATGCGCCCCATCGTGATTGCTGATGAGGAGGTGACTGACTCGGCGGTGCGCCGTCTGCTCAACGATGCCGGCGACGACATCGACGACCTGATGACGCTCTGCGAGGCCGATATCACATCGAAGAACTCGCAGCGCAAGCAGCAGTTCCTGCAGAACTTCCAGATTGTTCGCGAGAAACTTGCCGACCTGAAGGAACGCGACTACAAGCGGCTTCTGCAGCCCGTCGTCGATGGAAATGAAATCATGGAGATGTTCAATCTGAAACCGTCGCGCGAGGTAGGAACGCTGAAGCAGACGCTGAAGGATGCCGTGCTCGACAACCGCGTGCCCAACGAGCGCGAACCCCTCCTGCAACTGCTTATGAAGAAGGCAAAGGAAATGGGGTTGTCCCTTACTTCGCCTTCAACCCCGTCATCTGTAGAATGAGTTTGGCATCGTCGTCGCCAGCGGCAGCGTTCTTGCGCAATTCCTGCACAATCGCTTTGCCATCCTTCTCGTTTTTCACCGCTTTCAAGAAGTATGTCTTTGCCTTCGCCTTGTCGGCTGCTACCCCCCGTCCTTTCAGATAGCACTTGCCCAACGCCAGCTGGGCGTCGCCGTTCTCCTGCTTAGCAGCGAGCGAGAAGTATTCGAATGCCTTCTTCGTGTCTTTCGCTACGCCTTCGCCGTTCTTATAGCATTTGCCCAGTTGATATTGTGCCTTTGCATAGCCTTGTGCAGCCGACTTCGCATACCAAGCAACCGCCATCTTGTCGTTTTCCTTCACGCCGTTGCCCTTGTCGTAGCAGCGTCCCACGCGATATTGAGCTTTCTTATGGCCTTTCTCGGCAGCTGCCTTCAATTTCGGGAGGGCCTGCGTGTATTTCTTCGCGTCGTAGAGTGCCTTTCCATCGTCGTAGAGTTTCTCGACGGTCTGAGCACCGATAGCCGTGCAAAGCATCAGCATGATTGTTGTTAATAGGGTTCTCATTGTCTTTGTCAGTTTGGTTTGTGGTTGCAAAGATACGAATAAGTGAGAACAAAACAAAGAATTTTTATTCTTTTTTTGTCGAGGCGTAGCCAAAGATTGTGAAAGTCGAGCACAATCAACCGATTTGCGTTATATCATGTTAAAATCAGAAGCGATACCTGCGATATACCAAAAATTATTTATAATTTTGCAGTTTGAAAAAACTGATAGGCGCCTTTTGGTTTTCTTCCGATGGGTGCCCAGATGGTTTTTTGATGATAAAGACATCAATAAAAATGTATAATAGTTATAAAGTTATGAGAATTAAGACTTATTTCATGATTGCAGCAGCTGCTGTAATGCTTGCCTCTTGTGGAGGCAAGCGTGGTGGTCAGCCTAATTTCGCCGACGACGAGTATCCTGTGGTAACAGTAGGTACGTCGTCATCAGCCTCGCAGACCACCTATCCCGCAACTATCAAGGGCGTGCAGGATGTGGAGATTCGCCCGAAAGTGGCAGGTTTCATCACTCGCGTGAATGTGCGAGAAGGCCAGGCCGTCGGTGCCGGTCAGGTACTCTTCGTCATCGACAATGCTACGTATCAGGCTGCCGTGCGTCAGGCTCAGGCTGCCGTGAACACCGCGAAGGCTCAGATGAACACTGCAAAGTTGACTTATGAGAACAACCAGAAGTTGTTTGAGCAGAATATCATTGGTGACTTCGAACTATCTACTGCCCGCAATGCCTACGAGACCGCTCAGGCTGCAGTGGCTCAGGCTCAGGCCGCACTGTCGTCGGCCCGCGAGACGTTGAGTTTCTGTTACGTGAAGAGCCCGTCGAGCGGTGTTATCGGTAATCTGCCATACAAGGTAGGTGCTATGGTGAGCTCCGCCAGCACGCCTGCTCTGACCACGGTTTCTAATAATTCGGCTATGGAGGTATACTTCTCGATGAGTGAGAAGGACATCCTTGATATGACAAAGTCGTCGGGCACTGCCCAGGCTGCCATCTCTGCGATGCCTACAGTGAAGCTACAGCTGGCCGACGGCACTATTTACAATCACCCGGGTAAGGTGACGAAGATGAGCGGTGTGATCGATCCCGCTACGGGTTCCGCCCAGCTCATCGCCGTGTTCCAGAATCCGGAGCGCCTGCTGAAGAGCGGTGGCTCGGGTTCCATCATTGTGCCGCACGACAACTCGTCGGCCATTGTCATCCCGCAGGCTTGCGTCAGCGAGGTGCAGGACAAGAAGTTCGTCTACACTGTGACAAAAGACAATAAGGTGAAGTACACCGAGATTATGGTGGCTCCCCAGAACGATGGAAACAACTACGTTGTGACGCAGGGATTGAATGTTGGTGACCGCTATGTCACAAATGGTATCACCAAGCTCACTGATGGCCAGGAGATTGTGCCCATCACGCCACAGCGCTATCAGCAGAAGATTGACGAGCAGGCCAAGGCTATGAGTGCCGGCGACATCGTGAATGCGATGAAGAAGTAAATAAGCCCCACCCCGACCCTCCCCCATAGGGAGGGAGGAGTGAAAAATAAATAATGAAAAGTGAACAGTTAAGAATATGAGTTTTACAACATTCATAAAACGCCCAGTGCTGTCGACGGTGATCTCCATCGTCATCGTGCTGCTGGGTTTCATCGGACTGGCCACGCTGCCTATTGAGCAGTATCCGGATATTGCACCGCCAACGGTCGTGGTCCACACCAGTTATCCTGGTGCCGATGCTGAAACAGTAAAGAACTCCGTGCTCGTGCCGCTCGAAGAGAGTATCAACGGTGTGGAGGGCATGGACTATATTTCCTCATCGGCCTCTTCGGGTTCGGCCTCGCTGTCCATTCTGTTCCGTCAGGGAATGAATCCTGATATGTGTGCCGTGAACGTACAGAACCGCGTGCAACAGGCACAGGCTCTGTTGCCTGCTGAGGTGACGCGTATCGGTGTGACGGTGATGAAGCGTCAGACGTCGCAGGTGATGATGTTCACGCTGACCTCAGACGGACGTTATGACGACAAGTTCCTGAACAACTATTCAAACATCAACATCGTCCCCGCCATCAAGCGTATTCAGGGTGTGGGCGACGTGCAGAGCCCGGGTATGAAGACATACTCAATGCGTATCTGGCTGAAGCCGGAAGTGATGAAGCAGTATGGCCTGATGCCCTCCGACATCTCGGGTGTGCTGGCTGAGCAGAACATTGAGGCTGCACCGGGTACGTTTGGTGAACAGTCGAACGTGGCCTATGAATATACCATGCGCTACACCGGTCGTTTGAAGAACGAGGAGGAGTTTGGAAACATCATCATTTCAAGCGATGCCAAAGGCAATACGCTCAAGTTGAAGGATGTGGCAAAGATTGAACTTGGCGGACTGCAGTACTCCGTTTCGATGAAGAACAACAACATCCCGTCGGTGATGGGTATGGTGCAGCAGATTGCCGGTTCGAATGCCAACGAGATTGCCAAGAAGGTGAAGAAAGAGCTGGAGGAGCAGGCTAAGCTGTTCCCGCCGGGCATGATGTATAAGATCAACTACGACGTCACGGAGTTCCTCTATGCTTCGATTGAGGAGGTGGTGTTCACACTGCTCATGACCCTCGTGCTGGTGTTCCTGGTGGTTTACATCTTCCTGCAGGACTTCCGCTCGACACTCATCCCGTTGATTGCCGTTCCGGTGTCGCTCATCGGTACGTTCTTCTTCCTGAAGATATTCGGCTTCTCCATCAACCTGCTGACGCTATCGGCATTGCTGCTGGCTATTGCCATCGTGGTCGATGATGCTATCGTGGTGGTCGAGGCCGTTCATGCGAAACTCGACCAAGGCTACAAGAGTTCCCTCACGGCATCCATCGACGCCATGAATGAAATCTCGGGTGCCATCATCTCCATCACGCTTGTGATGGCCTCGGTGTTCATTCCCGTGTCGTTCATCGGTGGCACCAGCGGAACGTTCTATCGCGAGTTCGGTGTGACGATGGCTGTCTCGATTTTCATCTCGGCACTGAACGCCTTGACGCTCTCGCCTGCTCTCTGCGCCATCTTCCTGAAACCGAAGGACGAGAATGGTAAGGAAGTGAAGATGTCGCGTGTAGACCGTTTGCACACATCGTTCAACACGGCTTACAACAAGGTCTTGGGCAAGTATAAGAACAGCATGGAGAAACTCGTGCGCAAGCCTCTGGCCATCGGCATCGCCGTGCTCATCGGTATCCTTGTGCTCGCAGGTACCATGTTTACCACGAAGACCGGTCTGGTGCCCGATGAGGATACGGGTACGCTCTTCTGCACTGTCTCAATGCCGCCGGCAACCTCGGTGGCCCGCACGCGTCAGGTCATCAATCAGGTAGACTCTATCCTGGCTGCCGATCCTGCCATTCAGAGCCGCGAGCAGATTCAGGGTTACAACTTCATCGCCGGTGCCGGTTCCGACCAGGCAACGTTCGTCATCAAGCTGAAACCGTTCAGCGAGCGTCAGAAAGGCTTCTGGTGGAAGCTGAGCGGACTGTGGCAAGGCGACGGCATCTATCGTTTCTTCCTGAATCCATTGGAGGCACAGGGTGTGTTGGCACAGATCTATATCAAGACCGCTCACATCAAAGATGCGAAGATTCTGGCCTTTGCTCCGCCTATGATTCCCGGCTTCTCGGCTAACTCGGGTGTGTCGCTCGTCATGCAGGACCGCACAGGCGGTTCGCTCGATAAGTTCTTCGGTGTGGTGCAGGACTATCTGGCCGAGCTCAACAAGCGTCCGGAAATCCAGATGGCTATGACTTCCTACAATCCGAGCTATCCGCAGTATATGATCCATGTTGACGTGGCCAAGTGTAAGCAGAGCGGCATCTCGCCCTCTACCATCCTCTCCACCCTGCAGGGTTACTATGGCGGACTCTATGCCTCGAACTTCAATGCCTATGGTAAGCTCTTCCGTGTGATGGTGCAGGGTTCACCCGAGACCCGTATGACTCCCGAGTCGCTTAACAGCGTCTATGTGCGCACGCCCAGCGGTATGTCGCCCATCCAGGAGTTCTGCAGACTGGAGCGCGTCTACGGACCTACCAACATCACCCGCTTCAACCTCTTCACCTCGATCACCGTCACGGCCACTGTGGCTGACGGATACTCTACTGGTGAGGCCATCAAGGCTGTAGAGGAGGTGGCAAAGGATTATCTGCCCACGGGCTACACTTACGACTATTCGGGCCTGACCCGTTCGGAGGCTGCCTCTAGCAACTCTACGGCACTCATCTTCCTGCTGTGCTTCATCTTCATCTATCTGATTTTGTCAGCTCAGTATGAGAGTTATATCCTGCCGCTGGCCGTTGTGCTCTCTGTGCCGTTCGGTCTGGCAGGTGCCTTCCTCTTCACACAGCTCTTCGGCCACTCCAACGATATCTATATGCAGATCTCGCTGATCATGCTGATTGGTCTGTTGGCTAAGAATGCTATTCTGATTGTGCAGTTCGCCTTGGAGCGCCGCGAGCTCGGTATGGCCATCTCTTGGTCGGCTGTGCTGGGTGCTGCCGCCCGTCTGCGTCCTATCCTCATGACCTCGCTGGCTATGGTCATCGGTCTGTTGCCGATGATGTTTGCTACGGGTGTAGGCAAGAATGGTAACCAGACGCTGGGTGCCGCTGCCGTAGGCGGTATGCTTATCGGTACGCTCTGCCAGATCTTTGTGGTGCCCACGCTGTTCGTCATCTTCCAGTCGCTGCAGGAGAAGTTCCGTCCGATGAAGTTTGAGGACGAGACCGATGCTGAGGCTGCTGCCGAATTGGCGCAGTATGCTCACGGCGTAGTGCCGAAGGATTATCAGATTCAGGAATAATTCAATGCTTTTGATGATTATGAAGAAGATAAATATAGTATTAGTAGGCCTGGCAGCAATCGTCGCACTGACGGGTTGCAAGAGTCTCTATGGAAAATATGAGCGTCCCGATGTGAACACAAAGGGACTCTATCGCGACCCCGTGTCGCTCACCGACACGCTGGCCGTTCAGGATACCACCTCGTTTGGCAATATGCCTTGGCGCTCGGTGTTCACCGACCCGCAGCTGCAGAACCTCATTCAGACGGCTCTCGATAACAACGTGAACATGCTCAACGCAGCATTGAACGTGCAGATGGTTGAGGAAGCATTGAAAGTGGCACGTCTGGCCTTCTTGCCCTCTGTGGCTTTCACGCCGCAAGGCACTATTGCCAGTTTGCAGACCGATCCTGCTATCACAACGAAGAGCTACCAACTGCCGATCTCGGCTTCTTGGAATGTCGACCTGTTCGGCAACCTGCTCAATGCCAAGCGTTCGGCTCAGATGCAGCTGCTTGCTACGCAGGACTATCAGACCGTGGTGAAGACCAACCTCATCTCGGGTGTGGCCAACCTCTACTACACACTGCTCATGCTCGACCGCCAAGTGCAAATCGTCGGCGAGATGGAGAATCTCACCAAGGAGACTTGGGAGAAGATGCAGGTGATGAAGGAGACGCGTGCCGGCTATCGCTCTACCGCTGTGCAGAGTTCGGAGGCCGCCTACTATTCCGTACAGGCTCAGCGCGTTGACCTGCTGCGGCAGGTGCGCGAAATGGAGAACGCCCTCTCGCTCTTGCTTGGACAGCCCGCCCAGACCATTCAGCGCGGCACGTTCGAAGGTCAGTATCTGCCCGAGAACCTTGCAACGGGTGTCGGCATCCAGTTGCTCAACAACCGTGCCGACGTGCACGCTGCTGAGCTCAGTCTCGCACAGTGCTTCTACAACGTGAACCAGGCCCGTTCGCGTTTCTATCCGCAGATCACCATCACGGGCACGGGTGCCTTCACCAATAACAACGGCCTCGTGAATCCCGGTAAGCTGCTGCTTTCGGCAGTGGGCTCTCTTGTGCAGCCCATCTTCCAGCACGGGCAGATTGTTGCTGGGTTGAAAGTGGCTCAGATGCAGTACGAACAGGCCTTCAACACTTGGCAGAACACAATCTTGCAGGCTGGCAACGAGGTTTCGAACTCGCTCGTGCAGTATAATTCTGCTGCTGAGAAGTCGGAACTCGATGCCAAGCGCGTAGAGGTGCTGAAGAAGAATGTTGAGGATACTCGAACGATGATGGCTTCGTCGGCCAACATTTCCTACCTGGAGGTGATTTCGGCTCAGTCGAACCTGCTGAATGCCGAGATTTCGAAGGTCACCGATGATTTCAACAAGATGCAAGCCGTTGTGAACCTGTATCAGGCTCTTGGCGGTGGTGCGAAGTAAATTGATAATTGAAAATTGACAATTATGGCAAGTGACATTTCTCCACGTGCTGAGATATCGCCCAAGGCGAGAATCGGCGACAATTGTAAGATATTCCCCTTCGTCTATATTGAGGACGACGTGGTCATCGGCGACAATTGCATCATCTTCCCCTTCGTGAGCATTCTGAATGGAACGCGCATGGGGAAAGGTAACAAGGTGCATCAGGGTGCTGTGATTGCTGCACTGCCCCAAGACTTCAACTTCATGGGTGAAAAGTCGGAATGCGTCCTCGGCGATAATAACGTCATTCGCGAAAATGTGGTGATCAACCGCGCTACACACACGGGTTGCCAGACCGTTATCGGTAACGGCAACTTCCTGATGGAGGGCGCCCACGTCAGCCACGACACGAAGATCGGTGACAACTGCGTGCTCGGCTATGGTACAAAGATTGCCGGCGATTGCACCATCGGCAATGGTGTTATCTTCTCGTCGAGCGTCATCGAGAACGCAAACACCTGCGTTGGCGAAGGCTCGATGATCCAGGCAGGAACGACATTCTCGAAGGACGTGCCGCCCTACATCGTTGCTGGCGGAAAGCCTATCGGCTATAACGGTCCGAACTCAACGATGATGACCGCTTGCGGTATCAGCGAGAAGGTGCAGAAGCACATCGCCAATGCCTATCGGTTGGTCTTCAACGGTCAGGGAAGCCTCTTCGATGCCGTCCTGCAGATCAAGGACCAGATTCCCGATAGTCCTGAAATCCAGAACATCATCCGTTTCCTTGAATCTACCAAGGTCGGAATCATGACAAAATTGTAATATGCGCGCCTTCAGGCATATCACCCTCTCCCTACTGCTTCTGCTGACAACAAGCTTGTCGGCAGAAGCAGCAGTTCTTTTTTCCAACAAGAGCGACTCTACGCGCCTGGCCCTTGTGTTGGGTGGCGGTGGTGCGAAGGGAGCGGCCCATGTGGGAGTTCTGAAGGTACTCGAAGAGGCTGGCGTGCGCCCGGATATCATCGTTGGAACGAGCATCGGGGCTATCGTGGGCGGTCTCTATAGCATCGGCTACAGCGCACAGCAACTCGATTCGCTCTTCCGTTCGCGACAGTGGCTGCAGCTTTTTACGCGCGAAGCCATTAAGGGCAATGCTATCAAGACGATGCTCGACAGTCTATGCCTTACTGCTCCCCTACGGGGGGAGGCTGGGAGGGGGCTTCTTTTCGCCTGTATCGCTGCCGACCTGCCGTCGTTCTCGGAAATTGTGCTCACGGGTGACTCATTGGCAAGAAACATGCGTGCCAGTATGTCGATCCCGGCATTGTTCAAGGCTGTTCGTTACGATGACTATGTGCTTTACGACGGTGGCATCTTCAACAACTTGCCTGTGGACGTAGCGCGAAAGATGGGAGCTACGAAGGTTATCGCCGTCGATCTAACTGTAAACCATCCCGATGACGACGACGATGCTCCTTCCGAATTTGTTCAGCTGCTCGACGACCTTCTCGGTCTTTCCAGTGCTGATGGTATCGTGGGTTGGCTCTTCAATCGGCCCGACTTCAAGAAATATCGCAAGAATTGCAAGGATGCCGACATCTACATCAATCCGCCGCTCTACGACTATGATGCTACCGACTTTGGTCGTACAGCCATCACCAAGATGATTTCAATTGGTGAGCAGTCAGCGCGTCAGCAGATTGAAACCCTCCGTTCTTTTCGGTAACTATGCTCATACAAAATAAGATTTACATTGAATCCCCTTGTCAAAGGCGACAAGATAACCGCCATAATAATGAATAGGATATTTTGCTTTATCTGCATCTGTTTTTTCGGTGCCCAGTTACTCTTCTTCAGTTGCAAGACAACGGCTCAACAGCCACTAACAGGGCTTGGGCCTCTGAAGGGTGATAGTTCAGTCACTATGCCCACCTACTTTTTGAAAGGGGAAAAACAAGTATTGGTGCCTTCAAATGAAAATGAATATGCCATTGACTCCATGCTGAGTAAATATGTACAGTCTCAGTTAGATCCGAACGCCTACGATGGATGCATTTTTAACTATATCGTTAAATACAGAGTCGATACATTAGGAACGGTTCATGATGTAGTGATTGTGAATTCGCGTTCAGGCGAAAAAACGTTGGACAGACAGATAAAGACAGCTATAGAGAAATTGCCATTGACACCTGCAAGAGAAGGGTCAAAGGTATTATCCGTTGACATCATCTCACGAATAAAGCTCGACTGGGTGACGGGCCTTACTTTTATAGAGGAAATAGCAAAGAAGATGAGTAGGCAAGATAGACTTAATGATGAAGATTTTCTAATCTTGGAGAAATATTTGATGTATGCTAAGGACGAAACTTTTGCAGAAGAAGTGGGATACAACATGTTTAATTATTTAAAAAAGAATGAACAACATAATGAGCAATTTCTCAATTATCTTAAGAAAGAGGGGCGCCCCAGAGAGGACTCTATAGTTCAGAGGATGCTTCAAATAATGTGGATAGATATAGGTGAAGAATATGAGGAATTTAATAAATGTGCTCATGACTTTCCTCTTTTTAAAAACTATGGAGTTGCTAAAGGTTCTTTCAGCAAATTACGTGATAATTTATAGATTGCTACTTGTTGGATAAATTAAAATAATGCAAATTTTACTTGCCCTTAGGAATGAAGGAAAAAATGAAGAACATGTTAAAAGTGTGAAACGGCAGGTGACCTATACCACGCCCGTAACGGTAATCGTCACACCCATCCATTCACAAGCCTCAGAAACTACCGCAGGTTTGGAAGGCGGCCTCGTTCCGGGCGGAGGGGGTGGTATCATTCCTCCTGTCAACCCCGTATCAGATATTGTGAAGACGTTTGACTATTGTGGTAACGCCATCTACGAAAACAATGTACTGACAACGCTGCTCGTTGATGGAGGCTACGTTTCATTCACAAAGTCAGGAACAGGCGCAAACGCAACGTTCACAACAAATTATTTGGAAGGAAAAATATTATTTCGTATATTTGCAAACGAAAGTATCTTTGCAACGTGATTACAAACTTAAAAAAGACAAAGCTATGAGGAGGATATTACTATTCGCAATATTCCTTATTCTGTCATTGTCGCCAGTCTGTCATGCTCAGACTAGCAGCAGTTATATTGGCCGTTTGGCAGAAACCGTAAATCGTTTCAACCGTGTTTTTCCCCAGGAGAAAGTTTATCTCCACATTGATAACACCGGTTATTTTATGGGTGAAACTATTTGGCTGAAGGCCTATGTGGTTAGGACGGATAAAGACAGTCTTGGCAGCCTTAGCCATGTATTGTATGTGGAGTTGGTCGGTCCTTATGGAGATGTGGTGAAAACCCAAAAGTTGAAAATAGAGAATGGTACTGCCCATGGTGAAATTGAATTGAATGGTTTATTGGGAAGTGGCTATTATGAAATACGCGCTTACACTCGTTACATGCTTAATTGGGGAAAGGATGCCATCTTCTCCAGGGTTATCCCCATTTTTGAACGTCCAGAAAAGGAAGGAGACTTTTCGAGGCCTGTAATCCGTGAAGAGGTTAATGAGAGGTTGATGCCCAATGAGCGTGAGGAAGTATCGGAGAGGCGTCATCGCCTGAATGCCCATTTTTATCCTGAAGGCGGACACATGGTAGAGGGATTGAAAGGGCGTATGGCTTTTTCCTTGTCCGATCGTCAGGGGCGCCCGGTAGAAGGTGCCTGCAAACTGTTGCGAAATGGCAAGGAATTGCTTGAGACCAGAACTAATGGTGACGGACGAGGAGTGATTGAATGGATCCCTACAGCCGAGAAAACAACACTTCAGGTAATCGGTTCAGACGGGACACATGAAGAGTTTGATATACCCAAAAGTGAAACCACAGGCTGTGTGCTTTCTGTCAATGCGACAGAGGGTGATGCGGTTACGGTGTCATTACAGTCAACTGCTGATATGCATGGGCAGGCCGTAGGGATTGCATGGCTTCAGGGCGGTCACATGTATAAATGTGAAGAGAAGGTACTTTCTGCAAACGGCATCACATATTCTATGCCCCGTAGTTTGATGCGAGACGGTGTGAATCAGCTGACGGTCATTGATGAACAGGGGCGTATATTGTCTCATCGTATGGTTTTTGTCTATCCGAAACATCCTATTGATAGCATAAAGGTGATACCAACTAATACAAAGACGCTAACTGGCAAAAAAGAAGTCTTAGAAGTTCAGACTCCACCGAACACCACCTTTTCGCTGGCTATCACCGATGCTACTACTCAGACAGGAGGATGGTACCATAACGCGGCCACATGGTTGCTTTTGACAAGCGACCTCCGAGGGTATATCAGTCATCCAGAGTATTATCTGGAAGCCGACGACCTTGAGCACCGGCAGGCAGCAGATTTGCTAATGATGGTCCAGGGTTGGCGCAGGTATGACTTTCAGATGATGGAGGGAAAGAAAACTTTTGAGATGAACCACTCATTGGAAGACAGACTCTATATTGACGGCAAGCTGAATCAGTACAAACGCAAAAAAACTACAGACGGTGTGAAGATGGGCGTAGTATTAACCAACAGGCTTGGCGATCAGTTGGCTGGTCAGACCACAACAGGAGCAAAAGGGCATTATGCGTTTGCGCTTCCTGATTGTTACCGAGATTGGGATGTTACAATTATGACGATGAAAGATGATAAGTTCGAAAATTACTATGTAGGCATTAATCGTCATTTTTCACCGGAAAAGCGTAATTTGGACCTGTTGGAGACAGAACCTTTGGAACTGAAAGAACCGATGTTGAAGATGGTTTATCCTGAGGGAGATGATCAAAGCTGGAAGAGCGATGATGTTCAGATTTTGCAGGAAGTGAAAGTGACAGGAAAGCTGTGGAGAAACCCCCGAGCTTTTTGGGAGCGTGAGAGCCGCGGGGCAAGAAATGCGAGAATCTGGTATAATTGCGAGTTAGAAGCGGACGGTTTGCTTGACCAAGGCCTGCCTGTTCCAACGCTCATAGGTTTCCTCAAGCAAAAGAACCCTTTATTCACGGGCAATGACAATTTGTCCGGGATTTCATCTTACCAAAACGATTCCTATAATCTCTACGAAGATGGTCTTTCGTACTCTCGGCGTCCTATCATATGGATTGTAAACAATAGGTTCTTCTGTGCTACAGGCATGCCAACAAAAAATGTAACTCGTCCACAGGAGGATGATCACCCGTTGGAAAAACCGATAACTTTTCCTACACAATTAGATGAAGTGAAGAAAGTCTATGTCTCTATGGACAGAAACGATTTGCGCCGGTTTGCGCCTTATTTAAACACTATGGGGCAAAATTGTGTAGTTGTCTATGTCTATTCTTATAACACTCTGCCCGTTGAGGCAGCGAAGGGAATACGTATGACACATTTTGATGGATTTAATGTTCCCAAAGAATACGAACAGGAAATGGTGACAGGATTGCTGCCAGCTGATGACCATCGCCGAACTTTATATTGGAATCCCAACGTGAGAACCAATGAGGAAGGAAAAGCCACTATTGAATTCTTGAACCGTCCATCCTGTAATTTACTGAATGTTTCCGCGGAATGCATTGGAGCAAACGGAAAGCCCATAATCAATAGATGAAGGAAATACTCATTAAGATGAACAAGAAATATTGTTGGGATTATGAAGTATTTATGGTATTCTCATTAATTCCCCAAAAAGACAAAAATAAAATTGTTAAGTCATTTGTGAAGTGTTTTTCTTGGACTTTGTTTTGTTAAAATGTATATTTGCAGCGCGAATATTAAACATAATTTTTTGTATCTTTGCAAATGTTTCAAACTATATCGGTAATCCATTTTTGACAATGAAGAAGTTTTTATTTTTTTTCTATTTTTCAATAGTTGGCATGGGACTATCCTGTCGAAACCTAGGTCAAACCATTAATATTAATAATCGTACAGAAGACAAATTGGATACTCTACAGGGAAATATTCAAGAGGATTCTCTACCTTGTATAATCGGGAGTTGGTATCTTTCATGTACATACATAAACGGTGCCATGATAATGGGAAATGATAATCCATGGATTCGTTTCTTAGATGATGGTCATGGAGAGTATTATGCCTTTGAAGCTTCTTCTCAATATCCCTCGTTGTTTGATTGGCAAATTAACGACACACTTTTGACAATTAATGGCTATAGGAGATTTTTAGAAATACAAAAGGATTCGATTAAGTTTTCTTTCACCTTTGAGAAGAATGATTATTTAACTTTAAAGTATCGTAATGATGATGGAGTTTTTATAGTTTTTTATTTGGGAAGACGTGACCAAAAGTAGAGTTACTTTTCCGCCTTTAAACTGGTAACAGAGATTGACAAAAGAGATAAGGCTATATTCCTTCCTACGGGAGCCAAAGCAGCAAACTGTCTTGGAAAATCTTCTCAGGTTCCTATAAACACAAGTGATTCCAGACTACAGGCTCTAGCAGGATGCTGACTCTTGAAAATGGGACAGTCACCTTAAAACAAAGAGCGCCAAAGGATTTTGCCTTTTGCGGAAAGTTGATACAAGAACTTGTACAGGCTCGTAGTATCGGAGAAAAAATGGCAGACAGCAAAGCTTCTGCCCGAAACACCCGAAAAGGCTACTATAAAACATGATTTGCTTTTGGTTCCCATTTGGATGAGGCAAATAATCGAAAGAAAAAAAAGGGGACAAGAAAATGAGTAAATGGATTGACTTATAAAAGGATGGGCGTAGGTCAATGATACGAACCGTCAGTCAAGCAAAGTAGACATATGATGCTTTTTCCGAAAAAAATAGAGGGAAACTGCAGTTCTCTATGCCATGTTCCATACCAGTATCAGTGAACAGCTATTATTCAAAGATGGTACAAGCCTTGGTAAAGGTAGAACATCATCTACCGATTAAGTGAGTACATATATTATGCTTTGTGCCGAGACGTTTTTTTTGCTAGCAGACGACTACAGCTATCGCTGTCTGAAGCACTTCTACTTGGAAACCGTCTGCAAGCACATGTGCCATCTGTTCCCGCACGTGGTCTCATACAACCAGTTTGTGGGGTTGGAGCGCGATGTGGCCATTCCGTTGGCATTGTTCATCAAGAAGGTGTTGCTTGGCAAGTGCACGGGCATCAGCTTTGTCGACAGCACACCGCTTCGTGTATGCAGGAACCTGAGGATCCACATCCACATGGTTTTCAAGGGGATTGCCCAACAGGGCAAGTGCTCCATGGGCTGGTTTTTGCTTCAAATTGCACCTTGTCTGCAATGAGAGGGGCGAACTGCTCAACTTCATGATAACGCCGGGGGACGTTGATGACAGGAAGCCGTTAGAATACAAGGCCTTCATGGAGTTCATCTTCGGGAAACTCTTCGCCGACAGGGGGTATATCAGCCAGGACCTCTTCGAGATGCTCTTCGTTGACGACATACACCTGGTGACAAAGCTGAAAAGGAACATGAAGAACTCGCTGATGAATCTCTATGACAAAATCCTCCTCAGGAAAAGCTCGGTCATCGAGACTGTCAACGACGAACTCAAGAACATCTGCCAGATAGAACATACCAGGCACCGCTCTGTTGACAACTTTGCAACCAATCTCTTTGCAGGACTCATTGCCTACAACCTCTTGCCAAAAAAGCCACAGATGAACATTGAAATCATCGACAAAAACAGGCTCATTAGTCAGAATTCTTAAATCGAACTCACGTTATATTAGCATTCCTTGAACTTGCTTTATATCAAGAGACCACCCACTCCTGGCAATTGATATGGCTTGCCAATCCTCTTTATATATATGCATTGATTTCATTCTATAGAGGAAAGAAACCCGCAAAAAGTGTAGTAGCTGCATTTTTTTTGTCATTGCTCTTTAATGAATGTCATGGGAGTTTGATGTTAGGCGTAGGACCAGACTTCGAAAGATTCGTTGCTGAAAAATTGAGTGGATATTATCTATGGCACATAAGTATACTGATTTTGTGCCTAGGATTGTTTTTCCTTTATATGTTAGAATACTTACATTTTTTTCTGAAGGAAAAATAGGGGAAAAGAGTTTCATTTTTGATTTAAATAACGTATGGAAAAGTATTTTGCATTCATATTTCTATTATTCCCTCAGCTGTTACTTGCTCAGACTGGGGGCGCAGGCACGGAGCACGGATTTCGTGCAGATGACGAACTGAGCAGGGAAGTGGTGGTGTTCGATGGGAACGGAACAAACGGGCGTAATGTTGTCTGGGACTTGCAGGAAATGGAAGTTCTCGACAATGACTATAAGACCCGCTATGGCGGTGCCGAGACTGTGCCCTGGCTGGTTGCAGGTTATGAAGGCCTCACTGGCCATCAGTATCTTACAAACGAAGACGGAGCTTATTTGTTAGCCCGACGTTCCACAACCGCACGCAATAGCGATATCCTTCAACTCTCAAAAGAATGATATGATGCCAGGAGGGGCGCAGGCGCGCCTGCTTCCTTCCCTTGATTCCTCCCTTCCTTAGAAATATAAACCTTCCTCCCCAGAGATGACGCTAAGGAATGAAGGAATGAAAGGAACTTCGCTTCTGATTTTGTCAACTTATTCAGTACACTACATTCTCCAGAAAATTATTTTTTTTGCTGCAATTCTGTCATGCTGCAAGACTCATTGATAATCAACGGGTTGTGAATGGCAGCAATATGGCAGCAGTGGTAGCAAATCTCGTTTTTAACTAAAAATCAACACAAAAACAGAGGTTCTTTGAACGTTAATGGCCATATAATCTACCATATAATTCTCCGTTTATATGGGGAATTATATAGCTATGAGCACACGTACCTACAGCACGCGTCCTACCTGACGTGTACTGAATAAGTTGACACTTTTGAAATCAAAAAAGTGTATCAGTATGCGACAAAGAAGATTTTTTACAAACGAGCAACGACTTGGGATTCTCGATGAGTTTTTGTCGTCTGGCAAGTCAAAACACCGTTTTGAA
>JAFZAP010000094.1 GCA_017557185.1 Prevotella sp.
GTGATTTCCCGATGACCTTCTGCTCCAGAGCCTGGTGCAGCAGCTGGATGTACTTGATCGGGATGACGATGCCCGACAGTTGCATCACCCGTTCGCGCAGCACGCTGCCCTGCAGTTCGTCCTCGTCACGGAAGGCGGCAAGGAACAGCCTGTGCACGTCGAACCGCCAACTGCCGTCTTCCTCATGCACGATGTAGTCGCGGTTCATCTGCGGCAAACGTTCCGTCTTCGCTGTGGCCACGCCGTCCGTGGGGCCGACCGACGACTGCGGCAGTCCCTGTTCGTTCACCTCGAAATACATTGTTTGCTCGATGTCGTACTTGCGCGTCAGCGTCTGCTCCAGTTTGAACACCCTTTGCGGCATCATCTTCTCACAGGCATACACCTCGAACGCCTTGTTCATCAGTTCCGTACCGATCCATCCTCTCAGGTTATGGTCCTCCGAACCCTTGTTCTGGTGCAGCACACACACGATGCAGCAGTTCCACTCAGTGGCCAGGTGCAGCAGTTCCTCCATAACCTCCTGCGCCAGCACCCCGTCGTTGATGTCGTTCACCAGGTCGCGGATGCCATCGACGATCACCAGGTCCGGCTCATACCGCTCCACCGCCTCCTTCAGCAGACTGCGCCGCTCCTTCCACTCCACCGCACGGACGTTGAACACGTCGAAGAGACCCTCCCCCGTCCCCTCCCTGTTAGGGCGGGGCGTAAATAGATCGTCCATTTGATTCTGCCCTTGAGGGTAACTACTCCCCTCCATCATAGGGAGGGGCTGGGGGTGGGTCTTCATCATCGGTATTATTCGGTTCTTCAGGATATCCTGCGTCGATTCGTCGCTCTGTTCCGTGTCGTACCACAGCACCTTCAAAGGCGTATCGCCCGCCCGCATCAGTACACCCCCTCCTTTTGGAGGGGGAAGGGGGGAGGCCCCCCTTGCCATCAGCATACTTGTCACAAACGTCTTTCCGCTCTTCGCCTTACCCGTTATCGCCACCAGTTCGCGCCTTGGGAAACACGGTTTGCCGAACAGTCTGAACAGGAACTCCATCGGTTCCAACTCCTTCTCCGGCGTGATCCTCAGTTTCTCCAACAGCAGCATCTTCGGACTCAGCGTCGTCGCCTCTCCCGCATGTGCCAGTTCCACATCCAACTGGTTCATTACCTTCTCATCCATAGTCGTAACTTTTTTGTATCGTTCTTTTATTGTTTTTATAGCCCAAAGTTACGAAAACTTCTGGAATCAGACAAGGTTTTAACCGCTGGGTTAAGACGTGGGTTAAAAGTTAAGGCGTGGGTTAAAACGTGGGTTAAAAATTTGCCAAATATCTGCGTAGATTCATAAATTATTCGTACCTTTGCATCATGGAAATGAACAAAGACTTCATCAGAGACGAAATATACGGTGACAGGCTCCTTATCAGTGTGAGGGCTGATCAGACGGAATTATGTGACAACATCCGAGTTGCAAGAGTACTGCTCAGTTGTTTTGATGATATGTATATCATTATCAACGAACATCTACTGACTATTGGCCACAAGAACCCAGAATATACCATCAATGGTAAGTTAGGAGACAGGAAAGGTGTTGAAAGTGAAAACGGTATCAAGTCCGCTTTCCGCAAGGCAAAGCAACAAGGGTGTAAGGTAGTAGTGTTAGACTTCGATATGCACATGTCGGAAAGCATCCTAAAAACTAAGAAAATTGTGTCTGGCCTTTTCGGTCGCCATGAAGATTTCAGCCAAGGAACACTTGATGAATGTTACGTGGTTCACAATAGTAAAGCTGTAGTCATTAAGTCAGAAGCCTTTGCTGCTCCAGATAAGGAATCTATTAAACAACTGATAAGCGATGTAATAGAAAAACTGAGGACATAACCTTGTGGGCTATGTCCTCGTATGGTGGTCAGAAAGGTCCAGCTTGAATTTTGCTACGAAAGCAAATCGTTCGCGCCCTCTGACGACATTCTGACGCTGCAAAGATAGGAAGAATATCTGAATATTCCAAACTTTTTGCCAACTTTTTACTTCTTACAGCCCATTTTCTTCCAAAATCTCAAGAAATCTTCTTGCCACGGCTACCATTCGGTCGTAAGGTTTGCGCGTCTTCGATGTCAGTACGTCGTATCTCCATTCGCTGAAAGGTCGCACAAAGTCCGTCTGGCTAATCTGCTTTAGCGAGCCCTTCGAGTATGGTTTGTTCACCTCTTCCGGCATCACCGTACGGATGAAGGCATCGAATCCGTCGAAGTCGGAGTCACGACAGTAGCCCTTATCCACCAGTATGCGGTACACCGCCTGCCAGTGGTTCTGCTGATTAAACAATGGCTCGTTGCCACACCTTTCCTGCATCAACAGCGCAATGCAGTGGCGTATACGTTCTGTTGCACCTTCCTTGAAAGATTTCACCGCACCTTTCTCCCTCCTTTTAAAGTTCCCCTCGCCCTTTGGAGAGGGGTTAGGGGTGAGGCTTATATATTGCGTCTCCACATGCTGTCCGCCAGAGGCGACATACACTACTTCTATTTTGCTGCCGTGGTTGGTAAAGTCTGCCTGGTGCAGCCGCTCAAGCAGACGGTTGATGAATCCGAGGGCTTCCTCGTCGTTATCGAAATTCATTTTTCGTTTCCGTTTTCTTTTCTTTGATTGTTGAACACATATAATACACCGCAATGGCGGGAGAGAGAAAACAACGGAGGAACGTGGGTGAATTGGAAAGCTAATAACAGCAAAATCTCTCGGGTCTGCAACAACCCATATACTAATGCCTTAACCACCAATGCCCACGTATCCGTTGCCGTATACGTGAGCCGGCAGCCAACTTGCTTAGTATATGTCTTCAGGGTTGCAGTTCGAGAGACTTACAAAAGCTGCGGTTGCTATTGTCTTATATGTTTTCGGATGCAAAGGTACTTATTTTCCTTCACATTCCGATACTTTTTGCTATTTATTTACGGACTCATACCTATTTCTGATGTTTAAAGGGTTGGACTTCTTCCTTCGTTTTCTCGCCATGGCAGAGTCTGAGCAAGCTCCACTCTGCTCATTTGGCTTGACGAAAACGTTCAACTTCATGTTATTTTATGCGAATTATTTGATCATTCCACCCCCATACACCATCCCTTTCCCCCTCATCGGCGAGAGGGATGTTTCGTTTTGGCGATATGGTGTCAGATGTTTCATTAAGATATGCTTGTTATTGTCATTCTCCCATCCAGGGATTTCTTTCCCACAGGCGGTATATGCGGGTTGTATGCTCAGCATCGTGTATGATATGGTTGCCCGTATCAGCATTTTCTATCACGGCCTCACGCTCCCAACTGCCTCTAGTGAACTTGAACTGGGCAGGCAGATGCAGGCGGAGGTCGATGGCGGCAATGCTGTCGCTAACAAGGTTCATCTTGACGCCCTCAGCCTCCCAATTGCCTAATGCTTCTTGGTTGCCTGTGATGTAGATGTCATTAGGCAGGTTCTTGCCGCGAAGCTCTATGTGAACGGGGCTGATTTCTTCTCCTATATATCCGACTAAGTTCTTGGCACCAAACATGATGTAGTCGTTCAACGCAGCAGTTACGCTGGGCATGAAACTTCTGTAATGTTCATATTCTGGAAAGGTGTGTACGGATGTGACAGTGTTTTCGTTGAAGTGCGACTTATCTTTGAGGATTGTGCTGACGCGCTCCCAGCCTGTTTTCCACTCGTCACCCCAATATTCAGGCTCCTTTTCTATTTCTCTCGCCATTGACGCATAGATGAAGCGGGGAGTCTTGCGGCTCTTGAACTGATAACCCTCTATGGCCGTAGCCAAACGGTATTCGTCATAACTACAGTTGGGCGAGACGGCGATGTAGTCGTCGAAAAGGTCGTCGGTAATCATACAGTCGAGCACGAACGATGCACTCAGCGAGTGGCCGATGCCAAGAGTACGCCCCGACGTGCGATAGTTCTTGGCCACGTATGGCATCAATTCGTTTTTGACAAATTTCTTTAGGTCGGGCGAGTTGCCGTAGTAATATCCTTCTTTGAACAGCCCTTTGTTGCCGTGCAAGGGCATGGGCAGATAGTCGTTGTTGCGGAAGTAATTGATGTCCCAAAGAGTTGGCGAGCAGATGCCTACAATGATAAAGCTCATTCCTCTGCCACCGTCAGGGTCGGGTTTGCAGGCAATGTTGAGCAGGCAGTGAACGAGGTCGAACATCGTGCGGTCTTGCGCATCGAACACGTAGATGACATCATAGTAAGTCTGGTCAAACTGTTGATAGCCGACAGGCGTGTAGATGAGTACTTGTCGCTCATGGTTAAAATACTCGGACTTCATCGAGAGTTCCTTCACGCTCTCAAGTTGTGCGCTCGCGCCTAACGATACTAGGGCGAGCAGTGCGGTGATGATAGTTTTCTTGTTCATAAAA
>JAFZAP010000095.1 GCA_017557185.1 Prevotella sp.
GCCATCATTCGCGAATTGTTCAAAAACACTGAGGATGCAGCAAGAGAAATGGGATTAATTCATTACACAGCGCAAGGGACCGTATTCGATGATCCTGTAGTACTACCCATTTTCGAAGCCCATCATCGCCTCCACCCATACACTATTGGACACATGGGCGACATCAATGAATGGTACTACGATTGGGATGACTGGGACTTCCAACACAGGCATCAGTCGCACCTCATCGGACTCTATCCTGGTAGCCACATTACGCTGAATGGTACACCCGAACTGGCAACTGCTGCTGCAAGGAGTTTGGAAATCAAAGGTGACAAGACCACGGGATGGAGTACAGGTTGGCGCATCAATTTATGGGCGCGTCTGCATAATGCCAAACAAGCCTACCATATCTATCAAAAATTGCTAACCTACGTATCACCCGATAATTACCGTGGACCTGACCGCAGAAGAAGTGGAGGTACCTATCCCAATCTGTTTGATGCTCATCCTCCTTTCCAAATTGATGGTAATTTCGGTGGAACGGCTGGCGTATGTGAAATGTTGATACAAAGTAACTCAGAAGGTACTATCATTGAACTACTCCCAGCCCTACCCGATGCATGGTCGTCAGGGCAAGTGAGAGGTCTGAAGGCTCGGGGTGGTATCGAAGTAAGCATCGCTTGGCATGAAGGCAATGTCACTTATGCCATTTTATTGGCCAATAATAATTGTGAGATTATGGTCAAATACAATGGCAAGCAAAAGATGATGAAGTTAAAGAAGGGAAAGAAGAAAATTCTCCGATGAAATGGGCGATTTTTGACGATTTGATATAACTTTGCAGAGATGAAGAGAAACGATTCCTTCATAGAACTCAACATTGAAACGGCACGAAAGGCCTTTCAGGGCAGTTGCATCGGTAACGATATGATGTTGTTCAACGAGGTAGGACAACTTCCTATCCCCAACGAGCCGCGCCGCATGGGTTGCAAACTGTTTGCCCTCTGTACACAGGGTAAGGCTCAATATAGCGTGGACACGGTGGAATACACCGTACATGCTAACGATATGATTATTATCAGCGAAGGACAAATCACCGACGATGTCATGCTCTCGCGCGACTTTGGTGGCATGGGCATTATCGTGAGTGATGATTTTTTCAATGAAATCGTGAAGGATGTACACGAGCTATCGCAGTTGTTTCTTTTTACCCGCGCCAATCCCGTCTGTCACCTTACACAGCAGGAAACTGACAACACGGTGAATTACTTCCACATGCTGAAGCAGAAGACCGACGACCGGGAACACCACTTCCGTCGAGAAACTGTACGTTCCCTGCTTACCACGATGATCTATGACCTGAGCAACATCATCTTCCGCATGCAGACTGTCAATGATCGGCGACAGACTCGTGCCGAGGGAATCTTCGCACAATTCATGCCGCTCGTCGAACAGAACTTCCGGAAGGAGCGGCGAGTAAGTTGGTATGCGCAACAGCTCGGAATCTCGCCGAAGTATCTATCCGAAACCATTAGGCAAGTAAGCCGACGCACTCCCAACGATTGGATCGATAACTACGTAACGCTGGAGATACGTGTGATGTTGCGCAACTCCACGAAGAGCATCAAGGAGATTGCCGAGGAAATGAACTTCCCCAATCAGTCGTTCTTCGGGAAGTTCTTTAAGGAACACGTGGGGATGAGTCCTTCGGAATATCGGAAGAGGTAATCAATTCTGCCAATGCGCAGAGTTCATCGTACCATTCCTGACCAAAGCGACGGATAAGGGGCTCGCGCAAGAAACGATAGACGGGGATGTCAAGTTCCTCACCTTTCTTCACGGCATCGCGGCAGATGTCCCACCGATTGTAGTTCAAACCAACCGTACCATTCGAGAACCGCTTGACACGAATGGGATATAGTGAGCAGGAGATGGGCTTCATGAACTTCGAGCGCCCTTCGCGATATGCTTTCTCCAGTGCACACATGCAACAAGCATCTCCATCATGGTTCTCGTAGCACGTGAAAACACAGTCTTTTCCATGCACGATACTTGTCACCAGTTCGCCCTCGGGATCGTTATAAGCTACTCCTTGACGGTCGATTACGCTCTGCGCCGAAGCCGACAAATCGCCCCATACGGCATCAAGCGAATCTTCAATTTCACCGATTTCATCGAGAGTTACGGGCGCTCCGGCATTGCCTTCAACACAACAAGCTCCCTTGCATTTCTCGTAATCACAACAGAAACGCTCGGTCAGGATGTCAGGCGACAGCAACACATCACCGACTTGCAGAATAGGGAGAATCTTTTCCAATTGACAAATACCAATTAACTATTAACAATTACCATTCGATGGGTGTAAGTCCCTGCTCTTGCAGATATGCGTTGCAACGCGAGAACTGGTGCTGACCAAACCATCCGCCACGGTTAGCACTAAGCGGAGACGGGTGCACACTCTCCAGAACGAGATTCTTCTGACGGTCGATCATATATGCTTTTCCACGTGCATAGCTGCCCCAAAGCATATAGACAACATGTTCGCGATGCGTAGCGAGTGCACGAATAGCAGCATCGGTGAACGTCTGCCAACCCAACTGCGAGTGGCTGTTCGCTATATGGGCACGCACTGTAAGAGATGCATTCAGCAGCAGCACACCCTGCTCAGCCCACCGAGTCAGGTTGCCCGTCATGGGAACAGGCCGTCCGAGATCGTCGCTGATTTCCTTGAAGATGTTCTGCAGCGATGGCGGGAAAGGCACACCGTCCATCACAGAGAAACTCAAACCATGAGCTTGTCCTGGCTCGTGATACGGATCTTGTCCAATGATAACCACCTTCACCTTGTCGAAGGGACAGAGGTTGAACGCATTGAAGATCAATCTTCCTGGCGGATAACACGTCGCGACCTGATATTCGCGACGTACAGCACTAGTCAGTTGTTCGAAGTAGGGTTTGTCAAACTCCCCCTGCAACTGCACTTTCCATGAGGATTCTATCTGTACATTAGCCATTATAGTTACGATTTACTGTATTACTATCTACAATTTGTTTGCAAAATTACAAAAAAATAATTACCTTTGCAAGCAAAACTAAACGAATATGGAGACAATTAACGAGTTCTTTGCACAACTCGGTTCCTATCTGTGGGGATGGCCGATGATTATTCTGCTATTAGGCACCCATGTGTTTCTGACATTTCGCTTGAGAATTCCACAGCGAAAGTTGCTCACTGCCATCCGTCTGTCGGTGAAGAAAGACAAAGCAGCCAGTGGCGAAGTGAGCCAGTTCGGAGCATTGGCCACAGCATTGGCTGCCACCATTGGAACAGGTAATATTGTCGGTGTTGCTACGGCTGTTGCCCTCGGTGGCCCTGGTGCTGTGATGTGGTGTTGGCTGACGGGTATCTTCGGCATGGCCACGAAATATGCGGAGGGACTGCTGGCGGTGAAGTATCGTGTCAAGGCTGAAGATGGTCACTTCTACGGTGGTCCGATGTATGCTTTGGAACGTGGACTCGGTATGAAATGGCTGGCTGTGCTTTTCGCTGTGTTTACAGCGTTGGCGTCGTTTGGTATCGGCTGTACGGTGCAAGCCAACTCGATAGCTCTACTGACCAACGAGACATTCGGCATACCCACATGGATAGTCGGCATCTTTGTATCCTTGCTGGCTGCAGCAGTCATTCTGGGTGGCGTGAAGGCAATCGCCCGTGTGTGTACATTTCTTGTGCCTTTCATGGCCGTGCTCTATGTCATCGGATGTGTCGTCATTCTGTGCATGAACAGCGGTTTTGTATGGCCAGCCATCAAACTGATTGTCGTATCGGCCTTCAATCCCTCGGCAGCAGGCGGCGGATTTATAGGAGCCTCTGTAATGATGGCAGCACGCTATGGCATAGCCCGAGGATTGTTCTCCAATGAGAGCGGTATGGGTTCGGCTCCTATCGTGGCAGCAACGGCACAAACGCGCAACCCTGTCAGGCAGGCATTGGTGTCGAGCACGGGAACTTTTTGGGATACGGTGATCATCTGTGCACTAACAGGCATCGTACTGGTCAGCAGTATCATCGCTTATCCCGACATCACCTATGCCGACGGTGCAGCCCTGACGAAGGTGGCCTTCTCGAAGATTCCCTATATCGGTGCACCCCTGTTGACATTCGGCATCCTGACATTTGCATTCAGTACTATTCTGGGATGGAGCTACTATGGTGAGAGCGCGGTCAACTACATCGAACGCCAACGGGCGAACCGTTTCTACCGCATTCTCTTCATCGTCTTTCTGTTCTTTGGTTGTATCATCAACCTCGATACCATCTGGAACATCGCCGACAGCATGAACGCGCTGATGGCCATTCCCAACCTGGTGGCACTGCTTCTATTAAGCAAAGTGGCTGCCCAAGAGACGAACAAATATCTCTGGGGCAACCGCCTCGATGATGAAATGGAAGATGAATCACCCTCCTCCCAGAAAGGAGAAGGATGATACAGAAAGGGAAAGCGCTTAATCTTCAATGAGGCACTCGCCAGTCATATCCTTTGGCTGCTCCAATCCCATGATGTGCAGAATGGAAGGAGCCACGTCGGCCAGTCGACCTTCCTTCACTGTTGCCGAGTTGTTGTTGGTAACATAGATGAAGGGCACGGGGTTCAGCGAGTGGGCGGTGTTGGGCGTGCCGTCAGGATTGATAGCGTTGTCAGCATTGCCGTGGTCGGCGATGATGATGACCTCGTAGTCGTTCTTCTTGGCGGTCTCAACAACGTCGCGCACACAGCGGTCGACAGCCCATACGGCCTTAGCAATGGCATTGTAAACACCTGTGTGTCCAACCATGTCACCGTTGGCGAAGTTCACGACGATGAAGTCATACTGCTGTGTCTTGATGGAGGCAACGAGTTTGTCCTTTACCTCGTAGGCCGACATCTCTGGCTTCAAGTCGTAGGTGGCAACCTTCGGACTGGCCACAAGGATACGGTCCTCACCCTCGAAGGGGGCCTCGCGTCCGCCATTGAAGAAGAACGTCACGTGGGCATATTTCTCTGTTTCGGCAGTGTGGAGCTGCTTCTTGCCCATGCGCGAGAGGTATTCACCGAGCGTGTTCTCGACATTCTCCTTTGGGAAGAGGATGTTCACACCTGTAAACGAAGCGTCATACGGAGTCATGCAGTAGTATTGCAGGCCAGGGATGGTCTTCATGCCAGCCTCAGGCATGTCCTGCTGTGTGAGGGCGATGGTAAGTTCCTTTGCGCGGTCGTTGCGGAAGTTGATGAAGATCACCACGTCGCCTTCCTCGATGCAGCCGTTGACGGTAGCATTGTGGATGGGCTTGATGAACTCGTCGGTAACACCTTCGTCATACGACTCCTGCATTGCCTGCACCATGTCTTGAGCCTGCTTACCAGTTCCTTTAACGATAAGGTCGTAGCCTTCCTTCACGCGCTCCCAACGCTTGTCGCGGTCCATTGCATAGAAACGACCTACGATAGATGCGATGGCTGCATCGTTTTCTGCACAAACCTTCGTCACCTGCTCAATAAATCCCTTGCCGGAACGAGGATCTGTATCGCGGCCATCCATGAAGCAATGTACGAAAGTCTGGTTCTTCAGCCCGTAAGCCTTACCCACCTCAATGAGTTTGAACAGGTGATCGAGGCTGGAATGCACACCGCCGTCGCTGGTCAGACCCATCAGGTGCAGTTTCTTATTATTTTCCTTGGCATAGGTGTAGGCAGCCTTCACCTGCGGATTCTCCATAATGGAGCCGTCCTTGCAAGCGCGGTTAATCTTCACAAGGTCTTGATAGACGATGCGTCCTGCACCGATGTTGAGGTGTCCAACCTCCGAGTTACCCATCTGTCCGTCGGGCAGACCTACGTCCTCACCGCTGGCCTGGAGTTGCGAGTGGGCCGATACGGCTGTCAGATAATCCAAATACGGGGTCGGCGTATTGAAGATTACGTCGCCCTTGCCATGCTTTCCGATTCCCCATCCATCGAGAATCATCAATAGTGCTTTCTTTGCCATAGTGATATTTACGATTTACTGATTTACGATTTTCAGGATTTAATATCGAGAATGCAAAGGTACGAAAAAAAAACGAAAACAAATAGAAGTTGCCGACAGATTTGATGTTTTTTAGATAAAACCTGCGCTATATCAATTCTTTTTCAAGTTTTTGCTTGCACAACAGGACTTTACAAGCATAATAAAGCCCTGCGTCCACATAGGATGCAGGGCTTTGAATAGCATGAATGCCACAGAACATTTATCCAATCTCAATCTGACGCTCCACCTTGGTGCGAGCCTGCTCGGTCTTCGGCAGGTCGACGGTCAGCACACCGTGCTCCACACGGGCAACAATCTTTGCCTTTTCCACATCGTCAGGCAGGATCAGCGTCTGCTCAAACTTGGTGTAGTTAAACTCGCGACGCAGGTAGTGAGCCTTCTTGTCGTCAGAGGTCTGCTCCTGTTTCTTCTCCATCTTGATGACGAGGTTTCCATCCTCGTTGATATTCACGGTGAAGTCCTCCTTCTTCAAGCCCGGAGCAGCGAGCTCCACGACATATTGGTCGTCATTCTCAATCACGTTGATGGCTGGTGCTGTAGCATTTGCACGCGGCATGAAATCGTTGTTGAAAAGGTCGTCGAACACGGTCGGCAGCCAAGCATTTCTGTGAACCATAGGTCTCATAATCTTTACCTCCATTTTTATTTTTAAGTTGTTGTTTGTTTGTAATGTTTCTGAGCTCATTGCTGCGCTCACTCTCCAATAATGCAACCTCCATGCCACAGCATAAATACATGTCATAATGTCAGAAAGAAAAGACAAAATGTCACAAACACAAAAAACTTCAAACTTGAAACTAGTAATAAGAAACTATTTCGCATCTTTGTACTTACAATAATTGAGCAAACGTCATTTGACATCATGAAACCCATCAATTGACATACATCAATTTGTGAAAATGTTAAAAAACTAACTAAAAAGTGCATTTTTCAAACATTTATTTGTTTATTTAACAAATTTGATTTATTTTTGCACTCGATTTGTTCAAAACAAGTTAAAAAAGCTTGCTTTCCACAAGGGGAGGTGAGCTGAGATGTGATTGGTTGAAGATTATGGATAATAATGATGATATCAGAAATAGTTTTTAAGTAATACACATTATTAATTATTAAAAGAGAGAGAATTTATGGTAAAAAAACTAACCATGTTTTTGGCCGCTCTGCTGCTGACAGCAGCTGGAGCGATGGCCCAGACGCAAGTCAAGGGTACCGTAGTGTCTCAGGAAGACGGTGAGCCCATCGTGGGTGCGTCGATTCAGATTGTGGGCACTAACCAAGGTACGGTGACCGATGCTGACGGTAATTTCTCGCTGATGGTTCCCGCAGGAGCCAAGTTCCGTGTTTCCTATCTGGGCATGGAGCAGCAGGATGTCGTTGCAAAGAACGGTATGCAGATTGTGATGGTGCCTGACGACAAGACTCTGAACGAAGTGGTCGTTACGGCTCTGGGCATCAAGCGTAGTACAAAAGCACTGGGTTTCGCTGCCGCGTCAGTGAAAGGTGAAGACCTTGCCCAGGCACGTACTAATGACATTATGTCAAGTTTGGCTGGTAAGATGGCCGGTGTGCAGATCAACACCACATCGAGTGACCCGGGTGCTTCGCAGTCGGTTATCATTCGTGGTGTGAGCTCGCTGAGTGGTAACAACCAGCCTCTGTACGTCATCGACGGTGTGCCTCTGAACAACACCTCGGTGCGCACAAGCGATGGTCTGAACTCAGGTTTCGACTTCGGTAACGGCGCAGGTGCTGTGAACCCCGACGATGTTGAGTCGATGACCGTGCTGAAGGGCGCTGCTGCTACCGCTCTGTACGGTAGCCGTGCTGCCAACGGTGTCATCCTGATCACCACCAAGAGTGGTAAGGATCAGAAGAAGGGCGTTGGTATCGAGTACAACGGCGGTCTCCAGTGGGAAAGCGTTCTTCGCTTGCCTCAGATGCAGAACGAGTTCGGTCAGGGCTGGTATGGCTCGAAGACCATGGACGAGAACGGTTCATGGGGTCCGAAGTTCGACGGAGCTTATCTCCGCTACGGTACAATCTACAACAACTCGCAGGAGCGTAAGAGCTATGTAGCCATTCCTTCGAACATTCAGGACTTCTTCGACACGGGCGTACGTTACAACAACAGCGTGTCGTTCAACGGTGCTACCGACCGCAGCACATACTTCGTTTCTCTGTCGCAGATTCATGAGGATGGTATCATTCCTACCGATGCCGACAGCTACAAGAAGTACACCTTCTCGGGTCGTGCCAGCCACAAGATCAAGAATGTGACTCTGAGCACCTCGCTGAACTATGCTTATCAGCAGAACGACTTCGTGACAACGGGTCAGGGCAACGGTTCGATGTACAATGCCATCATGCAGACTCCGCGTGACATTGCCATCACTGAGCTGAAGGACCTGAGCAATCCGTTTGCTTCACCTGGTTACTACTATACACCTTACGGTGTTACCAACCCGTACTACCTCTTGGAGTACAACATGAACAACTATGAGAGCGAGCGCTTCTATGGCAAGTTCCAGTTGGATTACGACTTCCTGAAGTACTTCCGCCTGACCTATCGCTTCGGTCTGGATACTTCGACCGGTCATCGCCGCACTGGTGAGCCTAACCTCGAAGTTCTCTTCGCCGGTACTCCCAATGGTGACGACCTCGTAGGTGAGAACGGTTCGACTTCGCAGCAGACCACCCGTCGCCGTGAGATCAACCAGGATATCATGGTAACCTTCGATAAGAACCTCATGGAAGACCTGCATGTGAACGCCCTTGCCGGTTTCAACGGTAACGAGCGCAACTACAAGTCTCTCTACGGATATGTTGACAACCTCACCATCCCGACATGGTACAACCTGAGCAACTCCTCAGAGATTCCCACCACGTCGCAGAGTGAATGGCTGCGTCGCCTCATGGGCGTCTATGGACAGGCTGAGTTCGCATGGCGCGACATGCTCTATCTGACTCTCACTGCCCGTAACGACTGGTCGTCGACACTGCCTTCTGGCAACCGTTCGTTCTTCTATCCCGGTATCACTGCCAGCTGGATTTTCACGGAAATGCTTCCCGAGTCAGTGAAGAATATCATCAGCTTCGGTAAGATTCGTGCTGCTTGGGGTAAGACCGGTAACGATGCCGACGTCTATATGACCAACAGCGTCTACGCACAGGCCGCCACCAACTCCAGCGGTTGGGCAAGTAGTGCATTCCCCTTCTCAAGAACTAACACCAATGCTTACACAGCCGGTAACACGCTGGGTAGTAACACCCTGAGCCCGGAGATGTCTACGGAAAGTGAAATCGGTCTGAACATGGCATTCTTGAAGAATCGCTTCTCGTTCGATGTTTCTTACTACAACCGTGTTTCCGATAAGCAGATCTTCTCTCTCGAGCTGGATCCCGCTTCTGGTTACACCGTAGTCAACACGAACATCGGTAAGGTTCGCAACCGCGGTATTGAGCTCTTGATCGACGTGACTCCTGTCAAGATCAAGGACTTCCAGTGGGATTTGAACTTCAACTATACGAAGAACAACAACAAGGTGCTCAGCCTTCCTGAAGAGATGGGTGGCGAGTCGAATATCTACGGCTTCTCCGGCGGTACTGGCCTCTACGCTATCGAAGGCAAGGAGCTTGGTATCTTCAAGGCTTACACCTCACAGAAAGACCCGAACGGCAACGTCATCGTGAACCCGAGCACTGGTCTTCCTATCACTACCGACGACGTCGTTGAGATTGGTTCTATGCAGTACAAGTATCAGATGGGCTTTGGCACCACGCTGAGATACAAGGGCGTCAGCCTGAACGTGAACTTCGACTATCGTAAGGGTGGTCTGATGTTCTCGCGTACGAAGGACATCGAGTACTTCACCGGTAACGCTATGCAGACTGCTTACAACGATCGTAACCCGTGGATCATTCCCGGATCAGTTTATGAGTCAGCCGACGACGCAGGCAATACTATCTACCTGCCCAACACCACTCCGCTCACACCGACCAACATCTACAACTACTGGAACAACGGTGCTAACGAGATGGATGCTGCATTCCTCGTCGACAAGACCTACCTGAAGCTTCGTTCACTGGTACTCTCATGGGAACTGCCCAAGCAGTGGTTCAATAACATCTTCCTCACTGGCGCAAGCGTATCGTTCTTTGGAAACAACCTGTTCCTCTGGACACCGAAGAGCAACACATTCATCGATCCTGAAAGCACATCGTTCGGTAACGACCTGCAGGGTAACTTCGGTGAATATTCGGCTAACCCCAGCTCGCGCAAGTTCGGTTTCAACGTCAACGTAAAATTCTAAATGGAGGAAAACGAATATGAAAAAGATACTATTTTTATCCGCAACAGTTCTGATGTTGGCAAGCTGCGACCTCGATATTAACGAGAACCCGAACTATCCGTCCAGCTCTGACATCACCCCCGAGCTGATGTTCCCTGCTGTTGAAAACAGCATTGCCGACTGTATTGGTGACCAGATGTTCAACTATGCAGGTTTCTTCGCACAGTATTTCGAGCAGGCTCCTACCGCTAACCAGTATAACACACTGGCCGAGCTGAATATCAATGAAGGTTCCGACCTGTTCAACCGTTGCTACAGCGCACTCTATGCCGGTGCTCTCCAGGACATCAAGGATATCATGTCGAAGACCGACAACCCTGCCAACCTGTTCGCTCTGACAGTGATGCGCGCCCAGGCTTTCCAGGTGCTGGTCGACAACCTTGACAAAGTTCCTTATACAGAAGCTCTGCAGGGCAGCGAGAACGCTATGCCCGCATGGGACGAAGGTAAGGATGTCTATGCAGGCGTACTTGCTGAGATGGATGAAGCCGAGGCTGCTCTTGGCAGTGAGGCTATCACGATGACCGACCCGCTTCTGAACAAGAGCGTCAGCCAGTGGCGTGGCTATGCCAACGCACTGCGTCTCCGTATGTACATGCGTCTGATTGATGGTGGTGTGAATGCCGCCGACTATCAGAACAAGGCCAAGGCTCTTGTCGCTGCCAACAACTTCTTCGCTGGCGATGTAGCTTGGAATGTCTATACCAATGCTTCTGGTCAGTATTCTCCTTGGTATGGTGCTTACTATCGCCTGGGTACCATCAACCACTGCGCTACCTATCCTATCGTTAGCTACATGCAGGCTACTGAGGATCCCCGTCTCGGTGCTTACATCGGTACTGCCGCCCGTACGGGTGAGTACTATGGTCAGATTCCTGGCTGTAAGACGCTGATGGGTCCCTGGAGCGGTGGTGAGGCTGCCGACTGGAAGAATGAGGACGTGAGCTGCATCAACTATCCTACTGTAGCCGATGCTCCCATCTACCTGTTCACACAGGCTGAGTTGCAGTTCCTCATTGCTGAGGTTCAGCTCCGCTTCAACAACAACGCCGCTGCTGCAAAGGCTGCTTATGAGGCTGCCGTTGCTGCCGACTTCGCATCGCGTGGCGTCGATGGTGCCAGCGCATTCCTTGCCGGCAACCGCGTCAAGTTCGATGCTCAGTCTTCTTCTGCTGCTCAGTTGAAGCTTATCTACATGCAGAAGTGGACCGCATTCTTCATGCGCAACCACATGGAGGGTTGGTCAGAGGCTCGTCGTACCGACGTTCCCGCAGTGTCGTCAAGAACTGCTAAGCAGGTGTTCGACGATGCTACGACCTACACTGCTGGTGATTTCATCGTTCCCGGTGTGAACAACATCGTTGCTGGCGGACTCGCCAAGCGCGTGCCTTATCCCAGCAATGCCCGTACTCTCAATCGTAATACTCCCGAAGCCAAGTTGCTGAGCGACCGCGTATTCTGGGATGCCAAGTAACTTAGAAGAAGTACTAAAGAATTGAACAATTATGAAGAAAGTATTATATTTCGGATTTGCCCTTTGCGCAATGGTGCTGGGCTTCACATCGTGCAACGATGATCATGATGCTCTTTCCGACACCACTTTGACTAATTACGTAGATCTTCAGCTCCAGGGCGACGAGTTCACGCTTATTCCCCTTGGCACTTCCTACAAGGATGCTGGCTGCAAGGCCGAGCTCAGTGGCGAGGACTACTCTTCGCATATGGAAATCGATGGTCTTAACGCCGTCGACGTGAATAAGGTTGGTTTCTATGAAATCACCTATTCTGCCGTGAATCCTGATGGCTATCCCGCCAGCGTTTCACGTACGGTCTGCGTCTATGACCCCAGTGTTACGACGTCTATCGAAGGCTCCTATCAGCCCGACATGGTTGCCACGAAGTACGGCACGAAAGGCTACACCTTTGCCGACTACGCTGCTTCCTATGGCAACACATCACAGTGCACAGGTATCACCTTCACCGAGGAGGCTCCTGGCATCTACTATGTGAACGACATCTTCGCTGGCTGGTACAACCAGATTCGTGGCTATGCTGCCAAGTATTGCATGACGGGTTATATGAACCTCGATGCAGAGAACAACCTCTACCTGCTCTCCAGCTATGTCTCCGGATGGGGCGACGGTCTGGACTATGTGAAGAATGGTAAGTATGATCCCGAGACAGGTCAGATCACATACAGCCTCTCGTATGCTGGCCAGATCTTCATGGACATTGTGTTGAACAAAGAATAACCCTGTAAAGAGAAAAACTTATGAAGAAGTATATTTCATTTTTTGCAATGGCTCTGGCCCTTTCGTTCGGTTTCGTATCTTGCGACACTGAGACCGACGAGGAACCCGGTGGAACCTTGGTAGAAAAGATGTGCGGCTATTGGGACGTGGTCTACGATGCCGTCGACGACGCTGGAAACATTGTCATGGAAGATCCGTTCGGTGCTGGCGTGTGCGACCTGTATACCTACAATACCAACGACGAGAGCATGACTCAGATGTACATCGACGACCGCGGTGCGTTCTGGGCTTATAAGTTCTTGATCAACATCGACTACAATGCTCGCACCTTCTCTGCTCCTGAGACATGGTACGATGAAGACGAGTCGGGTCACGCCGTGCTGACCGATGGTAAGATCCTTGAGGGTGCTGCTAAGAACTCTCACGGTATGCCTAACGACAGCATCTCGTTCTACATCTCGTTCGACGACGATCCCTATGGTGAGCGTTACGGATGGACCAAGTTCTGGGTTCACGGACAGCGTCACACTGGATTCTCGGCTGAGAACGAATAAAGCACTGACAACGTGAATGATTTCCCTGAACGGGGAATCAGACACCAAGAATAGAGAAAGCCTCGCGGGGGATGATTCCCTGCGAGGCTTTTTTGTTGTCATTACGAATGCTCCAATGCACAGAAAGCAATGAAGTAGAAGTAGTGGAGCAATGAAGTAGAAGTAGTAGAGCAATGATATAATAATAGTAAAGCAATGACATAGTTTTGCTAAAGAAATGACATAGATTAGTAAATCAACTTATTTTAATCAGTAAATTAACTTATTTTAATCAGTAAATTAACTTATTTTACTGCACAAATTAACTTAATTTACTGAACAAATTAAGTTAATTTACTGAACTATCTCAATGCTCCAGAGTTTTAAGAGCATGCATCCAGCTACACGAAAGCATGCTAATAGCAACATAAAAGCATACATCTGACAACACAGAACGACGTATCCGGCAACAAAAAAGATTTCTCTCGTTCGAAAAAGAACTGACAATCTTTTTCTCACTTACATGTTTTTTTTGTACCTTTGCAAACGAAATTCAAATTCTAGAACTTTGAACGCTTGAACGCTGCGCAGCAGCAACTGAATTATTGTTTATGGGTAACTTACGCTTTGAGGTGATGGCCGAGGCTTTCCGCAAGAAGCCTCAGGAAGTGGCCGCACCCGCCGACCGTCCGTCGGAGTATTTCGGGAAATATGTGTTTAACCGGCAGAAGATGTATAAATATCTTCCACGCGACGTGTATGAGAAGCTCATCGACGTCATCGACAACGGCACGCGGCTCGATCGCAGCATTGCCGACGGTGTGGCAAAGGGCATCAAGCAATGGGCCGACGAACAAGGCGTCACCCACTACACGCACTGGTTCCAGCCGCTCACCGAGGGTACTGCTGAGAAACACGATGCCTTCATCGAGCATGATGGCAAGGGCGGAATGATTGAAGACTTCTCGGGCAAGCTGTTGGTACAGCAGGAACCCGATGCTTCGAGCTTCCCCTCAGGCGGTATCCGCAACACTTTCGAGGCGCGCGGCTACTCAGCCTGGGACCCCACGTCGCCAGTCTTCATCATCGACGACACGCTTTGTATTCCCACCATCTTCATTTCCTATACCGGCGAGGCGCTCGACTACAAGGCTCCGCTACTGCGCTCGCTGCACGCCGTGAACGTTGCTGCTACCGATGTGTGCCACTATTTCTACCCGCAGGTACGCAAGGTCACAGCCAATCTGGGCTGGGAGCAGGAGTATTTCCTAGTTGACGAAAGCCTCTATTCGGCACGCCCCGACCTGATGTTGACGGGTCGCACGCTGATGGGGCACGACTCGGCGAAGAATCAGCAGATGGACGACCACTATTTCGGCGCCATCCCCGAGCGCGTGCAGGCCTTCATGAAGGACTTGGAGATACAGGCGCTAGAGCTGGGTATCCCCGTGAAGACGCGTCACAACGAGGTGGCACCCAACCAGTTCGAGCTGGCTCCGATCTATGAAGACTGCAACCTGGCCATCGACCACAACATGTTGCTCATGCAGCTCATGAAGCGCGTTGCCCGCCATCACAGCTTCCGCGTGCTGTTGCACGAGAAGCCGTTTGCCGGTATCAACGGCTCTGGTAAGCACAACAACTGGAGCCTCGCCACTGATACTGGGTTGTTGCTCCATGCTCCAGGCAAGACACCTGAGGACAACCTGCGCTTCGTGGTGTTCATCGTAGAGACGCTGAAAGCCGTTTGGAAACACAACGGACTGCTGAAGGCCTCAATCATGAGTGCCACCAACGCCCACCGTCTGGGCGCAAACGAAGCACCGCCCGCTATCATCTCGTCGTTCCTGGGCAAGCAGCTCAGCGACCTTCTGAAGAAGATCGAGACTTCCGACACCGAGGACCTCTTCACCGTTGCCGGCAAGCAGGGCATGAAGCTCGATATTCCCGAGATTCCCGAACTGCTCATCGACAACACCGACCGCAACCGTACCTCGCCCTTCGCCTTCACCGGAAACCGTTTCGAGTTCCGTGCCGTAGGTTCGGAGGCAAACTGTGCAGCAGCCATGATCGTCCTCAACACCGCCGTTGCCGAAGCGCTCAGCGACTTTAAGCAGCGCGTCGACGCACTCGTTGCCGCCGGTAAAGAACAGACAGCAGCCATCATCGAGGTGGTTCGCGAGGACATTCGCCTGTCGCGGCCCATCCACTTCGAGGGTAATGGCTACAGCGACGAATGGAAACAAGAGGCTGCCCGCCGCGGTCTCGACACAGAAACATCATGCCCCCGCGTCTTCGACCGCTATCTCGATGCCGACAGCGTGAAGATGTTCGAGACCATGAACGTCATGCGCCGCAACGAACTCGCTGCGCGCAACGAGGTGAAATGGGAGACCTACACGAAGAAGATACAAATCGAGGCCCGCGTGCTGGGCGATATCACCATGAATCACGTCGTGCCCGTCGCCACTCATTATCAGAGCCGGCTGGCGAAGACAGTGCAGAACATGTACGAGATCTTCAGTCGCGACGAGGCCGACAGTCTCACGGCACGCAACAAGAAGATCATCATTGAAATCGGTGAGCGCACGCAGTCCATCGAGACCGGCGTGGAGGAACTCGTCGAAGCTCGTCGAGTGGCCAACCGCATTGAGGGTGCCCGCGAACGGGCCATCGCCTATCACGACACGGTGGCACCGCGCCTCGAGGAGATACGCTATCAGATCGATAAGCTCGAGCTCATCGTCAGCGACGAACTCTGGACGCTGCCGAAGTATCGCGAGTTGCTGTTCATCCGATAACCCGCCTCCTGCCACAGCCACCCCGTCCTGTTTGTTGCTGTATCACAGCAACCTAATCTCTCACCCTACTGCCCATGAAAAGAACCATCCTCATAGCCTTCGTCGCACTGCTGGCGACCGGTATCGCGAAGGCTCGCACCAATCACCTGCTGCCCCAGCCTCAGCAAATCACTGCAAAGGCGGGTGGCAGGTTGTTTGCTTTGGGCAGGAAGGTCACGCTCAGCGACCCCACGGCCTGCTGGCTGCTGCGACAAGTGCTGGAGGAGAACGGTTGTGAGGTAGTGGCGAAATCGAAATACAAGGTGGAAGTGCGACTCGTCGACGACATCCCCGGCAGCTACGACTACCGCCTCGAAGGCTATGAGAACGAAGCCTACCGCCTCGACGTCAGCGAAAACCTCATCAGCATCGAGGCCGTCACTCCGACGGGAGTCATCCGCGCCGCACAAACCATGCAGCAACTCGCCGAGGGCTATCAGGGGCGCAGCGGCATCGAAGCCGTTACGATTACCGACTGGCCGGCCTTCAAGCTGCGTGGTTTCATGCACGACACAGGTCGCTCGTTCATCCCCATTGACGACCTGAAACGGCAGATTAGGCTGTTGTCGCGCTTCAAGGTGAACACCTTCCACTGGCACCTCACCGAGAACCAGGCGTGGCGCTTCGAGGTGAAGGGCTATCCGCTGCTCACCAGTGCCGCTTCGATGACGCGCCACAAAGGGCAGTTCTACACACAGGAGCAATGTCGCGAGCTGGAAGCCTATGCACGGCAGTATGGCATCACGGTGATTCCGGAAATCGATATGCCCGGCCACAGCGGAGCCTTCGAGCGTGCTATGGGACATCCGATGCAAAGCGAACAGGGCTTGCGCGAGATGAAATATATCCTTGCCGAGCTGGCCGATGCCTTCCCGCTCGCGCCTTACCTGCATCTCGGTGCCGACGAGGTGAATATCACGATGCCCGCCTTCATCCCGGCCATGATCGACTGGGCGCACAAGCTCGGACGCAAGGTCGTCGTGTGGAATCCCACGAAAGCCGACCCCTCGCAGGCCGATATGGTGCAGCTTTGGAGTACGGCAGGCCGGCTGGTCAAAGGGCGCCCGAACATCGACTGCCGCTATAACTACCTGAACCACTTCGACTCGTTTGCCGACGTAGCAGCCATCTACCTGAGCAACATCTACTATGCCCAGCGCGGCTCGGAAGAACTGGCAGGAACCATCTCGTGTGTCTGGAACGACCACGTGTTGCCGACGGCCGACGACATCCTCCGACAGAACGCCTTCTATCCTGCCGTCATTGCCTCTGCTTCGCGTGCCTGGCAAGGCGGTGGAGAGCAATACATCGAGACGCTGGGGGTAGCCTCACCTGCAAAAAACGCCGATTTCATCGGGTGGGAAGAGCGTTTTCTCTTCCACAAGAGCCACGCGCTGAGCGACGAACCAATTGTCTATGTGCGTCAGTCGCATGTGAACTGGAAGGTGACCTACCGCGGGCGCGATTATCAGGCTACGGGCGCTGGCATTTACCTGAACCACACATGGCGCAACGTGATTCCCGCTCTGCTGCCACAAGCACAATTTGGCGACACCGCCTGGGTTGAGACACGCGTGTTCTCGCCCGACTCACAGAAGGTAGGAGCACTCATCGAACTGCAGAACTACAGCCGTTCGGAACAAGACAGCGTGCCGGAATACGGGCGCTGGGACTGCAAGGGCTCACGCCTCTGGCTGAACAATGTGGAGATTCTCGCACCCATCTGGAAGAATCATGGCCAGCGCGTCGACCGCGAGACACCGCTTGCCGATGAGAACATGGCGGCCCGCAAGCCCGTCATCCTGCATCTCGAGAAAGGCTGGAACACCGTGCGCATGCAGTTGCCCTACGTTCCCACACCAGGCATCCGGCTGAACAAATGGATGTTCACCTTTGTCTTTACCGACCCGGAAGGCCAACGTGCCCTCGACCTCGACTACGACCCGTTCTACAACAACAATCCATGAGAAGAACCGAAGGCTACATCACCGCCGCCGACCTCTTTGCCAGAGTCGCCGACATCCTGAATCTTCCTGACGGCACACCCGCCAACCGCCTGATGCACGAAACGCTGGTGCTCTGCTGTCAGGAGGCATTGCGCACGACAAACATCGCCTTCGGTAATCTCTTCTCGCAAGTCGACTACCTCTGCAAGCAACATCATATCAAGACTGCAGATGTAGTAGCCGTCCAGAAGATGCGACGCGACAGCAACCGTTCCACGCCCCTCGCTCCTGAGGACGTGCTCTACGATTGTCGCGCTCTGGCGCTGTTCATCAGCGCTGTCTTCGACACATCGGTTCCCTCGTTGCTCACCGGGCGCATTCCCGTTCAGAACAAGCCACAGGGCGAGCGTCATCACATCGACTACCGCTACATTCGATGCATCGTCGACGACTTCGACAACGTACACATTCACGCCACCGTCGACCAAGACGAAGCCGACGGCAGGCCCATTGTTGCCGACTACAGCGCGCCTCATCTGCAACATCTGCAGCAGATTCTGAAGAAGGGCATGCAGCTCAACCTGCTCGATTGCGAACAGAAGCAGGATGAAGGCACGACGGTTCTTCATCCCAATCTCATCGTTGCCGAACCTGACTACCTCATCGACATCAGCTCCATTGCCGCCTGCTTTCAAGACTACGGCCATCATCCGCTGAGCTACACCGTACGGCGTCTGTCGCCGAATGCCAACTCGCAGGCACTGCTGCTGGGTAACTTCGCAGGACGTGTGCTCGACGATGTCATCAACAGCGACGGCGACTACGACTGGCTGCAGACCTTCCGCACCCACTTCCGCCAACAGGCACTCGACTACTGCACCTGCCCTGACCTCAATCAGCAGGAAGACTATAAGCAAGCAGCAGCCAACCAGGCTGCCAACATCCAGCAGATTGTTGCCGAACTCTTCCCAAAACACGCTACCCCCAACGCTTACTCTCGCGATGCCGCTATCCTCGAGCCATCGTTCGTCTGCGAGCGGCTGGGCTTGCAAGGGCGTGTTGACCTGATGACCACCGACTTCCGCCTGCTCGTCGAGCAGAAGTCAGGCAAGAACTACAACATCGAGCGACAAATACCGAACGAATACGGCAGCTACCAGAAGGAAGACCACTACGTGCAGTTGCTGCTCTACTACGGTGTGTTGCTGCAGAACTTCCGTCTCGCCACAGGCAAGCTCGACTCGCGCCTTCTCTATTCAAAATACAAACTGCCTGGCGGACTCGTCGCCGTGAACTTCTACCAGAAGCTTTTCCACGAAGCCATCGCGTTTCGAAACCGCATCGTAGCCACCGACTACTACATCGCCACGCGTGGTTTCGAGTCCATCTTGAAAGTCCTACAACCCGAAACACTCCTGCAACGCGCCGAAAAGCAGCAGTTCTTCGAACGCTACATACGACCGCAAGTGGAAGCCGTCACAGGGCCGTTCCATCGTCTGTCGCCACTCGAGCGCGCCTATGTCTGCCGCATGATGACCTTTAGCTATCGCGAACTGTTGGCATCACGGCTGGGTAATCGCGAGAAACCCGGCAACAGCACCGCCGACCTCTGGAACCTACCGCTGGCCGAGAAGAAGGAAATCGGAACCATCTACACCAATCTGACCATCACCGATAAACAGAAGAGCGACCCAGGCCGCGGCTATGACATCATCACGCTCCACGTGCCCGACCAGGGGGAGAACTTCCTACCCAACTTCCGCACCGGTGATTCCGTCTTCCTCTATGCCTACAACGCGGATGAAGAGCCCGATGCACGCCGCAGTCTGCTCTTCAAGGGCACGCTCACCCAGATGCTCACCGATAGCGTCACCGTCGTTCTCAACGACGGACAGCAGAACCCCAACCTGCTGGAGCCCACCCCCATCCCCTCCCTGAAGGGAAGGGAGATGAGCCACACCCCGACCCTTTCCTCCCTCCCTACGGGGGAGGGTCGGGGTGGGGCTTACGCCATCGAGCACTGCGAGCTTGGCAGTAGCTCATCGATGAAAGCCCTTGCTGCCTTTGCAGCCGCACTGCCTCAGCGCCGTGCCCTGCTGCTCGGCCAACAGCCACCCAGCACCGATGCCACCCAGCAACTCTCGCGCAGCTATCATCCTCACTACGACGATATCATCCTTCGCGCCAAACAGGCACAGGACTACTTCCTCCTCGTAGGCCCTCCCGGCACCGGCAAGACATCGATGGCCCTGCGTTTCCTTGTCGAAGAGCATCTGTCAGCAGGAAGCGGAGCCATCCTCCTCACCGCTTACACCAATCGCGCCGTCGACGAGATTTGCGAGATGCTCACCAATGCCGGCTTCGACTACCTGCGCATCGGCAAGGAACACTCCTGCGACCCTCGCTTCCGCAGCCATCTGCTACGCCAGACCATCGACGACCGTCCGCAACTCAAGGCCATCCGCGAACGACTGCTCGAGGTTCCCATCGTCGTAGGCACCACGATGTCATTGCAGTCGCAGAGTTCCCTCTTCATGCTGAAGAAGTTCTCGCTCGCCATCGTCGACGAAGCCAGTCAGATTCTCGAACCATACATCGTCGGACTGCTCTGCCAAGTGCCGAAGTTCATTCTCATCGGCGATCACAAACAATTGCCTGCCGTTGTGCAACAAAGTGAGGAAGAATCGGAAGTGGAAGATCCCCAACTGCGCGCCATCGGCCTCACCAACTGCCGCAACTCCCTCTTCGAGCGCCTCCTGCTATCGTGTCCCGAGTCGTGTCTTGGCATCCTGCGCCGTCAGGGACGCATGCACCCCGACATTGCCGCTTGGCCAAACCGCATGTTCTATCACCGCGAACAGCTGCTGCCCGTACCCCTACCGCATCAGGAAGAACCTTCGCCAGAGCCGCGCCTGCGCTTCATCGCAGCCCACCCCCAGCCCCTCCCCAAGGGAGGGGAGAAGGGGGAGGACGAGGCAATCGTCTATTCGTCCCCCCCTCCCTTGGGGAGGGGGCGGGGGTGGGCTTTTCTCTCCGACAAGGTGAACCCTGCCGAAGCCCGCATCGTTGCCGACGAGTTAAGAAAAGTCTATGAGGAATACGGCCCGCGTTTCGATGCTGCCAAGACCGTTGGCGTCATCGTGCCCTACCGCAATCAAATCAGTATGATACGCCGCGAGCTCGAAGCCCTGCAGATTCCAGAACTCCTTGACGTAAGCATCGACACTGTGGAGCGATATCAAGGTTCGCAACGCGATGTCATCATCTACAGCACCACAGTCACCCACCACTACCAACTCGACTTCCTCTGTGCCAACACTTTTGAGGAAACCGATAGTGAGAACCCATCGGTGAGCTATCTCATCGACCGTAAATTGAACGTCGCCCTCACTCGTGCCCGCTGCCGCATGATCATCACAGGCCACGAACCTACCTTGCGACAGAACCCACTCTATCGCAACCTCATCGACTACATTCTCGAGAAACAAAAGCAGTTGACGTGTACTGAATAAGTTGACACTTTTGAAATCAAAAAAGTGTATCAGTATGCGACAAAGAAGATTTTTTACAAACGAGCAACGACTTGGGATTCTCGATGAGTTTTTGTCGTCTGGCAAGTCAAAACACCGTTTTGAA
>JAFZAP010000096.1 GCA_017557185.1 Prevotella sp.
CAGCAAGCGAACAGGCATGAAGTTCACCATGCTGACGTGCTGGTGCGTAGGCAAGGCTGCGAGCCAGGTGGAGGAGTTCTATACGTTGCCTGTAGATGGAAAGTTGTATCATTACAACAATCTTGCTATTAACGTCATTGTAGAGAACTGCAAGGGTGGTATCAACTCCTGCGACATTCCTTTCTCAGATGATTTACAGCTATTCAATCGCGACTATTTGGAACTGACCAAGCAGGCAGCAAATGAATGCAAGAGCGTTTTCCTTGAAGACCACATGGTTATAGGCACATCTGCCATGATACAGACGGAGCTCGACTGCATCGTCAACCAATACACCGACCAGTTCTGCAATCCGATGGTGATGTGGGGCAAGTATCGGAAGGGGTTGTTCAAGACAACTCTGCCTGTATCATTCCAATTCCATCATGTTCAGATGGATGGAGGCCATGCGGCACATTTCTTGGAAATATTGCAGAAGGAAATACTCCTTTTGTGTTAAATAAGAGTTAAAATCAGGAAAACGCTTGACTCGTCCCTTAGGTCACCCCTTATCTTTGTGGCTGATTTCGAAATCAACTGCAGAACATCGCGCGACTATGAGTAAAATGAAATTAAAAATCGGAGAGTTTTCACAGATGATGCAGGTTACCGTGAAGACCTTGCGTCACTATGAGCAGAAGGGACTCTTGTTGCCTGACGAGGTGGACGAGTGGACGGGCTATCGCTATTACAGCATCGGCCAGATGCAGAAGCTGAAGGACATCCGCGACCTGCAACGGCTCGGATTCTCACTGGATGAAATCAAGGAACTGTACGAAGAGGATTCGCACACGCCCAGCATCTGGCAGATGACCGAGAAGATCAAGGAAACGGAAGCACAGCTACGGCAGCTGATTGCCCGCAGAAACCAACTGCTTGACTGGCGGAACTCTCGCAAAGAAATGAAGACAATGGAAAAATACAGTATTCAATCACTGCCCGAAATCATCGTGGCAAGTCATCGTGAAGTCATTCCAAACTTTGCCGCCATCGGTCCTATGTGCTATGAGAAGATAGGGCCGGAGATGCAACGATTAGGCTGCAAGTGCACAACTCCTGACTATTGCTTCACCGTGGTGCACAACAAGGAGTACACGCCAACGGATATCGACATAGAGTATTGTCAGCAGGTGGAAGAGATGGGAAAAGACAGCAGTATCATCCAGTTCAAGCGTCTGCCTGTTATTCCAAAGGCACTCTGCATGAAACACGTAGGTCCGTACGAACGTTTCTACGAGTCATTCATTGAGGCATTCCGTTACATCGAGGAACAAGGTTACAAGGTTGCAGGGCAACCCCGCACCAGCTATATCGATGGCGCCTGGAACCAGGATGACCCGGAGAAATGGCTCTCTGTCATTCAGATTCCGATAGAATAGCCGTCATATCAGGTTTTCATGAATAATTACAAAAGAATCCCTGTATTCATCTGAGTATGGGGATCTTTTCGTAAATATGCAAACGAAGAAAAGATGTAGAATCGTTTTGCCAAATGAGAAGTTTTGTGTAACTTTGCTGCCAGAAAAGAGCCGAAGGTGTTTTTTGATTTAAGATGTACAAATAAAGCAAGATAGTTATATGAAAAAAATCATTACTTTTGTTATTCTGCTGGCTGTTGGCATGACTGCCCGTGCGGCAACGATTACCCTTACAGTGAACAGCACGCGTTGTCAGACGGTGACGGGGTTTGGCGCAGCTTGTTGCGATGGTGCCATGTGCCCCTTCGGTACTGACACCAATCCCGTGAGACTGCTCTATGGACCTACTTCGAAGATTGGTCTGAACATCATGCGCATGGAGATCTCGCCAAACTTCGTGGGTGACATCGTCGTTCCGGAGTGGGGCAACTGGGACTCGCCCTACGACTGGAAGGGCTCCCTGCCATCGGCAAAGATTGTGAAGCAGCGCGGCGGCATCGTATTCGGTACACCGTGGTCACCCCCAGGCGACTACAAGACCAACGGTACTGCGCAGGGTGGAAATGCTGAAGACCAGGGTTACCAGAAAGGCAAGCTGCGTGAGGACTGCTACGAGAAGTTCTTCCCGTGGTTGAACACGTTCCTGGAGTATATGAAGAAGAACGGCGTCGCTGTCGATGCGGTGTCGATACAGAATGAGCCCGACTGGTGGGTGAGCTATTCCGGTTGCCTCTACGACCCAAAGGATTTGGTGAAACTGGTAAAGAACTATGCCTACATGCTCGACCGCGAGACTTATCCAGGCGTACGTCTGATCAGCGGAGAAAGTCTGGGATTCACCCAGAACTATACCGATCCGCTGATGAACGACCCGACGTGTCGCGAGCAGATTGACATTGTGGCCGGACATATCTATGGTCATGCTCCCCTCGACTATATGAAGAAATCGGCTGTTCTTCCTGCCAAATACGGCAAGGAAGTATGGATGACCGAACACTCCTCGACCGACAATATCGGAGAGCGACTGCCCAACTGGCACGAACAGCTGCTCTTCGCAGAGGAGCTGAACGAGTGTATGCTGGCTGGCTGTACGGGATATATCTATTGGTATATGCGTGCACACTGGGCGTTCGTAAGCACAGGCGAGGCAAAGTATGGAGAAGGAAACAAAGTCAAGAACCGGCTGCTGCCGCGTGCCTATGTCATGTCGCATTTCTCGAAACACGTGACCGGCTCCACCCGTCTGACCACCTCACGCGACAAGTCGCAGGGCATGGAGGCTGCTTCTGAGTATTCGGCATATATCAAGGGCGACTCGCTCATTGTGATGGCCATCGACACCACCAAAAATGCCGTCGACCTGAAATTGAAGTTGCCTTACAAGGTGAAGAGTGGTACACATCTGTTATCGACGGGCAATGAGACGGAGAATCTCTGTCAGGAAAACCCGATTACCATTGAAGAGCCTACAGATGAGATTCTCGTCGAGATGCCTGCCCGCAGTCTGAACACGTATATCTTCATGATCGACCGTGAGGGAACAGGCATTGAGAGCCTCACCCATGAGCCTTCGCCCACCGACGTGGTGTGCATCTACGACATGCTGGGACGACGTGTGGCGAACGGACAATGGAAGATGGAGAACGGACTATTGCCGAGGGGCTTCTACATAGAGAAGTATGCCGACGGCTCGTCGAGAAAGGTTTTCATAGATAATTAGGATTTTGAATATCAGATTAGAACAACCGCAAGACTATCGCGAGGTGGAAAACCTCACCCGCGAGGCATTCTGGAACGTCTATCGCCCAGGTTGCACGGAGCACTACGTGCTCAACCAGTATAGGAACAACCCCGATTTCATCCCGGAACTTGACTTCGTGATGGAAGAGGATGGACGCATCATCGGACATGTGATGTTCTCGAAGGCAAGCCTCACCCCCGACCCCTCTCCCAAAGAGAGGGGAGATTTAATAGTCTCCCCTGCGGGGGGAGGTTTGGAGGGGGCTCTTACCTCTTGGACCTTTGGCCCCATCAGCATCCATCCCGACTACAAACGTAAGGGCTACGGACTGAAGTTGCTGAAATACGCTTTGGAAAAGGCACGCGAGCAGGGTGTCGGCTTCCTCTGCATGGAAGGCAACATCGACTTCTACCGCCATGCAGGCTTCGACCTCGCCAGCAAACTCGGTATTCACTATCATGCTGAGCCGCGCGATGCTGAAGTTCCGTACTTCCTTGCCCAGGAACTCATCCCCGGTTGGCTTCGCAGCAAAGGCATCACGGAAGCCACCTATTGTCCGCCGAAGGGTTATTTCGTTGCTGATGAGAATCCCGAAGCCTTCGAGGCCTACGAAGCCACGTTCCCCAAGAAAGAGAAACTGCATTTGCCAGGACAGTTAGTATGATGGAAACCGAAAGGATACTGTTGCGCCCCTGGTATGAGGAAGATGCCGAGGTGCTTTTCAGATGGTCCTCCGACCCCGACGTAGGACCGCGTGCCGGCTGGCCTCCACACAAGAGCGTGGAGGAGAGCCGCGAGATTATCCGCACGGTTTTTCAGAACGATACCACCTGGGCCATTGTGTTGAAAGGGGCAGGTGTCGTCGGTGCGATAAGCTATGGCCCTTCGTGCGACTGTAATCTGCCAGCGCGTGAGGACGAGCCCATTGCAGGCTATTGGGTGGCCAAACCTTATTGGAATCAAGGTATTTGCACTGAGGCACTACGCTTGATGATAGACTACATCCGCCAGACAACGGAGATAGAGTCGCTCATCAGTGGCCACTTCGTCGACAATCCTGCCTCTGGTCGCGTGATGGAGAAATGTGGTTTCGTGCCCACGGGTGAGACTTGCATCGATGAAAGCCAGTATCAGGGTAAGGACCGGCCTATCAGGGTGTTGCGATTGATGATCCGCTAAAAATGGGGTATTACTAAAAGGAGAATAACGGTTAGGTTAGAATGAATAGGATTGTATTATCAGTGGTGCTCTGGGCTCTGACGTGCATGTCGGTTGGAGCACAGGATTTGGCGCAATACAAACGGGTAATCAAAGAACTAAGCAGTGTTAAGTACCAAGGACGCGGCTATGCGAAAGGTGGTGCCAACAAGGCTGGGAAGTTCCTTCAGAAGGAGTTTGAGAAGGCGGGCGTGGATGAGGTGACGCTGCAGCCCTTCAAGTTGGACATCAACACGTTCTGCGTTAAGATGCAGATGTGGGCCGATGGACGGAAGCTGCGTCCGGGCGTGGATTTCTCCATGCGAGAGTATTCGCCAGGCATTCATGGCGAATTCCCTGTTTACCATGTGGATACGCTGAACTTCAGTGCAGAACGGATGCTTGCCGACTTGGCTAAGCCAGAATACAAAAACTGTCTGGTGGTATGCGACTTCTGGTTCTCTTACAAACGTAAAGATGACTTCAAACCCCTGCAAGGTAAAGATTGTGCCAATAGCGGATTTATCTACACATGGGAATCTCCCATCAAGTTCTACAAGGCATATGGGGAAAGGGTAGTGGAGAAACCTATTATCTGGGTAACGCCAGAGGCCATCGAGGGTGTGAAGCATGTGAAAGCAGATGTGGACAACGAGTTCCTGAAGGACTACGAGTGCTTCAACGTCATTGCAAAAGTCGCAGGGCAGCGTCATGACAGCTGCTATGTGTTCACGGCACATTACGACCATCTGGGCAATCTGGGTAAGAAGGTTTTCTATGCCGGTGCCAACGACAACGCTTCCGGCACAGCCGCCATAGTCACGTTGGCTGCCTATTATTCCAAGCATCGCCCTCCTTACGATATGTACTTCATTGCTTTCTCGGGCGAGGATGCCAACCTGCGTGGCTCCACGTGGTATGTTGAACATCCGGCGGTGCCGCTGAGTCAGATAAAGTACCTGTTTAATATCGATATGATTGGCGACAACAATCCTTCGCAGTACTGCGAGGTGAGCGATGAGGGCATGCGGGGCTTCTCGCTCTTTGAGAAAATCAATGCAGAGAAGCAACACTTCAAGACGCTGAACCGCGGCGACCTGGCTGCCAACAGCGACCATTATCCCTTTGCTATGCACCATGTGCCCTGCATCTTCTTAGAGAATGAGAAAGGCGATGCCTTCCAGTATTACCACACCATTTACGATACCTATAAGACCGTTCGCTTCGATAGCTACGAGCCGGTATTCCGATTGGTGCGTGACTTTATAGAAAAGTATTAGTGTGTCCGGAATGACGGAAGCAAACAATTAGTACAACAAGATAAAAAAAACACATGGAACAGAAATTCTGTCAGAGCTGCGGAATGCCGCTCACCGATGAAGTCCTTGGCACAAACGCCGACGGCAGTAAGAACGAAGAGTATTGCATCTTTTGCTACAAGGACGACAAGTTCCTGCAGGACTGCACGATGGACGAGATGATTGAGCATTGCGCGCAGTTTGTCGGAGAGGTGAACAAAAACCTGCCACAGCCAATCACGAAGGAGGAATACATCGGCCAGATGAAGATGTATTTCCCGCACCTGAAGCGTTGGCGCAAGGCGATGACGATTACAGCCGACGTGGAGAATCCTGCCTTGGCGGGCGTGAAAGAACTCATCGCACAGATGGCCGACACGCTGCCCATCACCTATATCTCGTCGGTCGATGCCGAAGGATTCCCCTGCACCAAAGCCATGCTGTCACCCCGAGTCCGTGAAGGCATCAAGGTGTTCTACTTCACCACCAATACCTTCTCCCTGCGCGTCGCCCACTACAAAGCCAATCCCAAGGCCAGCATCTATTTCTGCGATGCTGAGGGTTTCAAGGGCATGATGCTTCGTGGTACGATGGAGGTGCTTACCGATGCTGCCTCGAAAGAGCTCATCTGGCGCGACGGCGACGAACAATACTATCCTGGCGGTGTCACCGATCCGAACTATTGTGTTTTAAAGTTCACCGCTACCGACGGTCGTTTCTACAGCGACTTCTATCCGCGTAGCTTCGTCATCGAATAAGGCCTTGCCACATGAATCCGGTCGCACTCCGCCTGCTCAACCAACAACTCGTCAGTCAGCAGTTCACAACGCCGACGGAGTTGGTCGGTTATATGGGAGCCATGCAGGCCCAGGAGTATCGACTGATGCGGTGGGCGGTGGCGATGCGGACGCGCAAACCGTCGCATAATGCATTCAAGAAGGCTTTCGACAGCGGACGGATTATCCGTCTGCACCTGTTGCGCGGCACGTGGCAACTGGTAGCTGCCGAGGACTATTGGATGATGATTGATCTCTGTGCCCCCAAGGCACTTTCGACCATCAAAGGCTGGATGAACAGCAACCGCATCAGCATTCCTGATGATGAGGCAATGCAGATACGCGATATCCTCATGCAGACCGCTGCCAACCTCGGAAGTGTCACCAAAGAAGATATCATACAGGCGTTGACGGAACACGGCATCAGTATGGACGACCACCGCTTGTCGTATCACATCCGCCTTGCCGAGCTTTCGGGCACACTCTGCAGTGGAGACCTGCTGCCTCTAAAAGCCACCTACGCATTGACCGAGAGTAAGGTGAAACGTACGGGAAGCATGGATAGGGACGAAGCCTTGTTGCTTTTTACCCGCAAATACTTCCAGAGTCGGCAACCTGCCACGCTCGAGGATTTCGTTTGGTGGTCGGGCATGAACATCGGCGACTGCCGAAAAGGCATCGCGCTTGCTGGTGATTATCTCCACGAGGTGAAGTGGAATGGCCGCATGTTCTACCTCACCGACGATTGCCGTACACGTGGATTCCGTCGTGGCCGCCATCTGCTGATACCTCCCTACGATGAATATCTCATCAGCTATAAGAGTCGTGACATCGTTTTACCACCCGAATACCGCCACCGGGCTCACAACAACAGCGGCATCTTCCAGCCCGTCATTGCTCGAGATGGAATCATCTGTGGCAACTGGGCTCCTTTCCGCAATGACCCTCGTGCCGAGTTTTTCATTGGCGAGCCTGAAAGTGTGGAAGAGGAATATGCACGATATAAGCGTTTCTTGACAAAATAATAACAAAGTAACGATAATATGAAAGCCCTGAAGTATATCACCAACAAGGAAAAACGACAAGTCTGGCTGCGGGCATTCCGCATGTGGCAGCGCCGGCCATACGAGGTGGCACCGCTATCGGACGTTACCTATGAGTGCGCATCCTGCCACACCAAGTTTCAAGGAAACTACTGTCCGCGCTGCGGTCAGGCAGCGGGCGTAGGCCGATTCTCCTTCCGAAAGGCTTTGCTGTTGTTCCTCGACGTGTGGGGTATCGGTAATCGAAGCATGTTCCGCAGTCTTCGAGACCTGATGTTGCGACCAGGATATATGATCCGTGACTATTTGCGCGGAATGCAATCGGCCTATTTCCCTCCCTTCAAGATGTTCTTCCTGCTGACGGCGTTCTCGCTGATCGTGGAACGTGGAATCGACCTCGGACTTGAGTCTTCGACCGAGCCTGCCCGAGCCGAACAATCGATGCAAACACCGCTCGACTCGCTTCAGCAAAACCTTGACGAAGTTGCCATGCAGGCCGGAGCATCAATCGATTCACTTCGGGAAGATGCAAGGCAATACACCGATGACCGACATATTACCGTTAATGGCGAGAAGGTGGAATCACCGATGTACTATGCCGGCGCGAAGTTTGCAAAGATTATGAACGCGCTCCGTAAGAAGAATCCAGCCATCTTTGCCTTGCTGACGCTGATGATGTTCTCCCTGCCGCTGTATCTGTTCATTCGTCGTTCTCCAAACATTCCCGACCTCAGGTATTCCGAGTTTGCCGTCGCTCTGGTCTATACATCAAACACCTTCAGTATTTATTCCATCATCGGCAATCTGTTGAGTTCGGAGATTATTAAGCTCATTGCCTTGCTGATGATATTCGTAGCACTCAAGCAATTCTTGGGTTATTCTAAACTCCGACTACTAGGTTATATCATCTTGTCAGTCTTGATTGTTATGGTCATCATAGCTGCCATCATGGCATTGGGAATCTACATTGCCTGGCAATTCACCAAAACATAGTTCGTAGGGTAGGGGGGTAACACTTCTTATAATCTTTGCTAAAAATCGGGCTTTTTCTTGCGCGTGTCGTGAAAAATGCTTATTTTTGCACTACAACTTAATAAATCGAAATCGAAAATCTGTTAATAGTAAATTTAAAATGGCAAGAGTTCTTATGATTGGCGCCGGTGGCGTCGCTACGGTTGCTGCGTATAAGATTGCGCAGAACCCCGATGTGTTCACGGAGTTTATGATTGCAAGCCGCCGCAAGGCAAAGTGCGACGCACTCGTTGAGGCTATCCACAAGAAGGGATACACGATGCCTATCAAGACGGCGCAGGTCGATGCCGACGATGTGGAACAGCTCAAGGCTCTCTTCTCTGACTATAAGCCCGAGCTCGTCATCAACCTCGCACTGCCTTATCAGGATCTCACCATTATGGAAGCCTGCCTGGCATGTGGCTGCAGCTATCTTGACACTGCTAACTATGAACCGAAGGACGAAGCGCACTTCGAATATTCCTGGCAGTGGGCGTATCGCGAGCGCTTTCGCGAGGCTGGGCTGACGGCCATTCTCGGCTGCGGCTTCGACCCGGGTGTCACCAGCATCTTCACCGCCTATGCCGCCAAGCACCACTTCAAGGAGATACAGTATCTCGACATCGTCGACTGCAACGCCGGTGACCACCACAAGGCGTTCGCCACGAATTTCAACCCAGAGATCAACATCCGTGAGATCACGCAGAAGGGACTCTACTGGGAGAATGGACAGTGGGTGGAGACTGAGCCGCTGGAAATCCACAAGGACCTGACCTATCCTGGCATCGGACCGCGCGATAGCTACCTGTTGCATCACGAGGAGATAGAGTCGTTGGTCATCAACTACCCCACCATCAAGCGTGCCCGCTTCTGGATGACCTTCGGCCAGCAGTATCTGAAGCACCTGGAGGTAATCCAGAACATCGGCATGAGCCGCATCGACGAAGTGGAATACGAGGCTCCGCTCGCCGACGGCACCGGCACTGCACGTGTGAAGATTGTACCGCTGCAGTTCCTCAAGGCTGTGCTGCCTAACCCGCAGGACCTCGGCGAAAACTACGAGGGCGAGACCTCAATCGGCTGCCGCATCCGCGGTATCGGCAACGATGGCAAGGAGCACACCTACTACGTCTATAACAACTGCTCGCATCGCGCTGCCTACGAGGAGACGGGCATGCAGGGCGTCTCTTACACCACTGGCGTTCCCGCAATGATTGGCGCCATGATGTTCTGCAAGGGCATCTGGAAGAAGCCGGGTGTCTACAACGTTGAGGAGTTCGATCCCGATCCGTTCATGGAACAACTCAACAAGCAGGGTCTCCCCTGGCACGAAATCCACGACGGCGATCTCGAACTGTAATAAGTGGAAGGGCTTAAAGGGTTTAAAGGTGGGCGAAGGTTTGTTCCTTCGCCCACCTTTTGTTTCAGTCCTTACGCTTATTAGTCGTTCTTTGGGTTCTCCATGATTTTCAGCAGTTCCTCGCGATAGCCGTGAGGGTCGAAACTCAGTCCTTTTTTCACTAGTTTCTTCGCCATCTCGATGCTGGCATCACCCTTGTAGGGCGAGTCGCGGAGTATCATGCCGTAGGCGGCTACGCCGGCAGCGAAGTAGAAGTCGTCTGGACGTTCGTACTTCTCGAAGATTCTTCCTGCGTTCATGTTCAGTTGCAGGGGGCGGCTTGGGCTGTCGAGCGTCTTTTTATAGCGGAAGTCAAAGGTGAAGAAAGGCTGGTTGGCGAATCCTTCCTGTTTGTCGTCTTTGAGCACGATTTCGTAAAGAGCGGTGATGGTCTGCCCTGCGCCGATCTCGCCGGCATCCTTCTTATCGTTCTCGAAGTCTTCACGGTTCATCACTCGGTTTTCGTAGCCGATGAGGCGATACTCGCTGACGACATCAGGGTTGAAACTGACCTGGCACTTGGCGTCGTTGGCCACGCTGACGAACTGGCTGCGCTCGTGTACGAAGACCTTCATCAATTCGTTCTCGCAGTCGATGTAGTGATAGGTGCCGTTGCCTGAATTGCTGATCTTTTCCATCATGGCATCGTTGAGATTGCCTAACCCGAAGCCCAGACAGGTCATGTAGATGCCTTTGCGGGCGTAACTCTCTACCATCTCCACCAGATCATCCGTGTTGGTGACGCCAACGTTGAAGTCGCCGTCGGTGCCCATGATGACCCGGTTGTTGCACTTGGGGTCGTAGTTCGCCAAAGCCTCTTCGTAGGCCATCTTCAATGCCTTGCCGCCTGCCGTGCATCCATCGGCATTCAGCTTGCTGATGGCTTTCTTGATCTTATCCGCGTTACGGATAGTAGTCGATTCCAACAGCTTTTTCACCTCGCCGCTGTAGGTGATGAGCGAGATGCGGTCATCGGGATTCAGTTGGTAGAGAAGTTCCGTCAGTCCTTTCTTCAACAAATCCAGTTTGTCGCTGCTGGCCATCGAACCTGACACATCGACGAGAAACACGAAGTTGGCGCGCGGCATTTCGGAAGCAGCCAACTCTCTTCCCTTGATGCCCAGTCGCAGCAGATGATGACTGGGGTTCCAGGGGCAGTCGCCCACCTCGGCATTGATGGCCACGCTTTCATCACCCTTCGGCCAGGCATAGTTGAACGTGAAATAGTTGAGGAATTCCTCGATGCGCACGCTGGAAGGTGCGATATCGTAACCACTGGCCAGGTAGCGTCGCATGATGGCGTATGAGGCGCCGTCGGCATCGACGGAGAAAGTGGAAGCGGGTTCTTCCGATGTCTTCACAAATGGGTTGTCGGTGAACTCGTCAAACTTGTCGCCCCCGCCTTCCGGCATTTCTATCATGCCGTTATCGGCCAAAGAGTACATGTTGTAACCCTCGTATGAAACATCTTCGCCAGCTGTCGAGCACCCCACGACGAACAGGGTAGTGGCAGCTAGGCCAACACTCAGAAAATTCTTTTTCATTGTTCTCATTGCTTTTATTGTTTAACAAATTATGTTCTGTCTAGAAAACAGCCGACGACGGCAAATCTTGCATGTGTGCAGATTAAAAAGTGTTAATGAAACTGAACCTGTGAATGACAAGTAAAAATATATCAGAAATAATTTTGCAGGACCATATAATTATTGTATCTTTGCAGAAGGTTTAACTATCAAAATACAGAGTAATATGGCAAAGAAAGAGAATGAGGGCGAGGTCCTGAATCCGCAGCAGGAAAAGCTGAAAGCCTTGCAGGCTGCTATGTCGAAAATCGAGAAGGATTTCGGCAAAGGCAGTATCATGCGCATGGGCGACGAGAACATACAAAACGTAGAAGTAATACCCACTGGCTCCATCGGATTGAACGCTGCACTCGGCGTAGGCGGCTACCCCAAGGGCCGCATCATCGAAATCTACGGACCCGAGTCGAGCGGTAAGACCACGCTCGCCATCCACGCTATCGCTGAGACACAGAAGCAGGGCGGCATCGCAGCATTCATCGATGCCGAGCACGCCTTCGACCGCTTTTATGCCCAGAAGCTTGGCGTCGACATCAACAGCCTTCTGATTTCACAGCCCGATAACGGCGAGCAGGCACTCGAGATTGCCGACCAGCTCATTCGTTCGGCAGCGATTGATATCATCGTCATCGACTCCGTCGCAGCGCTCACACCGAAGAAGGAAATCGAAGGCGATATGGGCGACTCAGCCGTAGGCCTGCATGCCCGTCTGATGAGCCAGGCATTGCGTAAGCTTACGTCGACCATCGCCAAGACCAACACCTCCTGTATCTTTATCAACCAGCTGCGTGAGAAGATCGGTGTGATGTTCGGCAACCCCGAGACCACGACTGGTGGTAACGCCCTGAAGTTTTACGCTTCCGTGCGCCTCGACATCCGCAAGGTGACGACGCTGAAGGACGGCGACCAGCCCATCGGCAACCAGGTGCGTGTGAAGGTGGTGAAGAATAAGGTGGCACCGCCCTTCCGCAAGGCAGAGTTCGAAATTACCTTTGGCGAAGGCATCTCGAAGGTTGGAGAACTCCTCGACCTCGGCGTAGAGTATGGCCTCATCAAGAAATCGGGATCGTGGTTCAGCTATCAAGATTCGAAGCTTGGACAGGGCCGCGATGCCGTGAAAGCTATCCTCAAGGACAACCCCGAACTCTGCGAGGAGCTCGAGGCAAAGATTATGGAAGCCATCCGTGACCATCAGGAATAACGTACAACAAAAAATACCCCAATGAAAAAAATCGTATTTCTGACAGGTGCCGGCATGTCGGTAGAGAGCGGATTCAAGACCTTCCGCGGTGCCGGCGGACTCTGGGAAGACTACCCAGTAGAGCAAGTGGCGAGCCACGAAGGTTGGCTCATGGACCCCAACCTCGTAAACAGCTTCTACAACCGACTTCGCAGGAAGCTTTACGATGCACAGCCCAACGACGGACATCGTCTTATCGCAGAGTTGGAGGACCGCTATGATGTGACGGTTGTCACGCAGAACGTTGACAACCTGCACGAGAAAGCAGGCTCTACACACATTATCCACCTGCACGGCGAGCTCACGAAGGTGTGTTCTTCGCGCGACCAGTTCGATGAGCGCTATGTGCGCGAGCTCGGTCCTGACGATCCCGATGTCGTGGAAGGCGAGAAAGCCGGCGACGGCTCGTTGCTTCGTCCGTTCATCGTGTTCTTCGGCGAGAGTGTGCCCATGATTTCACCCGCTGCTGAAGCCGTTGGCGAAGCTGATGTGTTCGTCATCATCGGCACCTCGCTCAACGTCTATCCTGCTGCAGGACTCGCCCATTATGTGCGGCCCGGCACGCCTATCTTCCTCATCGATCCCGACGATGTGTCGATTACCCACATCCCGAATCTCACCCACATCCGCAAGGGAGCCAGCGAGGGCATGCGCCAGCTCGTCACAATGTTGCCGTAGCCGATTGCTTCCTGCAATCCGTTCGCAGCATCCAACAAAAGCAACTCCCACCCAGCCTCGAGGCCAGGTGGGAGTTCTTAAATGTTTAAATTGTTAATTGCAGAACGAAATAGCAAACTCGTTTGAATTATTCTGACGTCATCTATTCTAGTGGCAGATAATATAGGCGCTCGTCGTTACTAAGGAATAGCTTGCCTCCTGCAATTCCTACTCTGCGTATAGGAATTGTCAGCTTAATCTCAGGTATGCCCTGAAGAGATACCAGCCATATATCTTGTGCACTACTGGACGCAGAATACACACACATTCTATCTCCAACCATGCAAATAGGCCAATAGAGAGAATGAGCAGGGAAACTGGTAGAAATTCTTAGTTCTTTGTCAACAAGGAAAATGTCACCTTTTTCCGTTATTACTGGAAAGTGAAAACCATCCGATGCAATAACTTCAAACATGTTCTTCAGACGATAGTGTGCATAAACAGGCTGGGTAACTATCGACCTTAACCGACCGTGTTCATTCACATCCCAAGGAGAGATGGTCACAGTGGAATCGTTGAGTTCGTGCTTATAGGCCAGTCCGTCATCAAAGAGCATGAATGCGCCGTCAGGATTGAGTAAGGCATCTTCCACCATATCTTTTTTCAAACTCAGCATATTCATGTAATGACAGTTTCCCGTACGTTTGTCAAAGGCAGCTATAAACGGACGTCCCATCTTTATACGTTGCCGTCCATCCTTGAAGCCAAAACCCAGATTAAACATGTATAGTGTACTATCATTATCAACAAGTCGGGAGAAAGCCGATGTCCTTGAGGGAAAGTCATAACTCCATACGGTATTCATACTACGATCAAGGCAGGCCACACATTCGCGGTCGGCAAAGAAATAGTGCGAGTCATCCTGAACCACGTTAGAGTGTAGCTGATTGATTACGTTCGGGCTGACATATCCTATGGGATAAGCCGCTAAGCCGGTCGTCATAGCACCAGCCATAGCCATAGCACCCATTGCCAATCCCTTGAGGATAGCACCCTTTACATCAGATACTCCTGTTTTTGCTTTGTAGACACCGACTTCGCCTGTACGAATATTCAGACGATTCAAGTCGTCTGCAACTATGAGCCAATGGGCAGAGTCCTCGCGTATGACATGGTTCCATCCCCAGTTCTTGTCATGTGGCAGGCTGATGGTCCACAACTGTTTTCCCGTGTTCAGATCATACCCGCTCAACTTGCTCGACCTAGCCCCGGAATAACCAAGTACGACATGGGTTGAGTCATCAAACTGAACAGGGACGAACTTACCTTGCCAGCGAACGTTACCCGTTGTGGAATCAAGCATGCTGACCTTGTTCCCCGTGGTAACAACTACTCCAGACTTCGTACAACTGATTGATGAATTGCTGTAATCAAAAGGTGATGTCCACAGCAACTTGGACTCTTTCAAACTAAATGCGCCTATCTCTCCTTTGAATTTCAACCATTTCCCGCTTTTCGTAGTAGCTCGGAACTTCAGCAACAGATAATCAAGTTCAGGATCGATGACAACACCTTCTATCCTACGGTCAAACGACTGACTTTCGGCCATCACAGCCGCACCGTCGATAGTCTGACCGACGGAATCTTTCTCGATGTTGTCCGCCTTCGACGATAAACTCACTACAAGCAATACTGAAAAGAACAGATAGTTCTTGAAATCAAACTTCATATAATATCCTTTTTTCAATTTGCCTGCAAAAGTACAATCTTTATATAGAAATCGTCCCTTTCGGCATCATCTTTTATACTTTTTTATCCTAAATTCTGCTCTCGCTCAATCACGATTGACTCAAATTCATTCAACAACAAATTTGAGCATTGTCGAGCGTTTTTACGTCTGACAATGCTCAAATGGTCTTTTCCCTCTCTTAGAGGAGAGTTACAGGTAGGGCTTTACTTCACCACAAATTTACGTCCGTTCTGGATATAAATACCCTTTGGAAGCTCAGAAGAAGAGGATGAAACCTTGCGTCCGCTGAGGTCATAGATGGCAGTTGCCTCCGCTTCCTTCCTTTCAGTGATGGGCTGGGTTTCGATGCCTGTCACAACATCAAGTGGGATGGAGCCGTAGTAGTAGAGGCGGAAGTTGTCGAAGATGCTCCAATACGAGCTGTTGCCGTTCTTGCAGCGTATGCCAATCTTCAGCTTACTGCCGTCCTCGGTGAGCTCAGTCGCCACTTCGCAGTCATAGAAGCCCTGCTTGAAGTAGTTGGCAGCCGACTTCATGTCGTTGGGAATGTAGATAACAGGATCGCCCACAGCCACTTCATCGCCGACACCGAGCTTATTCTCTTGTCCGTAGTCGCAGATGTTATGCACGCGTTCCGAGCGTGAGCCGGCATAGAGGAATGTGGAGATGCGCGTCGTGGTGCCGTTGATGTATGCGCGGTAGGCGGTCTCAGCAATACCGGCGCGCTGGAATGCCTGAGCGTGGAGGACATAGGTTCCGGCGGGCATGTTTTCAAGCGTCTGGTTGTAGTCGAATGCCACTTCGAAGAACTCACCGCACGAATAGCTCAGCGTGGGTACTCCAAGCCAGCCTTCGGTATCGTCGAGTCCGGGATTCTTAATGAGCAGCGAGACGTTGAACGGCTGGTCCATATCGGTAGGAGTAGCGTTTGCCAGGAAGTCGAAGACGGCCTGTCGTGCCTCTTCGACAAGTTCTGCCACCTGTACGGCACTGGTAGCGGTAGCCGACTTGCCTTCTATCTCATCGATGATGTTGTCGAGCTTCGCGTCGGTGCCTTCGGTATCCTCGGTATGTGGCACACTGCGCAGGCCTCGCAGCTGGCTCAGAATATCGGCCACCTGTTTGCGGAAGGCACCCATACCGACGTTGTCAACCTCGGCGGCCTGTTCAGCGGTGAGGATGAGCCATCGCTGCGTGGTGGCATTGTTGGAGATGTTGAAAGTCTCTGTGGCTACCCTGCCGTTTGCGGCTGCCGAGAGTGCGCGTGGGTTGCGTGATGCATGGTGCAGCAGCCAGTAGCCGCGTGGGTTGGGTTCGTCGGTGTGTGTATCGGCAGCGTCGATGCGTGCCTTCATCACGTGGAAGTCGGTATTGCCGGAGGTGGTGGCAATCGTCTTCGCGGTGCTGCCGGTCATATAAAGGTAATTACCCGTCTTGGCATTGTGCAACTGGTAGAACTGATTGGTTGGCGTGAACGTGATGTACCAGGCTGCGTCGTCACGTGTGGTGAGGTCGGCCAGAGCTATCTCCTTCCATGAGAGCGTGCCGTCTTCGTTCTCCACGAGATAAGAGGTGTAGAAGCCGCGATCCTCGTTCTCGTTCTTCAGGTAGTACTTCACGTCGTCTTCCACATTGATGGCGTAATAAGGTTCGGCAAAGTGTTTGTCGGTGTGTTCCAGACCGTCCTCGCCTAATGCTTGACAGATGAGTCCGTTACCGATGTAGAGGACGTCAGTACCGTTGTCTTCGTGTGCACCGTTGATGCCATAGGGCCACATGTGCTGATAGTCGCCGTTGAGTTGCTCGAAATCCTTGTTGTCCCAGAACGACAGCACTTCGGTCACACGGTCGCCCAGCCAGTAGCCTGACCCGTAGCCGTCGCCGTTCTTGCTCGAACGCAGGTCGTACTTGCTCCACTGCGTTCCTGCCCAAGGGATGACGCCGACACCATGCAACAATTCATGTAGGATGGTTCCACATCGCTGGTAGGAGGTGTTCGGGCCGACGCTCATCCAGCCTCCGTAGGAACATTCTGCCGTTGGTGTACCGGAATTATAGCCGATGTTGGTTGTGAAGTCCTTGATCTCAGTCAGATTGTTCCACCATTCGACGGCCGTCTCTGCAGCAGCCTTGATGCGGTTGGAATTATCGTCACCGCTCGTGCGCATAGAAAGTTTTACCTCCCCTTTCGGAATGGTATAGAACTTGATGACATCGCCATAGAGGGCATCGCCGCTCTTGGTCTTCACGTAGGCACGCATATAATACTTGGTGGCTGGGGTGAGGTCTTTCAGCCAGTAGATGCGCCCGTTGTTCGTCAGGAAGCTCTTCGTCGTCTGGTCGTCGACAGTGGGTTCAGCCTTCTCGGTGCTGTAGCAGAATCCCTGCTCGGCAATCTGCGAGGATGAGAGTCCCGTGACGGTCATACGTCCGAATGCCATTGTAGCTCCGCGTGCAAAGCGTTTGTCGGTCGTTACAGTCTGAGCTGTAGCGGCGACGGTGGTCACCACGAGCATCAGTACCATGAGTAGAAACTTCTTCATATTCTTCGAGTTTTTGATTATTTGTTATTCGATTAGCTGTAATAGACGGCAACAAAGTTAATGATTTTCCTACAATTGACGAAATAAAACCGCATTTTTCGTGAGGATTTCCCCCAAAATGGCATAAATGACGAGCATCTATACAAAAAAACAGCCCTCCGGTGAATGCCGGAAGGCTGCTCTCCTTTATCGATAATGAAAACCGTATTAACGGCAAGCCCAGAAGATGTTGCCGCTGCAGGCCATCTGAACCTCATAGAGGCCTGCCTCGTTGAGGGCTACGTCCTTCGGTCCCTCGGGGGTGTTCACCTTCACGGTGCCATCCTCGTTGAAACGGAACATCTCCTTCGTCACACCGTTCTGCACCTGCATCCAGGCATTGTTCTCCTTGTCGTAGATGAACTTCAGCATCTGGCCGTCAGGTGTGGTGATCTCATAGCCGTCGATGAGGGTCTTCACGGCATAGTAGCGACCGTCGCTACCCATCACCTGCTGTGTCTTGCCGGCATTCTGTGCAATAGGATTGTCACCAGTCCAGAACTCGATGGTGTTCAGTACGAGCCAGTCGACAGTCAGCGTGATGCCACCCACGATAGGCATGAGGATGAAGCCAACGATGGCGTTGAGGAACTTGCTGTTGGTCATAGTGCGCTGCCACTCAGCATACTTGTTGAAAAGGCTGAACGAACCGATACATGAGTTCATCATCAGCGTTCCTGCCATGAGGCAGGCAAACAGTTTCACATTTACTTTTTTCATCGTTTCTACTTTTAAAGAGTGAATAATAGGGTTATGAATAGTTCAAATGGTTTAATGCGGCTTGCCGCGGTTCAAATGGTTCAAGTTTTTACATCATCAAAGATAGAGCACTGCCTCGTTGCCCATGTTGAAGAGCAGGTCGAGAACCGACAGATTGGGCAGGAAGCCGTTCTTCTGTGCAAACACCTGCCAATAGGGGCGTGGGGTGAACGCATCGTCGGGCTGGGTGTGCTTCGGACGTATGAGCGTGCGGAAGTCGGTCAAGTCTTGTTGGTCTGCTAGGTTGTTTCCTTCGACGCTGCTCGAACTCACGGGAGCTTTTATCTGCAGCAGTTCGCACATCTTCTGTGCGATAGCCATATTGTAGTCGCAGAGGAATTCCCATCGTTGCTCGAAGAACGGGCGCACATCGTCGGCATAGAAGTCGAAGAACGGACTCTCGCCGTAGGCCGAGCAGAGTGCATTCCAATGAATATGTCGCCAGTTGCCGTGATCGCTGATGCGCACCTTGCCGATGCCTTCTCTTGTCCCTTGCTCCACAGGCACCGTCAGCGCCTGTGGCCCGTTGGCGGTTGCGATGATGCAGCGGTTGCGGTAGGTTTGCTTCAGGAACGCCTCGTCGCTGTCGACGACGGCGGCATCGTAGCGGTTCACCTTCTGATACCACTGCACGGGTCCGAAATAGGTTGTTGACAAGAGCGCTATTCTCATCATTCCGTCTGTTTGTCCTTTCTCCATCTGAGCACCGTTCCCACCACCGTTCCTGCCGGCACCAGCACCTGCTGATGGCCCGTCTCTACAAGGTAGAGTCGGCAGTAGTCGCAGTCGAAATCGGCCTGGCAGTGGGTGGGAATCAGAAACTGCACGCTGTCGATGCTGACGGTATCACCGGGAACGGCGACCACGCGTCCCGCCGTTGTTGCTCCGTCGTTGCCAAAGACAACTGCGTCGCCCTGTTTCAGTCGGCTGCGCTCCAGTTTGTTCACCAGCACGCGCTGCCCCTTGCTCAGCATCGGTTGCAGACTGTCGTCGGGCACCGTATAGAGCGCTAAGCCATAGTTCCTTATCACCAGCATCACGACGATGCAGGCAGCTAAGGCAACTATGAACTTCAGCACGTCGGACATATTCTGCTACTTAATCTTATCCACCATGCGGAACAGACGGCTCCAGCGGATGCCCTTGAATCCGTGACGGTCGGGGTCGCTGCTCCACCAGATGAAGATGGGCTTGCCCACGATGTGATCCTCAGGCACGAAGCCCCAGTAGCGCGAGTCGGCAGAGTTATGCCGGTTGTCGCCCTGCATCCAGTAGTAGTCCATCTTGAACGTGTAGCTCGTGGCGTGCTGGCCGTTGATGTAAATCTGGCCGTTCTTCACCTCGAGGTCGTTGCCCTCATACACCTTGATGGCACGTTCGTAGATGGCGATATTGTTCATGTTCAGCTCAATCGACTCGCCTTTCTTCGGAATCCACAGCGGACCGTAGTTGTCGCGCGTCCAGCCATAGGCGGCATTGCGCGGATACACCTGGTCGTCGCCGCTGATCTCAGTGTTCAGCTCGATACTCTCCACGATGTCCTTGCGCAGCGCCAGCTGGGCGGCAGCCTGCTTCGTGAGCGGCATCACGCCGTCGCGGTTCAGCTGTGCGAGCTGTTCCATCGAGATGCCCACCTCCTGCATCAGATCGTCGGGCATATGCTCACGCAGTTTCACACGATAAGTGTACTGTACGTTGTCAGGTTCCTTGTTCGGCTTGCCGTCGAGATACACCACGCGGTTCTTCACCTGCAGCGTCTGACCGGGCAGACCTACGCAGCGCTTCACGTAGTTTTCGCGGCGGTCGGTGGGACGCGAATCTATCGAGCCGTATTGCACGGGATTGCTCTCCACATACTTCCGCCCCATCGCATACACGTCCTTATAGAGCTCGTACACTTGCTGCTGGTTCATCGTCGAGAAGTCGGGCATACCCACATTCTGTGCGTAGAGCTGCTGGCCGTAGTCGTACACCATACGGTAATACTCCGTCTGGTAGGGCATCTCCGTGAGGATGGTATCGCCGGCAGGATAGTTGAACACCACGATGTCGTTCAGTTGCACATCGCCCAGGCCTTTTACGCGGCGGTAGTCCCAGTGCGGCCACTCTATGTACGACTTCGTGCCGATGAGCGGCAGCGTGTGCTGTGTGAGTGGCATCGTGAGCGGTGTCTGCGGAATGCGCGGGCCGTAAGCCACCTTCGACACAAACAGGTAGTCGCCCGTGAGCAGCGACTTTTCAAGCGATGAGCTCGGGATGACGTAGTTCTGGAAGAAGAACTGGTTGATGAAATACACCGCCACGAGTGCGAACACCAGCGCGTCGACCCACGACATCACGAAGCGCACGGGGCCTTCGGCATCCTTCCACCACTGCCAGCGTATTTTCTTCGTGATGTAGGCATCGAAGATAAACGGCACCACGATGAGGCCCCACCACGACTTCACCCAGTAGAGGAACAGCAGGTAGAGTGCCAACACCACAATGAACTTCGCCCATTGGGCGGCCATGTTCATTTTCTTCTTCTCGGTTTTTCTTTTTTCCATTCTTTTCTTGATAGTTGGTTTCATGTGTCAGAAATTAAACATATCGCTGATCGTCAGCAGCCCCGCGTGCTCCTTGGTGTATTCAGCCGCCAGCACAGCACCGAGGGCGAAGCCCTTGCGCGAGTGGGCATCGTGGGTGATGGTGATGCAGTCGGCCTCCGAGTCATAGCGGATGGTGTGGATGCCAGGCACCTCGCCGCGACGAATGTGGTCAACGCGCAGCAGCTTCGGATCGGTGGTCTCCTCCGCCCAAGCCTCCTTGCGGTCGATGTTCTCCACAATCTCCTCAGCCAGCGTAATGGCGGTGCCGCTGGGGTGGTCGAGCTTATGCACGTGGTGGGTCTCCTCCAGCTCCACATCGTATCCCGGGAACTGGTTCATGATCTTCGCCAGATATCTGTTCACAGCCGAGAAGATGGCCACGCCCACCGAGAAGTTCGAAGCCCAGAACAGCGTCTTGCCCTCCTTCTCGCATTTCGTGCGCACATCCTCGCCGTGCTCCTTCATCCAGCCCGTCGAACCGCTCACCACCTTCACACCCTGCTGCCAGGCCTTCAGGTAGTTGCCGTAGGCAGCCTGCGGTGCCGTGAACTCGATGGCGACGTCGGCCGAGCGGAAGGCATCGCTGTCGAAGTCGTCCTGGTTGTCGATGTCGATAATGCTAACAATCTCATGACCGCGGCTCAGCGCGATCTCTTCTATCATACGGCCCATCCGGCCGTAGCCTATCAATGCTATCTTCATAATGAGTGCAAAGATAAACAATTTCCACCATACCAGCATCATTACGACACTTAAAAAACCAAAAAAAGAAACCCACCCCCGTTTCCTTCCCTGAAAGGAAGGGAGAAGAAAGGGACAATCATGCAGGAATAATGCGGTCTTAATGAATCCACTATCCAGATAATAAAGAAGCGCAAAGAATTAAGGGTTTTTAACAAATAAACGGTCACAGGTCACAGCTGTGACCATGTGTCCTCGCGGCTTCAAAGGGAGGTCACAGAGGCCATATTGACATAATGTAAGCAAAAAGATGTATTTGCATAACTTATTTCCGTAAAATAGTAATTATTACAATCAAAATGTCAAAATGAAACGGTCACACTATTTTGAACAAAAAAGTAAGAAAAAGAGAGAAATGTAACATAAAGTACTGATTATCAGTCGCTTATACCTATTTTGCTGCCCCGCCAGCCGAAAAGGTCACATGGTCACAGCTGTGACCTGTGACCGTTTCATAATGGCAACGATATAGCCAGATAGTGCAAGATAGCTATGCTTTCGGACAGCTAGAGCAATGCTTTCGGACAGCTAGAGCAATGCTTTTGGATAGCTAGGGCTATGCTTTCGGACAGCTAGAGCTATGCTTTTGACCAACCAAAGCAATGCTCTAGAGGTTACGGAGCATTGCTCCAGATTAAACAGAGCATTGCTCCATAGGTTTAGGAACAATGCTCTGGATGGGACTAGGCTACCGGCGCTCGAGGTAGTTGGAGGGGATGCGCTCGAAGATGGCGCGGAGGCGGGCGGCATCGAACTTCGGTGAGCGGTCGAAGCGGTAGATGCCGTTCTTCTCCTGCTCAACGTCGGTGATCTGGGTATAGCAGAAACCAACTACGTGCTCGGAAGCCTTCAAAGCGTCGACCTGCTTCTCGAGAAGGTTGTAGAATTCCTCGATGGAATCGATGTTTTCACCGTATCCCCACGAGTTGGCCCGCTCTTCCTGCGGTATCCAGGGTAAGCCGCCGAATTCGTCGACGATGTAGGGTTGTCCGTCGTATTTGGCAAGCCACTCCGTCTTACTTGGCTGGTTGCGATAGGGCTCCTTGCCGGGCTCGAAGGTGAAATGGAGGGTTAGCTGCAGGGAGTCGCGCTCGTAGTCGTGGACGCTCCAGATGTCGGTCATCACATGTCCATCTCCGCTGACATCGTTGACAGGACGTGTGGGGTCGATGGCCTTCGTGAGCGTGTAGACATCCTTGATGAAGCGCGTATAGACGCCCGTGTTCTGACAGCCCCACGTCTCGTTGAACGGTGTCCACGTGACGATAGACGGGTGGTTGCGGTCGCGCTCAATGAGCTCTGCCCACTCGCTGAGGAAGTTGCGTGCCGAGAGGTCGCTGTTCTCGTCGAGACCCCAGCTTGCCGACTCGCCCCAGGTGAGGTAGCCCAGGTGGTCGGCCCAGTAGTAATAGCGCTCCTCAAAGCTCTTCTGGTGCAGACGAGCGCCGTTGAAACCGACGTTTTTTGCAAGTTCGATGTCACGTCGCAGGGCTTCATCGGAGGGTGCTGTCCAGATGCCGTCGGGGTAGAAACCCTGATCGAGTACAAGGCGCTGGTAGTAGGGTTTGTTGTTCAGATAGAAGAGTCCGTTGGCGACATGTGCCTTCCGCATGCCGGCATAGGAGCGGACCTCGTCGATGACCTGCTCCTTGTTGCCATTTTTCCCGATGGAATGGGCGTTTTTTGTTACTTTGTAGGTCAGCTGATACAGGAACGGCTGCTCCGGACTCCATAGTTTCATGCCTTTCACAGGCAACACGATAGCGGCGCCGTTGGAGCACGGAACGCGCTTCTGTGCCACCACTTTCTTTCCGTCGTAGAGGGTGACGGTGAGCTGGTTGTCGGGGTTCTCCTGATAGTAGCGCGGTGTGATGACGAGCTGCTGCTGGTCGATATCGGGCACCGCGAAGACCGACTGCAGGGCTTCGGCGTGGACGGCCTCCAGCCAGACGGTCTGCCAGATGCCTGTGGTGCGGGTGTACATGCAGCCATAGGAGTTGAGCAGTGTGCTCTGCTTGCCACCCGTCTGGTGTCCGTCGCGCAGGTTGTCGATGACCTGTACGACGAGATTGTGTTCACGGCCCGCCTGCACGAACTTCGTGATGTCGCAGGTGAACGAGGAGCCGCTGCCATAGTGGCTGCCCACGATGTTTCCATCAATGAAGATGTGGGATTCGTAGTCGACGGCACCGAAGTGCAACAGGATCTTTTTGCCCGTCCAAGCCGATGAAATGGCGATTTTTCGCTGATACCAGATGCTCGGGATGAAGTCGGTGTAGGCGACGCCCGACAGACGGCTCTCTGGGCAGAACGGCACGAGGATGGTGTTGGGGAATCCTGCCGACTGCTGCCAGTTGCGCTCGCGTCCGGTGCGTCCGAAGTCGAAGGAATAGGTCCATGTGCCGTTGAGGTTCACCCAGTCGTTGCGCTCGAACTGCGGGCGCGGGTATTCGGCACGGGGCTGCGTGGGAGCAGCATACGAGAAACTACTCAGGAGTAGGAGAAGGGACAAAAGGGGTTTCATAGTTGATAGTTGAGAGTTGATAGTTTCGAGTGAATAGTGAGTAGTGAATAGTTTATGATTACACATAACCTCTTGAACGCGCGGAGCGCATTGAACCGAAGGTCATCGACTGAAGCAGTGCTGTCACGCGGAGCGTGGTGCACGAATCAGCGAAGGAGATCGCTCGGCTTTGCCGCTTTCGTAGCGGAGCGGAGAAAGAACTTTTGAACTGCGACAGTCGCATTGCACTGCCCGCAGGGTGCTTGCACTCTTGAACCGCGACGAAGTCGCATTGAACCGCGCGAAGCGCATTGAACGGCCCTCCGGCCCCTACGCCCTCATCGGATTATGGTTTGCAATTAGCTTTTGGGCCTCGCTGGCGATGCGCAGGGCCTCGGGATGCTCACGGATGAAGGAGTCGACGTGGCGGATGCGCTTGTCTTCGAGGATCTCGTCGACAGCGATGAGGATGCCTGTCTCCTCGACGTCGCCGAAGCCGTAGTTGATGGCGGTGCCGAAGAGCTTCATCGTCGGTGAGAGACTCATATATGCGTTGACGAGCGGCGGAATGTCGTAGCCCAGACGTCGCACCTCGGTGTTGAGGATGCGGTAGTCCTTCTTGAAGTCGTCCTCTGTGAAAAGAGCCTCCATCTCGGCGGGATCGGCTTCAATAATCAGCGGTTTCATCGGGGTGATCAGTCCTTCCTTGTCGCCGAAGTGCTTGTTGAGGAAATAGAGAATCATGTCGCGTCCGCGGCGTACGTAGGACGGATACATGGTGACCTTCCCGAAGAAATACTTCACGTGGGGATTGAGGACGGTGAGCGCTCCCAGGCCGTCCCAGAGATTGTCGAGTGCGAAGATGCTCTTGGTGTTGCGGCGCACGTTCTGATAGTCGGGTGAGACAAACGAACGGCCGAGTTCCACCGTGTAGGGCATGTAGTCGCGCAGGAACTTCTCGGAGAAGTGGAACATATGACTGGTGGCGAGGATGGGCTGGCCTTCGTCGTTGAGTTCCCAATCGGTGCCGAAGATGTAACGGTAGCCGCCGATAATCTCCTCGGCCTCGGGATTCCAGACGATGAGCTGCTTGTAGCAGTTCTCGCAGGTGTCGAATTCGTCGATGTCGACCTCCATACCCGTTCCGCCGCCTGCCTCGCGGAATGCGATCTCGCGAATTCGGCCTATTTCGCGCATCACGTTCGGTGCGTCGTGGGCTGTAATAACGTAGATTTCGTTGTTGCTCTTGTTGGTCATGCGAAGCTGTCGTTCGCGTGTGAGTTCACTCTTGAGCAACTGCTTGTCAATCGGTTGAATAATGGGTTGTTCCATTTGGATATATTGAGAATGTTCTGATTTAGAGTGTATAGGCCTGCTCCTTCACCCACTGTGCCCACTGCACGGGCGTCTTCGACTTGTCGAATGTCTGCCAGGGGATGGGCTTGCCGATAGCCACACGGAATGTTTTTCCGACGTTCTTGTACATCTCGTCGACGAGGAACAGCATCGCCACATTGAACTTCAGGTTCAGGCGCTTGCACCAGTTGGCGATGTTGTAGAATTTATCGGAATTCTGCCCGCCGAAGTGGATGGGCACGATGTCGCGCTGCGTCTCGACGCTCTTGCTGACGAAGGTTTTCTTCCAGTCGAGGTCGCGAATCTCACCGTCGGGCTGTTTGCGGGAGCACAGGCCTGCGGGGAACATGAGCATGTGGTGATCGGACTTGAAGCCCGCCTCAACCATAGCTGGGAAGTCGCGGCTCTGCTTGCCGGTCTTGTTGATGGGGATGCAGAGAGGAGCAAGTCCCGGGAGGTTCATGAGCAGGTCGTTGACGAGATAGCGGAAATTGCCGTCGTAGTGTTCGCCGATGATGCTGCCGAGGGCAACGCCGTCGATGCCGCCCAGCGGGTGGTTGGAAACAAAGGTGTAAAGGCGTCCGTCGTCCTTGGCGGGCAGATTCTCCTCGCCCTCGATTTGAAGTGTCATCTCCAGATAGTCCACACACGCCTTCAGCCAAGGCGTTCCCGTCAGTTCGCGACTCTCCCAGAGGAAGGCGTTCACGCGGTCCTGATGGATGGTTTTCTTCAACCACGACACAGCCGGTTTGGGCACCCATTTAGCCTTGTCACCCATTTTGTCGCGCAACACCTTGTCGATGTCAATAGTCTTTTGTATCGTTTCGCTCATGATTCAGAGTGTTCCTCGTTCATGTGAGAAAATTAGGTTTTGATGAAGAGATTTTCCTCTTACAAAATGCAAATATAGCAAAAAAAATACAAAGTGCGCATTTTTTCGGAAAAAAAGTTGCTTACAGACATCATTTTCGGTGTTTTTCGCCTCTTTTCGTCAAATTGAAAGCAGTAGCCGTCGCATGTTACTACTTAGCGGAGGTGATGAAGGAAATGACGGATTTTGTTGTCATGAGGGCGCGATTTGCACCGAAAAACTTGCACGAATTGGCCAAAATGAGCAAAAAGAGCAGAAATTTTTTGTTAAAAATAAAAAAAAGTGGAGGAAAGTGGAGGAAAGTGGAGGAAATTGTATAATTTTGTAGTCGTTTTCTATTATTAAGAAGTACGTATGCGTTTTTTAGGAAATATAGAAGCAAAAATCGACGCAAAGGGACGCGCGTTCCTGCCAGCCGTTTTCCGCAAGGTGCTACAGACATCGGGCGAGGAAAACCTCGTGTTGCGCAAGGACGTGTTTGAGGACTGCCTGGTGCTCTATCCCGAAAGCGTCTGGAACGAGCAGATGGACCTGGTGCGCTCGCGGCTGAACCGCTATAACCAGCAGCACCAGAAGATTTTCCGTCAGTTTGTTTCGCAAGTGGAGTTGCTGACGCTCGACGGCAACGGCCGTTTCCTGATTCCTAAGCGCTACCTGCAGCTGGCTGAAATACAGCAGTCCATCAAGTTCACCGGAAATGGCGACACCATCGAAATCTGGGCCGCCGAAAAGGTGGAAGCCTCGATGATGACACCTGACGACTTCGGCGCAGCTATGCAGAGTGTGATGGATGGAGAGCTGCCGCTGTACTGACCGTCGACAGGCAGGAGCTAGTGCCAAATGGTATGAATGCCACACAACCAATGATTATTACAACCGAAACATATCACGTCCCTGTGCTACTCAAGGAGAGCATCGACGGCCTGAACATCAGGCCGAATGGCGTCTATGTTGACGTGACGTTCGGAGGTGGTGGTCATTCGCGAGAGATCCTGAGCAGGCTGGGCGCAGAGGGACACCTCTACAGCTTCGACCAGGATGCCGATGCCGAAAAGAACATCGTCGATGACGACCGGTTCACGTTCGTTCGCTCGAACTTCAGGTATCTGAAGAACTGGATGCGATTCTACGGTGTTGACCACATCGACGGTCTGCTGGCCGACCTCGGCGTGTCGAGTCACCACTTCGACGATGCCACACGCGGTTTCTCATTCCGCTTCGAGGCTCCGCTGGACATGCGAATGAACAAACGGGCAGGCACAACGGCTGCCGAGGTGCTGAACAACTATCCCGAGCAGCAGCTGGCCGACGTCTTCTACCTGTATGGTGAGCTGAAGACCGCCCGCCGCATCGCCGCAGCTGTGGTGAAAGCCCGCTCGCTGAAGCCTCTGGAGACCACCGGAGAACTCATGCAGCTGGCTGAGCCGTTGCTGGGACGCGGAGGCAAGGGCGACGACAGAGGTGTGAAGAAGGATATGGCGAAACTCTTCCAGGCGTTGCGTATCGAGGTGAATCACGAGATGGACGCCCTGCGTGAGATGCTGCTTGCCGCTACAGAACTTCTGTGCGAAGGCGGTCGCCTGTCGGTCATCACCTATCACTCGCTGGAGGACCGCATCGTGAAGAACGTGATGAAGTCGGGTAATGTAGAAGGACGCGTCGAGCAAGACTTCTTCGGCCGCATCAGCAGTCCTTTCGTGCAGGTGAACGGTAAGGTGATTACCCCCGACCCCGACGAGCAGGAACGCAACCCCCGCAGCCGTAGTGCCAAACTGCGCATCGCCGAGAAATGCTGAAGTGACTTCCTCAAAAAAGATTAAAGAGATGGACGAGACAAAAGAAAGAAAGAACAGCCCGAAGCTGACGATAGAAGAGGCCGCTGCCCCGGAGAAAGCCGAGGTGAAGGAAATGCCTGAGACGGAAGCAAAGGAGAAGAGTGCCAACGAGGCTCCTACGCTGAAGGAGGTCATTCGTGAGCAGGCCATCGAGGACGAGGCCCCGATGTCGAAGACGTTCACCCTGGGAAAGATTCTCGGTGGTGATATCCTGACGACTCAGACCATGCGCCGGCAGATATGGCTGTTTATCCTCATCACCTTCTTCGTTGTCCTGTATATCTCTAACCGCTACAACTGCCAGCAGGATCTCATCCAGATCGACAAGCTGCAGAAAGAACTGCAGGCCGCGAAGTACAAGGCTCTCTCGACGAGCAGCCAACTGACGGAGAAAAGCCGCGAGAGTCGTGTGCTGGAGATGCTGCAGGCCAACAACGACAGCCTGCTGAAGATACCCAGTCAGCCGGCTTACATCATCCAGATTCCTGATGAATAGATGAACGAGAACGAAGAAAATGATTATCTGACGCAAAAGAAGAATTGACAACGTATGAGTAAGTTTGACCATAAGAAAATCATGCCCCGCTATAGCTTCATCGTCATCGTGATGACGCTGCTGGCTACTGCTGTGGTGGGCAAGACCCTATATATCATGACGGCGAAGCGCGACTATTGGATGCAGGTTGCCGACCGCGTGAAGAAAGACAGCGTGAGCGTGAAGCCCAACCGCGGAAACATCCTGTCGTGCGATGGACAGCTGATGGCTTCATCGCTGCCTGAGTTTAAGATGTTCATCGACTTCCAGGCATTGCGCGCAGCAGGCAACGACTCGCTGTGGGATGCCAAGCTGGATACCATCTGTCTCCGCCTGAGTCAGATTTTCCCGGAGAAGTCGGCAGAGGCTTTCAAGCAGCATCTGGAAGAAGGCCGACACAAAGTGCAGAAGGATGGTTCGGAGGGTTCGCGCCACTGGCCCATCTGGAGCCGTCGTGTCGATTTCAATACCTTCTCGGAAGTGAAGGCTCTCCCGATATTCAACTTCCCGTTCAACACGGAGAGCTCTGACGGCGACTATATTGTCAGGTCTTCGTTCCGGAGCGGTTTCAACATCGAGGAATACAACGCCCGCCAACGTCCGTTCGGATCGGCAGCAGGTCGTACTATCGGCACGATGTACGGCAGCAAGGACTCCGCGCGCTTCGGCCTGGAGCTCAGCTACGACAGCATCCTGCGTGGTGAGAATGGTATCATCCATCGCCGGAAGGTGCTCAACAAGTTCCTCGACATCATGGATACCCCGCCGGTGGACGGTGCTGATATCGTGACCACGATCGACGTAGGCATTCAGGACTTGGCAGAGCGAGCCGTCATCGACGAGTTGAAACTCATCAACGGTAACGTAGGTGTGGCCCTCGTGATGGAGGTGCAGACGGGCGACATCAAGGCTATCGTGAACATGGAGAAATGTAGCGACGGTGAATATCGCGAGATCAAGAACCACGCTGTCAGCGACCTGTTGGAGCCCGGTTCGGTGTTCAAAACGGCAAGCATCCTGGTCTGCCTCGATGAAGGCAAGTGCGACACAACGAAGCGTGTGGAGACAGCGGGTGGTGTGTGGCCGATGTATGGCCGTCAGATGAAAGACCACAACTGGCGCAAAGGCGGTTATGGCATGCTGACGCTGCCGCAGACGCTGCATTACAGTTCGAACATCGGTGTCAGTCGCATCGTCGACGAATACTACCACAGCCATCCAGAGAAGTTCGTGGAGGCCCTCTACCGCACGGGTATTGCCGACGACCTCGAGATTCCACTCATGGGTTCGTCGCCCGCCCGTATCCGTATGCCGAAAATGGACAAGACCGGCCGCCACTGGGCCAACTGGAGCAATACCGCCCTGCCTTGGATGTCGATAGGCTACGAGACACAGGTGCCGCCCATCTCTACGCTCACCTTCTACAACGCTATTGCCAACAACGGGCGCATGATGAAGCCCCGCTTCGTGAAACAGGTGATGAAAAACGGCCAAATCATTGCCGAATATCCGCCTGTGGTGATGCGCGAACACATTGCGAAGCCGGAGACCATCAAGAAGATGCAGACCATCCTGGAACAAGTGGTGAGCATCGGACTCGGTAAGAAGGCTGGCTCGAAATCGTTCAAGGTGGCAGGCAAGACCGGTACGGCTCAGATTTCGCACGGTACCGGCGGCTACCACTCCGGCACGATGCAATACCTGCTTTCCTTCTGCGGGTTCTTCCCCGCTGACGCTCCGCGCTATTCGTGCATCGTCTGCATACAGAAGTCGGGCCTTCCTGCCTCGGGTGGCGGTATGTCGGGCGTTGTGTTCCATCACATCTCTGAGGGAATCCTTGCCCAAAACCTGAAACTCGACGTGAAGGATTCGCGCGACTCTGCATCAATCCTCATCCCTGACGTGAAGAACGGCAATCTCGGTTCGGCTGGCTACGTGTTGTCGCACCTCGGATTCAGCGCCAACACCGACTGGACAGGATCGTTCACCGAAGGAAATCCCATCTGGGGAAAGGCTGAGAACAAGCAGAACAAGCAGATAGCATTGAACCGCGAGGAAGAGTCGTCGAAGTCTGTCATCCCCGACGTCAGAGGAATGGGCGCCAGAGACGCGGTGTATCAGATAGAACGTCGAGGCGTGCGCGTGGTCCTGAGGGGTCGCGGCCACGTGACGAAACAGAGTCTGGAGCCGGGTCATCAAATCAAGAAGGGCGAGATCTGCGAACTGCAACTGGAAGTGTAAAAAAGAAAAGAATCTGTGAGATATGAAACTTAGCGAACTGCTTAAGAACATCAAGCCGACCGCTGTTGTCGGCGATAGTGAGATTGAGGTTACCGGCGTGGAGATAGACTCTCGCAAGGTCACGCAGGGTAGTCTCTTCGTAGCGATGAAAGGCACACAGGTGGATGGTCATCGCTTCATTCCCAAGGCCATCGAGCAGGGTGCCGCCGCCGTGCTTTGTGAGGAACTGCCTGACGAAACGGGTGATGTAACCTTCGTGCAGGTGCCTTCTACGGAGGACGCTGTCGGACCCGTTGCCACACTTTTCTTTGGCGATCCGTCGAGGAAACTGAAGCTGGTCGGCGTCACGGGAACGAACGGAAAGACCACTATCGCCACCTTATTATATAATATGTTCCGCAAAATGGGGCATAAATGCGGTCTGCTCTCCACCGTCTGCAACTTTATCGAGGACGAGGCGGTGCCCGCTTCGCACACTACACCCGACGCCATCGAGCTCAACCGTCTGTTGGCACGAATGGTCGATGCCGGTTGCGACTACGCCTTCATGGAGTGTTCCAGCCACGCTATCGCACAGAAGCGTATCGGCGGACTGCAGTTTGCAGGTGGTCTGTTCACGAACCTCACACGCGATCATCTGGATTATCATAAGACTTTCGAGAACTATCGTGATGCCAAGAAGGCCTTCTTCGACATGCTGCCCAAGACAGCGTTTGCTATCACGAACCTCGATGACAAGAACGGACTGTTCATGGTGCAGAACACCCGTGCTACCGTGAAGACCTATTCCACCCGCGCGATGGCCGACTTCCGCGCCCGCATCCTGGAATGTCACTTCGAGGGAATGTATCTCGAGGTAGATGGTCGGGAGGTAGGCGTGCAGTTCATCGGAAAGTTCAATGTTTCCAACCTGTTGGCTGTCTATGGAGCCGCCGTCATGCTCGGCAAGCAGCCGGAGGACATCCTGGTGACGCTGAGCACGCTGCATAGCGTGAGCGGACGTCTGGAACCGCTCTACTCCCCCGAAGGCTTTACAGCGATCGTCGACTATGCCCACACGCCCGATGCTTTGGAGAATGTGCTCAATGCCATTCATGAAGTGCTTAATGGAAAGGGAAGCGTCATCACTGTATGCGGAGCCGGCGGCAATCGCGACAAAGGGAAGCGCCCGCTGATGGCACAGGAAGCCGTTCGACAGAGCGACCGAGTCATCATTACCAGCGACAATCCCCGCTTCGAGGAGCCACAGGCCATCATCGACGACATGCTGGCAGGCCTCGACCAGAAGCAGATGAAGAAGGTGCTGAGCATCGTCGACCGCCGTGAAGCCATCCGCACCGCCTGCATGCTCGCCCAGAAGGGCGATGTGGTCCTTGTGGCCGGAAAGGGACATGAGGACTATCAGGAGATACAAGGTGTGAAGCATCACTTCGACGACAAGGAAGTGTTGCGCGACATCTTCGCAAAGTGACAAGGAGACTAGGTAACAAGGTAACAAAGTAATAAAGTGACATTATGCTATACTATCTGTTTCGTTTCTTAGAGCAATACGACATACCCGGATCGCGCATGTGGATGTACATCTCGTTCCGCTCACTGCTCACGCTCATTCTCTCGCTGCTCATCTCGGCTTGGTTCGGCGAACGCTTCATCAAATACATGAAGCGCCGCAAGATTGCTGAGACCGCCCGCGACCGAAGCATTGATCCCTTCGGAGAGAAGAAAGTAGGCGTGCCCACGATGGGTGGTATCATCATCGCTGTGAGTATTCTGATACCCGTATTGCTGTTGGGCCGTATGCGCAACATCTATCTGCTGCTCATGATCGGCACCACCGTGTGGCTTGGATTCCTGGGGTTCCTCGACGACTACATCAAGATTTTCCGACGCAACAAAGAAGGATTGAAGGGCAAATATAAGATTGTGGGACAGGTGTCGATCGGACTGATCGTCGGTCTGACGCTCTGGCTCAGCCCTGATGCCGTCATCCATGAGAACATCACGACCGAGAAACAAGGTATCGAAACGGTGGTCACGCATAAATCGGAACCTGTGAAATCGCTGAAGACCACGATTCCATTCGTAAAGAACCACAACCTCGGCTACGATGATATGATGTCGTTCTGCGGCAAACACAAGAATGCTGCAGGCTGGATTCTGTTCGTCATCATGACGATTCTGGTGGTGACAGCTGTGTCGAACGGTGCCAACCTCAACGATGGAATGGACGGCATGTGTGCCGGCAACTCGGCTATCATCGGTGTGGCGCTAGGCATCCTGGCCTATGTGTCGAGCCATATCGAAATGGCCTCCTACCTGAACATCATGTATATACCCGGTTCGCAGGAACTCGTGGTGTTCCTTTGTGCCTTCATCGGTGCGATGATTGGTTTCCTCTGGTATAACGCCTATCCCGCACAAGTGTTCATGGGCGACACGGGCTCGCTGATGATTGGCGGCATCATCGGTGTCGGCGCAGTCATCATCCATAAGGAACTGTTGCTGCCCATACTCTGCGGAATCTTCTTCGTGGAGAGCTTGAGCGTCATTATCCAGACACAGGTGTTCAAGATCAACAAGAGGAAGGGAAAACGCGTGCGTGTGTTCCGTGCTACCCCTATCCACGACAACTTCCGCAAGTTGGACTCGCAGCTCGATGAGACCAGCACGTATATATTCCGCCAATGGCCCCACCGCCAGTTCCATGAGTCGAAGATCACCGTTCGCTTCTGGATTACCACAATCATTCTGGCGGCGCTCACCATTATCACCCTGAAGATGCGATAAACGCATGTTGTTGAAACACAAGAAGATAGAGAATGATGAATAGAATCGTAGTTTTAGGTGCTGCAGAGAGCGGTGTCGGTGCCGCCATCTTAGCCAAGAAGAAAGGTTTCGACGTGTTTGTTTCGGACATGTCGAACATCAAGGATAAATATAAGCTGATGCTCAACGAGCGCGGCATCAGCTGGGAAGAGGGACAGCACACCGAGTCGCTGATCCTCAATGCCGATGAGATAGTGAAAAGTCCCGGTATTCCCGACACGGCTCCGATGGTGAGCAAGGCCATCAAAGCAGGTATCCCCATCATCAGCGAGATCGAGTTTGCCGGCCGCTACACCACATCAAAGATGATCTGCATCACAGGTTCAAACGGCAAGACCACGACGACAAGCCTGATCTACCACATCTTCAAGGATGCCGGCTACGATGCCGGGTTGGCTGGCAACATCGGCCATTCGCTGGCTCTGCAGGTTGCCGAAGAGCCGCACGAATACTACATCATCGAGCTTTCATCGTTCCAGCTCGACAACATGTACGACTTCCGCGCCAACATCGCCGTGTTGCTCAACATCACGCCCGACCATCTGGATCGCTACGACTTCAACATGCAGAACTATGTCGACTCGAAGATGCGCATTCTGCAAAACCAAACGCAGGACGATGCCTTCATCTATTGGGCCGACGACCCGATTATCAGCCGCGAGTTGAAGAAATATGATATCAAGGCCGTACAGTGTCCGTTCTCGCTGGTGAAGAAGGCTGGCGTCATCGGTTATATCGAGGAAGGACAATACAAGCTGGAGTATCCGATGCCGTTCAATATGGAACAGGAGGAGTTGTCGCTCACCGGTACCCACAACGTCTATAACTCGCTGGCCGCCGGACTTGCCGCCAACATTGCAGGTATCAAGAAGGAGGTCATCCGCAAGTCGCTGAGCGACTTCCCGGGCGTGGAGCACCGACTGGAGAAAGTGTGTCGGGTGCGCGGTGTGGACTATATCAACGACTCGAAGGCCACCAATGTCGACGCCTGCTGGTATGCTTTGGAGAGCATGAAGACTCCCACGATCCTTATCATCGGCGGCAAAGACAAAGGTAATGATTACGATCCCATCAAGCCGCTTGTCAAGCAGAAATGCGTGGGATTGGTGTATCTGGGTGCCGACAATCAGAAGCTGCATGAGAACTTCGACTCGCTGGGCATTCCCGTACGCGATGTTCATTCCATGAAAGACTGTGTGGCTGCCTGCTACGAGATGGCTCGTCCCGGCGACACGGTCCTGCTCTCACCCTGTTGCGCCTCGTTCGACTTGTTCAAGAACATGGAGGATCGCGGCGAACAATTCAAAACACTGGTTAGGAACTTATGATTAACAAGACGCTAAATAACATCTTCAAGGGCGATAAGGTCATCTGGATGGTCTTCTTCTTCCTATGCATCATCAGCATCATCGAAGTCTATTCGGCTTCGTCGCAGCTGACGTACAAAGACGGCAGCTTCATCGCACCCGTGCTGAAGCATATCGGCATTCTACTCATGGGAATCTTCTGCATGGTGGTGACGCTGAACATCAAGTGCAAGTATTTCAAGATCGTCACACCGTTCCTGCTGATTATATCCGTGCTAATGCTGATCTGGGTGCTTTTTGCAGGCCAGAGCACGAACGGCGCCGCCCGATGGGTGGGCATTCTGGGCATGAAGTTCCAGCCGTCGGAGATTGCCAAAGGTGCTTTGGTGCTCGCTACCGCTCAGATTCTCAGCGCCATGCAGACGGAAAAGGGTGCCGACAAACATGCCTTCAAATATATTCTCGTGGTGTGTGCATTCATCATCCCGCTGATTCTCGTCGAGAATTTCTCGACTGCCTTCTTGCTTTGCGTCGTCATCTTCCTGATGATGGTGCTAGGGCGCGTTCCCATGAAACAACTGGGGCAGCTGTTAGGCGTGGTCGTCATTCTGGGCGTACTGTTCTTTGCTATGATTATGCTCATGGGCAAGGTGCAGAAACCTGTCAGCGCCGACCAGTCGTTGTCGGAACAAACTACAGAGATAGTACAGGAGAAGGAGAACGTCGTCGAGAAGGTCTTCCACCGCTTCGGCACTTGGAAGGCGCGCATCATGAAATTCTCGGATCGCAACTATATAGCACCCGCCGATGTCGACCTCGACAAAGACGCACAGACGGCTCATGCCAACATCGCTATTGCCTCATCGAATGTCGTTGGCAAGGGACCGGGCAACTCCGTTGAACGCGACTTCCTGTCGCAGGCATTCTCTGACTTCATCTATGCCATCATCATCGAGGAGATGGGCATTGTGGGCGCTGTCGCTGTGGCATTCCTCTACATCGTGTTGCTGATCCGTACGGGGCGCATCGTCAACCGATGCGAGAACAACTTCCCTGCCTTTCTGGCTATGGGACTTGCCCTGTTGCTGGTCATTCAGGCCATCTTCAACATGTGTGTAGCTGTTGGTCTCGCTCCCGTTACCGGCCAGCCGTTGCCACTTATCAGCAAGGGTGGTACATCGACGATGATCAACTGTATCTACGTGGGTGTAATCCTCAGTATCAGCCGCTCAGCAAAGAAGAAACCGATGCCTACAGAAAGTGCCTCTATGGGTGCTGTTGCGCTGGCATGATAGATATTCTCATTTTGTTGGAAAAATAATTGAAGAAAAATGAGAGATTGAGAAAAAAAAAGAGTACTTTTGCAGTTTAAAGATATAGATAAGACAATGAACAATGAATTGAGGGTCATCATCAGCGGTGGCGGCACGGGCGGACACATCTTTCCAGCTGTATCGATAGCCAATGCCATCAAGGCAAAATATCCCGATGCAGCCATCCTTTTCGTAGGTGCTGAGGGACGTATGGAGATGCAACGTGTTCCCGCTGCCGGATATGAGATCAAGGGCTTGCCCATTTGCGGTTTCAACCGCGCCAATTTATTGAAAAACATCACGCTGCCCTACAAGATGTGGAAGAGCGACCGGATGGTAAAACGCATCATCCGCGAGTTCAAGCCACAGGTAGCGGTGGGTGTAGGCGGCTATGCCAGCTATCCAACTCTGAAGGCAGCTGCCGACATGGGTATTCCCTGTCTCATTCAGGAGCAGAACTCCTTCGCCGGTAAGACGAATAAGATGCTGGGCAAGAAAGCCAGCAAGATATGTGTGGCCTACGACCACATGGAACGCTTCTTCCCTGCCGACCGCATCTTGAAGACGGGCAATCCCGTGCGTCAGGCTTTGCTCGAGACAACCATCAGCCGCGACGATGCCGTGCGCTCGCTGGGATTGGATCCCGCCAAGAAGACTATTCTGCTGGTAGGCGGAAGCCTAGGTGCCCGCACCATCAACGAAAGCGTACTGCAGCACCTCGACCTGGTGGCCTCATCCGAAATGCAGTTTGTCTGGCAGACAGGTAAGTACTACAGTGCCCAGATACAGGAAGAGCTGAAGCAGAAAGGCAAACCCGACAATCTGAAGGTGACCGACTTCATCAGCGATATGGGTGCTGCCTATAAGGCCGCCGACCTCGTGGTGAGCCGCGCTGGTGCCAGTAGCATCTCGGAGTTCTGCCTGATTGGTATGCCAGTGATTCTGGTACCCAGCCCGAATGTGGCTGAAGATCACCAGACAAAGAATGCGATGGCTCTCGTAGAGAAGGACGCCGCCCTGTATGTGAAAGACGCTGAGGCTCCCGACCAGCTGCTGCAGCTCGCTATCACCACTGCTGCCGACGACGCCCGCCTGGCATCACTTCACGAGAACATCCTGAAGTTGGCGTTGCCTGATTCCGCCAGCATCATAGCCGACGAGGTAGTGAAGCTTGCACTGAAGTAGTCGGGCTGTCGGCAGAAAGGATTGTAGAATACAAGAGAGGAAAACAGAACATGGAGATCAGTCATATCAAAGCAGTCTATTTCATTGGTGCCGGAGGCATCGGAATGAGTGCCATCGCCCGCTACTTCATTCATTGTGGAATGGTAGTCGCAGGCTACGACAAGACACCCTCCGAGCTGACGCGCCAATTGGAGAAAGAAGGCATGCTGATTCACTACGAGGAAAGCGTTGAAAGCATTCCCCAAGCCTGCAGGAAACCGGAGTCTTGCCTCGTTGTCTATACGCCCGCCGTACCCGCCAACCATCAAGAGCTGGTATGGTTTCGCGAACAGGGCTTCGAGGTGATGAAGCGTGCTCAGGTGCTGGGCATTCTCACGCAGAAGCATAAAGGACTCTGCGTGGCTGGTACGCATGGAAAAACGACGACATCGAGCATGTGTGCCCATATCCTGCATCAGAGTCACGTGGAATGCAACGCCTTCCTGGGCGGAATCACGAAGAACTACGGCACGAACTATCTGTTGTCGACGCAGAGTGACTATGTGGTAATTGAAGCCGACGAGTTCGACCGCTCTTTCCACTGGTTGCGTCCGTGGATGACCGTCATCACATCTACCGACCCCGACCACCTGGATATCTATGGTACCGCTGAAGCCTATCTGGAGAGCTTCCGCCATTATACCACGCTCATCCAACCTGGCGGAGCACTGATCATCCACCGCGGACTGGCCATGAAGCCCGATGTGCAGAAGGGCGTACGCACCTACGACTACAGCCTCAACGAGGGTGACTTCCATGCTGAGAATATCCGCATCGGTAATGGCGAAATACAGTTCGACTTCATCTCGCCGATCGAGAATGTGAAGGACGTGCAGTTGGGACATCCCATTCCTATCAACATCGAGAACGGCGTGGCGGCGATGGCAATGGCGCAGCTTGCAGGTTGCAAAGCCGACGAATTGAAATACGGCATGCGCACCTTCCACGGTGTGGATCGCCGCTTCGACTTCCACCTGAAGGACGACCGCCACGTGTTAATCTCCGACTATGCCCACCATCCGAAGGAAATCCTCGAGAGTGCCCGCAGCATCCGCCAACTGTATCAGAATCGTAAGATTACGGCTATCTTCCAGCCACACCTCTACACCCGCACTCGCGATTTCTATCGTGAGTTTGCCGAAGCTCTCAGTCTGCTCGACGAGGTAGTGCTCTGCGATATCTATCCTGCCCGCGAAGAACCTATTCCCGGAGTCACGTCGAAGCTCATCTACGATAGTTTGAAGCCCGGTGTTGAGCGGAGCATGGTTACACTCGACGAGGTGTTACCATTGGTGAAGAGTCGCGATTTCGACGTGTTAGTCGTTTTGGGAGCTGGCGACCTTGACAATCTCGTTCCGCAGATAGCCAAGCTGCTTGAAGCCAAATAGCCTACCCCATCAGCAAAAATGGCAGGTGCCCCTGTCCCGTTGCATGCAAAAAGAAACAGAATGAAGATTCATATCAATTGGAAGAAGACCTTAACGATTGTACTCGATGTAGTGCTGGCCGCCTACTTGGTACTTGCTTTCACCGCCTTCAACAAGCCGGATGAAACCGCTAAGGTATGCACCAAGGTGAGCATCAACATTGCTGACGAGGCTACCAATGGATTTATCAATTCGCATGAGATCAAGAAGCGCCTTGAGAACACCAAGCTCTATCCTCTCGGCAAGCCCATGCGCTACGTAGATGCACGAAAGATCGAAGAAACGCTCAAGGCAAGTCCGTTTGTAAATACGGCTGAGTGTTTCAAGACTCAGGACGGTCATGTCAACGTCACCATCACTCAGCGTCTGCCGCTGGTGCGCATCAAGGCAAATAGTGGTGAAGACTACTATCTCGACGACAACGATTGCGTCATGCCCAACTCACAATATACGAGCGATTTGATTATCGCCACCGGCAGCATTTCCAAGAAGTTCGCCATGAACTACATCTCACCTTTAAGCCGTACGCTGATGGACAATGAGTTGTGGAAGAACCAGATTGAGCAGATCAACGTGCTTCCTGATCGTACTATTGAACTGGTGCCGCGAGTAGGAAACCACGTAGTAGCTATCGGCCAATTGCCAGAAGCGAAGACCAAGCAGGAAATCAATCGGCAGGTTCGTGAGTTCGTCTTGCGTAAACTCGACCATCTGGAGAAATTCTATAAATACGGTCTCTCGCAGGCAGGGTGGAACAAATATTCATATATCAATCTGGAGTTCGACAACCAGATTATCTGTAAGCGTCGTGATGCCGCACAGGCAAAAACTCCTGTCTATGTAGCACCGCCCGTCGAGCAGACTGCTCCCAGTGCTGAAGGATCATCACAGTCAACTACCACACAGCCCGCTTCGCCTGCCCCTCAGGCATCTGCCGCTCCACAGGCAAAGCCGGCAACCAACTCGGAAGCCAGCAAGCAACAGAAGTCAAGAGAATAAAACAATAAAAATCATATATAGTTATGCCAAAGGAGTTTATCGTAGCGATTGAACTCGGTTCTTCAAAGATAACCGGTATCGCAGGAAAAAAGAATCTCGACGGCAGCATTTCCATCCTCGCTGTCGTTCAGGAAGACTCCACGTCTTGCATTCGCAAGGGTGTGGTCTACAACATTGACAAAACCGTAATGTGTCTGACCAACATCGTTAAGAAGTTGGAGGCAACGCTGAAATCCAAGATCTCGCAAGTCTACGTAGGCGTGGGAGGTCAGAGCATTCGTAGCATGAAGAACGTCATCGTGAAGGAGATGGAGACGGAAACCGTCGTCACTCATGAGATGGTGAACGAACTCATGGACAACAATCGCAACATGGCGTATCCCGAACAGGAGATTCTCGATGCTGCCACACAAGAATACAAGGTCGACCAACAGTATCAGCTCGACCCCGTGGGAATTCAGTGTTCGCGTCTTGAAGGCAATTTCCTGAACATCCTCTGGCGGAAGTCGTTCTACCGCAACCTTAACAAGTGCTTCGATCAGGCTGGCATCGCTATTGCCGAGATGTATCTGGCTCCTCTCGCTATGGCCGATAGCGTGCTGACTGAGACGGAGAAGCGTGCCGGTTGTGTCCTTGTCGACCTCGGTGCCGACACGACCACCGTAAGCGTCTACTTCAAGAACATTCTCCGTCATCTGGCCGTCATCCCTCTGGGAAGCAACAACATTACAAAGGATATTGCCACCCTGCAGATGGAAGAGACCGATGCCGAGCGAATGAAACTGAAGTACGGAAGCGCTTTCACCGACAACAGCGATATCGACAACTCCTTGTCGCTCTCCATCGACCAGGATCGCTCCATCATGAGCCGCGACTTCATCAATATCGTTGAGGGCAGAATGCAGGAAATCATCGAGAACGTATGGTTCCAGGTGCCCAACGAATACATCGACAAGCTGCTCGGCGGCATCATCATCACGGGTGGCGGCTGCAATATGCGCAACATCGAAAGTGCCTTCCGCAACCACACGCACATCGACAAAATCCGCGTGGCACGCTTCATTACGACAACCGTGCATGCCAGCCAGATGGAGGTCACTGCCCAAAATGGCATGATGAACACCGTTCTCGGTTTGCTCGAAAAGGGTGACATGAACTGCGCAGGCGAAGAGATCACTGGCGACTTGTTTGGAGGTTCACCTGCCGACCAGAATGTAGCAGGCGGTGATCCTTTGCACAAGGGTGCTCCGCGTCCCATCACCGAGATCTCCGGGAAGGGCATTGTGCAGACCGAAGAAGAGAAGAAGAAAGCAGAGGAAGAAGCACGCCGCAAGCGCGAAGCCGAAGAAGAAGAGCAGCGCCGTCAGGAGGCAGCGGAAGCCGAGCGTCTGCGCCGCGAGAAGCGCGAGAACAGTTTCTGGAACAAGGCAAAGCGTGCCCTTCAGAAGTTTGGAAAGAGTATGATAGAGGAAGAGGAATAGTCATCAACAGAACATATCTTCACAAATCATAAATCCGCAAATCGTATAATCATCAATTCGTAAATCCGCAAATCATCATGTTAGACTTCACAGACAATAATCGACCCAGCATACTCGATTTCGGTGAGCCCGAAAAAGAAAACAGCATTATCAAAGTCATCGGCGTAGGTGGCGGTGGCGGCAATGCCGTCAATCACATGTATCGCGAAGGCATCCACGATGTCACCTTCGTGCTTTGCAACACCGACAACCAGGCACTCAACGACTCGCCCGTTCCCGTCCATCTGCAGTTGGGCAAGGAAGGACTCGGTGCCGGCAACAAGCCTGAGAAAGCACGTATGGCAGCCCAGGAGAGCCTCGAGGACATTCGCAACATGCTCAGCGACGGCACGCGCATGGCGTTCATCACCGCTGGCATGGGTGGTGGAACCGGAACTGGTGCCGCACCTGTCATCGCTGAGGTGTCGAAGGAACTCGGTATCCTCACAGTAGGTATCGTCACCATCCCCTTCCGTTTCGAAGGTCCCAAGAAGATTGACCAGGCCCTTGATGGTGTTGAGGAGATGTCGAAACATGTCGATGCCCTCCTCGTCATCAACAATGAGCGCCTGCGCCAGATCTATCCTGACCTCACCGTCCTCGATGCCTTTGGCAAGGCCGACGACACACTTTCCGTTGCCGCCAAGTCGATTGCCGAAATCATCACCGTTCACGGACTCATCAACCTTGACTTCAACGATGTGAGAACCGTGCTGAAGGATGGCGGCGTGGCCATAATGTCTACTGGTTACGGCGAAGGCGAAGGCCGTGTGAAGAAGGCTATCGACGACGCCCTCAACTCACCCTTGCTCAACGACAACGACGTATTCAATTCGAAGAAGATCCTGCTCTCCATCTCCTTTGCCAGCGAGCGCAAGGAGAATCCCGGACTCACTATGGACGAGATGAACGATGTCAACGATTTCATGTTGAAGTTCGGTGAAGACTTCGAACTGAAGTGGGGACTGGCCCTTGATCCCGATCTGGGCGACAAGGTGAAGGTCACCGTGCTCGCCACTGGCTTCGGTATCGAGGATGTCGATGGTATGGGCGGTCACCTGAAGAAGCATACTGAGGAGGAAGCCAACCGCATCGCTATGGAAGAGGAGAAGCGTGCCGAGCGCGAGGAGCGTCGCGGTCGCTACTACGGCAAGGACGGCAACAACACACAGTACAAGCGCCGTCCCCATATCTTCCTGTTCCGCCCCGAGGATCTCGACAACGAAGACATCATTTTGGCCGTTGAGAACACGCCTACCTATAAGCGTACACGCCAGATGCTCGAGGAAATCCGCAATCAGGCAGCTGGCAACCAGCCTGCCGACAAGCGCGAGGATGCAGAGCCCGTACAGGGACTCATCAGCTTTGCATAGTCATAAAAGCAGTTCATCAAATAAAGAAGGACGGAGAGCAATCTTCGTCCTTCTTTGTTATTGGATATTCTTCCCTTTCGTTGTGATTCTACAGCAACAGCTGGCAATAGGTGGCTATGGCGTCATCGATCTCACTGACGCAAATAAACTCATCGGCGGTGTGACTTCTCGAGGAGTCGCCAGGCCCCATTTTCAAAGAGGGGAACGGCATCAATGCCTGGTCGGAGAGTGTTGGTGAGCCAAACGGCTTCTTTCCCATATTGACAAGGCTTTCCACAAGCGGATGATTCATCGCTATCGACGATGACGACAGACGTGTGGAACGTGCTTTCACGTCACAATGCAGGTTCTCCTGAAGGAACCGTAACACCTCCTCGTTCGTGTAGAGTTCATTCGTGCGAACATCGACCACCGCCTTACACAGGTCGGGTACGACATTGTGCTGCGTACCGGCATTGATCATTGTCACTTGCATGAGCGTTGGTCCCAGCAACGGACTGACACGCTCAAAGCGATAGCTGCGCAACCACAACAGGTCGTCGAGCAACGCATAGATGGCATTCTCTCCCTCGTTGCGGGCAGCATGACCCGACCGGCCGTGTGACGTGAGCTCTATCACCATCAATCCTTTCTCAGCTACGGCAGGTTGCATTCCTGTAGGCTCGCCCACGATGGCCACGTCGATCTTCGGCAGCAACGGCAGCACGAGGCTAAAGCCATTCTGTCCCGACACCTCCTCTTCTGCAGATGCCAAATACACCAGGTTATGTTTCTGTGTTGACGAAGACCGTGCGGCTTGTTCGTTATATGCACGCAAGACCTGCAGCAGGCTAACCAGTCCGCCGCCGCAGTCATTACTTCCCAAGCCATACAGGCGATCACCCTCGCGAGTGGCTGCAAAGGGATTACGCTTCCACGTATCGGTAGGACGCACGGTGTCGATGTGGGCATTCAGCAAAATGGTTAATCGGTTGTCGTCGTAGCCAACACCGATACTCCAGATGTTGTTTCCTTTGCGCTGGTAAGCGAGTCCATACTCTTCCATTCGCTGCGCCAACAAGTCGGCTGCCTTGCCTTCGTCGCGGCTCACACTGGGTATGCCGATTAGCTCCTCCAGAAGCCTCACGGCATCGTTCGTATAGTCGTTTTGTGTCATATCTGGGGACAAAGTTACGATTTAGTGAGCAGAATACAAAAGAAAAATGAATATTTCTTTTTATTCTCGAGCATAAGTAACTTCGGCAGAGCCAAAGTTAAGTAAGCGAAATGCAAAATAAAATTGTTTTTATTTTCATTTCCGAACGAAAGTAAGTTCGGCGAATGCCAAAATACGATTATGTGAGCGTAATGCAAAATAAAAATCTGAAATAATTTTGCATTTTGCATATTTTGCCGTATCTTTGCAGTTAAAATGATAGAAAGAGGAGGTTTTTATGCAAAACAATTGCCACCTGTCAGTGCTCGTGCATGAGCAAGCCAAGAAGTACGGCTCGAAGCCAGTGCTCAACTTCCGCATGTTCGGATCGCTTGAATGGAAGGCTGTTTCCTGGAAACAGTTCTCGCTTCGCGTGAAGCAAGTGTCGAATGCGATGCTCAACCTCGGCATACAGCCGCAGGAGAACATTGCCGTGTTCGCACAGAACTGCATTCAGTATATGTACACCGATTTCGGCGCCTATGGCATCCGCGTCGTGTCAATACCCATCTACGCCACGTCGAGCGAACAGCAGATTCAGTATGTGATGAACGATGCCAACGTGCGATTCCTGTTCGTCGGCGAGCAGGAGCAGTACGACAAGGCGCACCGTGTGTTCCCGCTGTGCCCATCGCTCGAGCGCATCATCATCTTCGACCATTCCGTACGCATCTCCAGCCACGATCCCAACGCCCTCTATTTTGAGGATTTCATCGCGCTGGGCGAGAATCTGCCGCGTCAGTCGCAGGTGGAGCAACTCTGGAACGAGGCTTCGATGGACGATATCTGTAACATCATCTATACCAGTGGCACGACAGGCGACTCGAAGGGTGTCATCCTGACATACGGCCAGTACTATGCTGCCATGATTGCCAACGACGAGTGTGTGCCTGTCGGCGAGAAGGATCGCGTGATGTGCTTCCTGCCGCTTGCCCACATCTTCGAGCGCGGATGGGCCTATCTCTGCCTGACCGAAGGTGCGCAGCTCATCCTGAACACCTACCCGAAGGAGATCCAGCAGTCCATGCGCGAGACACATCCCTCGTGCATGTCCAGTGTGCCGCGCTTCTGGGAGAAGGTGTTCATGGGTGTGAAGGAGAAGATCGACAGCTCCTCAGGTGCCAGCCAGAAACTCTTCCGCCACGCCCTCTCCGTTGGCAAGAAGTACAACATCGAGTATCTGAGCAGAGGCAAGCGTCCGCCACTCGGCCTCGCCTTGGAATACAAGGCGCTGAATAGCACTGTGATGAGCCTCGTCCGCAAACAGCTCGGCCTCGAGAATGCCCACTTCTTCCCCACCGCCGGTGCATATGTGTCACCCGAGGTCGAGGAGTTCATCCACTCCATCGGCATCTGGATGATGGTGGGCTATGGCCTCACCGAGAGTCTTGCTACGGTGTCGTGTGACCACATGGACAAGCCTTACACCATCGGCTCCGTCGGTCGTCCTATCAGTAGCATCGAGGTAAAGATCAGCGACGAAGGCGAAATTCTGCTGAAGGGTCCGACAATCACGCGCGGCTACTACAAGCGTGACGATGTCAATGCCGTTGCCTTCGATGAAGACGGCTTCTTCCACACCGGCGATGCCGGCTATCTGCGCGATGGCGAGCTCTTCCTCACCGAGCGTATCAAGGACCTCTATAAGACCTCCAATGGTAAATATATCGCTCCACAGATGGTAGAGGCGATGTTGCTCGTCGATAAATACATCGACCAGGTGGCTGTCATCGCCGACCAGCGCAAGTTCGTTTCCGCCCTTGTTGTACCCGAGTTCCGCCTCGTTGAGGAATGGGCACGCGACCACGGCATCCCCTTCGAGAGTCGCGAGGACCTGTGCCAGAACCAGCAGGTACACGATATGATTATGGAACGCATCGACACCCTGCAGCAGCGCCTTGCCGGCTATGAGAAGATCAAGCGTGCAACCCTCATCCCTCATCACTTCTCCATGGAGAGTGGTGAACTCACCAACACGCTCAAGATGAAGCGCCCCGTCATCTACAAGAACTACAAGGAACTCATTGACAAGATGTACGAGGACTAGGAAGAAATGATTACCCAAGATCAATTAAAGGATATTCTCGACCGCACCGAGAAACTGCATCACTACTTGAACATCCCGCAGAAGCAGATGGAGTTCGAGGAAGAACAGCTGCGCACACAGGCTCCCGACTTCTGGGACGACGTGAAGCGGGCACAGGAGCAGATGAAGAAGGTGAAGGGCATCGAGAAATGGCTCATCGACTATAAGGCCGTGCGCACAGCTGCCGACGAATTGCAGCTGGCCTTTGACTTCTACCACGACGAAATGGTTAGCGAGGAAGAGGTGGAGGCCGACTATCAGCATGCCTTAAAACTCATCGAGGACCTTGAACTGAAGAACATGCTGCGCCAGAAGGAAGACCCGATGGACTGTGTTCTGAAGATCAACTCCGGTGCAGGAGGCACCGAGAGCCAGGACTGGGCACAGATGCTGATGCGTATGTATATGCGCTGGGCCGAGGCTCACGGCCACAAGGTCACCATCTCCAACCTGCAGGAAGGCGACGAGGCGGGCATCAAGAGTGTCACAATGGAGATCGAGGGTGGCGAGATGGTATACGGATTCCTGAAGTCAGAGAACGGCGTCCACCGTCTGGTGCGTGTCAGTCCGTTCAATGCACAGGGCAAGCGCATGACCAGTTTTGCATCGGTCTTTGTCACACCGCTCGTCGACGACACCATTGAAGTCTACGTTGATCCTGCCAAGTTGTCGTGGGACACGTTCCGCTCAAGCGGTGCCGGCGGACAGAACGTCAACAAGGTGGAGTCGGGAGTACGCCTGCGCTATTGGTACACCGACCCCGATACGGGCGAGGAAGAGGAAATCCTCATCGAGAACACCGAGACCCGCGACCAGCCTAAGAACAAAGAGCGCGCCCTGACGCTGTTGCGCTCGCAACTCTACGACCGCGCCATGAAGAAGCGACTCGAGGCACAGGCAAAGATCGAGGCTGGAAAGAAGAAGATCGAATGGGGTTCGCAGATACGCTCCTACGTCTTCGACGACCGTCGCGTGAAGGACCATCGCACCAACTACGAGACGCGCGATGTCGATAGTGTGATGAATGGCAAGATCGACGAGTTCATCAAGGCCTACCTGATGGAATTCCCCGTTACCGACGAATAGGGTGTCCATGCCTCCGGAACGCGAGATTAGAAACTTGAAACAAGAAACTTAAATAACAACCAACCGCCTGCCACTCCCCACAAACAGGCAGGCCCTCCCCTCTTTCGGAGGGGTCGGGGGAGGTTACTACTATGAGCAAGAAGAACAATGCAAAGCGTAGGGCTTACGCAAAGAAACAGGAAGAGTCAGGAAAGAAAGTCGTCATGTGGATCATCGGCGTCTTGATTGCGTTAGGTATTCTCTATGCAGTCTGGACCATCTTCGGAATGTAAGATGAGCGGACTGGAGATCGAACGCAAGTTCCTGGTCAAGAAAGGCAGTGCTTACCGTAGCGCCGCCTTTTCTTGTAAGCACATCAGACAGGGATATATTCCTGCCGATGGCGTCACGGTGAGGATTAGGTTAAGCGACGAGACTGCTTTCCTCACCATCAAGGGGAAACCGATTGACGGCGGCCTTACGCGCTACGAGTTCGAGAAGGAGATCACCGTCGACGAAGCCGAGCACCTGTTGGAACTTTGTCGCGGCGGCCTCATCGACAAGCATCGTTATCTCGTGAAGAGTCCCGATGGCCGCCATACGTTTGAGGTTGACGAGTTCCACGGCGACAACGACGGTCTTGTGATGGCGGAAGTGGAGCTTTCCAGTCCCGACGAACCCTACGAGAAACCTGACTTCATCGGCCCTGAGGTCACTGGCGACCGCCGCTTCTACAATAAGCACATGCTGAAATATCCTTTCAGCGTCTGGCGCGATACGCTGCCAGAAGAGTACCGATGAGCGTGCCCAAGACCACACCCAGCAAGTTGGCGGCGAAGTCCAGCCATTCCCCGCTGCGGTGGCCTGCTGTGCAATAGGCTTGTGCCAGTTCAACGAGTCCGCCCATTGCGACGGGACCGAGGAATGCCAGGAGGAACCACCTCTTGGCATTTCTCGTTTTTATTGTTGATTGTTCCTTTATTCTAACATCTGTCGAGCCTTTAACTTCACTTCCTTTCGAAGGCGAGAAAATCCTCCCTTCCCACCAGATGACGGCTGTGAGTGTGCCATACATTACCAGGTGAGTCCACTTGTCGATAAGGCTCACATCGCTCAACGGAGTTTCGGGAATCCACGGTGTCAGGCATAGCACCCATATAAGAACCACAAGTATCGTCGACAGCGGATAGCGTCGAATCAGGTTTGTCAGTTGTTTCATGGCGGCAAAGTTACGAATAAGTGAGCGAAATGCAAAACAAATAATATGATTTTTGTTTTCATTTCCGAACGGAAGTAACTAAAACCGAATGTTAAAGTTACGAAAAATCGAGCGCAGAACAAAAGAAACGAGTTTCTTTTTTATGCCGAGTGAAATAAGTTGTTACTGTGGCATCTGAGCCATTTTAACAACATAAATGCCAATATGTTTGTTGCTTTAAGAATAAAATACTAAATTTGCACACGAAACATTATCTGGCGATAGAAATGAAAATAAAATCTGCACTTGGATATACTTACAGGGTGGTAGAGATTTTGTTCATACTCTCTATCACCGCTGGTATTCTTTCCATAGGTCTAAACAGTCATGATAATGCAGAAATGGGTGGAATACTAAGCCCTTGCATTGTGGCCATTGTATGGATGTGGTTTATTACCTTGCCACTTTTCGTCATCTACGTAGTATCCTTTATACGTTCAATTCCACCTTCTTCTATCTACAAGAAGGCAGTCCTTTCACTCCATATCCTCAATGTCGCTTTATGGGTACTTTTCTATCTTTTCCTACCAAAGCCTGATCCATGTGATGCAGCCATGATGGAGAATCATTACAAGAACTATCATGACGACATGTATGATTTAACCAGGTATGTGCGCAATGCGTTAGATGATAGTTGTTCGATAACCCTTCATTATAGGAATAAATCAGTAGTGGAATTCACGATAAGAAACCAAACCGATTACAAGAAATGCATAGATATAGAAAATGAACATAAACTCGACACTATTTTACATTCTGTGGGATTATCGATGCAGGAACTAAAAGAAATTCAAGGCAAAATGCACAAGGCGGGAATTATAGGAGTTGAGATTGATAAGAATCCTAAGTATAAATGGGGGACGGGCAAAAGCATTTTACTGTTTAGATGGTATGGAGTCAACAGATATCAATTTGCCCTGTATGATCATCCTATGACAGAAACGGAAAGACATGAGGTCTTAAGATTACATCAATTTATACTATATAATGACAGCGTTGTATTTGAGTCCTACGGAGGCTATCCAGGCGGGAGGGGCTTCCCTGATAAAGAAGATTTTCAGTCATTGAATGAAAGTAATAAAGCGTTATAACAATATATGGCAAAACGTAGAGAAATAAGAAACAGTACGGCTGAGTTCCTGATTTTTCAGATTGAAGGAAAGGAACAGGGCGTAGAGGTGTACTATAAGGACAAAACCGTGTGGTGTACACAGAAGGCGATGGGTATGTTGTTCGACTGTGACAGGAGTGTTGTAACAAAGCATTTGGGAAACATCTTTGACTCAGGAGAACTGGAAGAAAATCAAGTATGTGCAAAAATTGCACATACTGCAGGAGACGGCAAAAGCTACAACACGAAGTTCTATAACCTCGATGCAGTTATAAGCGTGGGATATCGTGTAAATAGTATCCGCGCCACTCAGTTTCGCCAATGGGCCACAAATGTGCTGCGAGAATATGCTTTACGCGGCTATGTGCTTGACAGAAAACGGATGGAGAATGGCACGTTCTTGGATGAGGACTACTTCGAGCATCTGTTAGCAGAGATTCGCGAGATTCGCTTGTCAGAACGAAGATTCTATCAGAAACTGACGGACATCTACGCAACTGCTATTGACTATAATAGGGATGCTCCCACAACAAGACTCTTCTTCAAAATGATACAGAATAAGATGCACTATGCCGTACACCAGCACACTGCTGCAGAACTCATCATGCAACGTGCTGATGCCGAAAAGGAACACATGGGGCTGACTACATGGGAGAATGCGCCAGACGGAAAAATCGTCAAGACAGACGTGTCGATAGCCAAGAACTATCTGAAAGAGATGGAACTTGAAGATATGGGACGTACTGTTACTGCTGTGTTGGAATTTGCTGAGAGTCGCGCTAAACGTCATATCCCGATGACTATGGAGGATTGGGCAAAGCGCATCGATGCCTATCTGAGCAGCGATGAACGCCCGCTACTCGACAATGCAGGCAGTGTGAGTCATGAAGAAGCTGTGCTGTATGCGGAAACAGAGTTTGAGAAATACCGTATCATACAAGATCGCCTATTCCAAAGCGATTTTGACAAGTATTTAGACAAACTCCCTTTTGATGATGACTAATTAGTAATCCATTTGGAGGATTCAAAAGAAATGGTTACCTTTGCAACCGATGATGAATATAAAACGGTAGGTAGCTTTTTGCTACCATTTCTTTCCGTTATATGACAAATATTTTATAATTTTGCAGTTGCAAGTCAATCATCACTCGAGAACCAACATGACACATCACACGGAAAGAGCTAATTTCGGGAGTAAGCTGGGCATCATCCTTGCAACAGCAGGATCGGCCGTAGGACTCGGCAACGTCTGGCGATTCCCATATATGACCGGCCAGAATGGCGGTGCTGCCTTCATTCTCATTTATCTCGGCTGCGTGCTGCTGTTGGGCATCCCCTGCATGCTCAGCGAGTTCATCATCGGCCGTCGCGGTGCTGCCAACACCAGCCGCGTCTATTCGAAAGTAGTCTTAGCCGCCGACACCGAGCGCAATGCCACAACCAGTCGCTGGCGCCTGCTCTTACCGAAGTTCATTGGTCTTCTCGGCATCACCACAGGCTTCCTCATCACAAGCTACTACGCCGTTGTCAGCGGTTGGTGCCTGCAGTATATCTACGCCTCGGCGGCAGGACAGCTGAAGGGCGACGCCAACTACGTGACCACCTATTTCACCGAGTTCTCCACATCGCCCCTGCGGCCAATCTTCTGGACCGTGGCCATCCTCTTCATCACGTATTTCGTCATCTGTCGCGGCGTGCGAGGAGGCATCGAACGGGCCTCGAAGCTACTCATGCCCACCTTATTTATATTATTGGTGATTATCGTCGTGGCATCGTGCATGCTGCCTGGAGCCAAAGAAGGCATCGAGTTCCTCTTGAAACCCGACTTCTCGCGCCTCAACTCTGGCGTATTCCTCGGTGCACTCGGCCAGTCGTTCTACTCGCTGAGTATCGGTATGGGTTGCCTCGCCACCTATGCCAGCTACTATAGCCGGCAAACCAACCTGCTGTCGTCGGCGGTGCAGATCTCATTCGTCGACTCCTTTATCGCCATCCTCGCAGGTCTGATGATATTCCCTGCTGCCTTCTCTGTGGGCGTGAGCCCCGACAGCGGAGCCTCGCTGGTGTTCATCACCCTGCCCAATGTCTTCAACCAGGCGTTCTCCTCAATGCCCGTCGTGGGATATGTCGTCGCCCTGTTCTTCTATGCCCTGCTATCGCTGGCAGCCCTCACATCGCTCATTTCCCTCCACGAAGTGTCGACAGCCTTCTTCCACGAGGAGTTCCGACTCACGCGCAATCGTGCAGCACTTGTCGTCACCGTGCTCTGTTGCATCATCGGAGCCTTCTGTTCGCTGTCGCTGGGAGCTGTCGAAGGAATATCACTCTTCGGACGCTCGCTGTTCGATGTCTTCGACTTTATCACCGGACAGATCTTCCTGCCAGTAGGCGGATTCCTCACCTGCTTGTTCCTCGGGTGGTTTGTTCCGAAGAAGCTTATCCGCGACGAGTTCACCAATGGAGGCACTATCTGGAAGAACTCTCCCCTGTTCACCATCTTCCTCTTCCTCATCCGCTTCATCTGCCCCGTAGCCATCGCAGCCATCTTCCTCGACCAGCTCGGTGTGTTCGGAGCGTAGGGTGAGCTCATCCGATTCTCTATTTCAACGAAACAATAAAGCTGCATGGATGCTTTTATCCGCGTGGAGCATGCATCCCGTGCAGCTATCTTTATGCTCTCGTGTGACTAGAGCATTACCCTAGTTCAGTAAATTAACTTAATTTGATCGGTAAATTAACTTAATTTGCGCAGTAAAATAACTTAATTTGCTGAGTAAAATAACTTAATTTACTGAATAAATTAACTTAATTTACTTTTCAAAATAAGTTAATTTGCAAAATCAGGTCATTTCTCTTGAAAAACAAGGGCATATCTCCAGCTAGTCGGGAGGCATGCTCCCGACCAATAAAAGACGTGCTTTTGCCAACAAAGTCAGCAAATTCTAGCCTGAATGATTATCGAGTTATGAAAAGCATCTCTCTACACAATGGGTAGGGAGATGCCGTTGATTTTCTGATAGACGTCGAGGGCGAAGACATCGGTCATGCCGCAGAGGTAGTCGATGACGGCCATGATGCGCGTCTCGATGTCGGCAGAGCGGATGTCGTACTGCGAACTGACAAGGTCGAGGAGCTGTCGCGAGTGGAAGCGCTCGGGGTTCATAGCCGCCTCGATGAACGTATGGAGGAGTGTCTCTATGATCTTGTAACCGCTGAGCTCGACGTCGAGGACAGGTTTGCTGCGGTAGATGCGCTCTACGGAGAGGCTCGTGCAGTCGGTATAGGCATCGCGGATGTGCTGTGGGGCGCGCTTGATGAGACTGCCCTTGAAGCTTCCCTCGAGGATTTCCTGCTCATGCTCAACGAATACATCGACGCAGACGTGTTCCAACAGATTGATGACACAGGCACGCATATACACCACTCGCTCGTTCAGGTCGGTGACCTGTTCATCATCGAGGCGTTGCAGAATGCGTTTTTTGCCCATTTCATCGAAGAATCCGAGTAGCAGCCGCTCCGTCTCATCATAGGTGAGCAGCTTCAACTTGTGGGCATCCTCGATGTCCATGATCTCGTAACAGATGTCGTCGGCAGCCTCGACAAGGTAGACAAGAGGATAGCGAGCAAAGGCAGCCCCCTCCTTTCCTTCCCGCGGGGAGGCGGGTATTCCAAGCTCTTCGGCGATGCGGCAGAAGGAATCGGCTTCAGATGCAAAGAAGCCGAACTTGTCCTTACGACCGTCTTTTCCTGCCAAAGTCGATGAATAGGGATATTTCACAATGCTGGCCAGCGTGGAGTAGGTCATCACGAAACCACCCTTGCGGCGTCCGAGGAAGCTGTGGGTGAGCAGGCGGAAGGCGTAGGCGTTTCCCTCGAAGTGGGTGATATCCGACCAGAACTCAGGCGACACCGATGGCTCCAGTTGCTGTCCGGGCCCTTCGGAGAAATAGGTCTGGATGGCTTTCTCGCCCGAATGGCCGAACGGCGGATTGCCCATATCGTGGGCCAGGCAGGCTGCTGCCACGATGGTGCCGGCCTCCTCGATGAGTTTGCCTTGCAGGTCGGGGTAACGCAGTATGAGCTGTCGCACCACGTCGTTGCCGAGCGACATACCCACACTTGCCACCTCCAGCGAATGAGTGAGGCGGTTATGAACGAAAATGCTGCCGGGCAGCGGGAACACCTGTGTCTTGTTCTGCAGTCGGCGGAACGGAGCCGAGAAGATAAGTCGGTCGTAGTCGCGTTTGAACTCCGACCGGTCGTCATGCCGCTCGGAATGCCTGTATTCCTGTCCGAGCCGCTTGTTGGAAATAAGTTGTTGCCAATTCATCGGTGCAAAGTTACGAATAAGTGAGCGAAAAACCAAATGTATTTGAGCTTTTCCGATCAAATGGAGCAGCGAGGGCCATCAAACTTGTTCGAATGGCTGAGTCGTGACATTTGAAGACGAAGTCAACGAGAGCAACATAGAAGTTACGAATAAGTTTCTACTTTTTAGTTTCAAGTTTCCAGTTTTTCTGTTAAAGAAATTAAAGTAGGCTTGTCTACCTGAAAAAAACTCTGAACTCGCAACCCTCAACTCTCAACTTTTTTGTACCTTTGCAAGAAATTTGAAAGTGATATGGTAAAAATCAAAGTCATTAACAAGGGACATCAACCCTTGCCACAATATGCCACGCCCCAAAGCGCAGGCATGGATCTTCGTGCAAACCTCACAGAAAGCATAGTGCTGAAACCTCTCGAACGCTGTCTGGTGCCTACAGGATTGTTTATCGCTCTGCCCGAAGGCTACGAGGCTCAGGTGAGACCGCGTAGCGGACTGGCATTGAAGAAGGGCATCACCGTGTTGAACGCGCCCGGCACCATCGATGCCGACTATCGCGGCGAGGTGGGCGTGTTGCTGGTGAACCTGTCGCAGGAGGACTTTGTCATCAACGACGGTGAGCGCGTTGCGCAGATGATTATCGCACGCCACGAAACCGCCGATTTCATCGAAGTGGCCGAACTCGACGAGACGGAACGTGGAGCAGGCGGCTACGGACATACGGGGGTGAAGTGAGGCTCAAAGGCTTATGAAGAGATTGAGATGTAGGATATGGAACGTGGTTGCTGCTTTCGTGATGATGGCGGCATTCAGTTCGTGTGGCGCCGTGCTTGGCCCCGCCCTCATCGGCGGCATCACTGGCGGTCTGTCTGCATCTCTGCCGAACAGCGACAATGCTTTCAAGAAAGGCAGCAAGGCAACAAAGCAAAAGAGCAACAAGGCTTCTGCTCCCATCGTCACTATGAGAGGAGGCGGGCTTGAACCCTCCGATTCTCTCCGCTACCAATACTTCTTCCTGGAGGCGATGCGGCAACAGAATGCCGGGAACTACGATGCTGCCTTCGACCTGCTCAGCCACTGCCTCGACATCAACCCGCAGGCGGCTGAAGTCTGGTACTATATGTCAATGTACCAGAGTGAATTCGAAAAAGACTCGCTGGCAAGAATCTGTCTGGAACGGGCATCGGCGCTGAACCCCGACAACGACTTCTATCAGGAGCGACTAGGGCAGTACTTCCTCAGTGTGCGCGACTATGCTCAGGCGAAGGATGTCTACGAACAGCTGGCCAGCAACAAGCGTCGTCGCACCGATGTGTTGCAGATTCTCTTACAGCTGTATCAACAGGACAAGGACTATCGCGGCATGCTTCGCGCCATCAACCGTATCGAAGACATTGAGGGCCGGCGCGAGGAGATCACACTGTCGAAGATGCGCGTCTACGAGATGATGGGCGACAAGAAGGCTGCATGGCGTGAGCTGAAGTCGCTGTCGGACGAGCATCCCAGCGACGTGAACTATCGTGTGATGATGGGCAACTGGCTGATGCAGAACGACAAGCAGAAGGAAGCCCACAAGCTGTTCACCACAGCCCTGCGCGAAGAGCCTGAGAACGCCTATGCACAGTCGTCGATGTACGACTACTATCGTGCCACAGGCCAGGACTCGCTTGCCCGACAGATCATGCGGGACATCATCCTTAGCCCAAAAGCGTCGTCGGAGAATAAGAGCGTGATGATGCGACAGGCTATTCAGGAAAATGAAGAGGCTCACGGCGATAGTACGGAGATTCTGCGGATGTTCGATGAGATGCTGATCGTGAACCCGAAGGATTCGGATATGGCAGAGATGAAGGTGGCGTATATGAGTCTGAAGGAGATGCCAGAGGACAGCATCAACGTCGCCATCAGGAAACTGCTGACGATCGCACCTGAGAACGTTGGCGCCCGCACACAGCTATTAGGCAGCTACCTGCGGAAGACGGACTGGGACGGAGTGATCAGCATCTGTCACGACGGTACGCTGTATAACCCCGACGAGATGGTGTTCTACTACTACGAGGGACTGGCCTACTACCAGCAGAACAAGCGTACAGAGGCTCTGGAGACCTTCCAGCGCGGCGTGAGCCAGATCAACGCTCAGAGTAAACCAGATATAGTAGCGGACTTCTACTATTTCATGGGCGACATCCTGCATCAGAAGGATCGCGACCTTGAAGCGTTTGCCGCTTACGACAGTTGTCTGCAGTGGAAACCCGATCACCTGTCGTGCCTGAACAACTATGCTTACTTCCTGGCCGTAAGGGGCGAAGACTTGGAGCGGGCTGAGCAGATGAGCTACAAGACGGTAAAGGCAGAGCCGAAGAATACCAACAACCTGGATACATACGCTTGGATCCTGTTCCGCCAGGAACGCTATGCCGAAGCGAAGATCTACATCGACCAGGCGCTGACCATTGAGTTGGCAAAGACCGATACGGTGGCTACCGACACCGTCGCTGCTGATTCCATAGACATGGACGATATCGAAGAGGAAACCGACGACAACCCGCAGCCCAGCGCTGTCGTATTGGAACACGGTGGCGACATCTATGCGATGACTGGCGACATCGAGCGCGCAGTTGAGCTATGGCAGCAGGCCCTGCTCTATACCGAAGACCGTCAGGACATCCTGATGCAGAAGATACAAAAACGAAAATACATCAACGACTAACAAACGACAACGAACATGAAGAAACTGCACATAACAATGGCCACGATGGGACTGGCAATGCTGCTGGCATCGTGTGCATCAAAGAAAGCTGTGGTTGACAATACGCCGACGCAGACACAGGCCACGACGCCTACCCAGACAGGAACGCAGACGCCGTCGACACGGTCAACCGACGCCGCTGCCACACAGGCGGCCGTCTACTTGAAGAAGGTGCTCGATAACCAGGTATATGCCAAGAACGTGGTGGGCGACATGACGTTCAATATCACTATGGGCTCGAAGGATGTCACCGTACCTGGATCGGTGCACATGCGCCGCGACGAGGTGATACGTCTGCAGCTGTTCATCCCGCTTCTCGGCACAGAGGTGGGGCGCGTGGAATTCTCACCCGGTCGCGTGCTCATCGTAGACCGCATGCACAAAGAATACATAGAGGCCGACTACAACCAGTTGGACTTCCTGAAGAACAACGGACTGAACTTCTATAGCCTGCAGGCGCTGTTCTGGAACGAACTGCTCGTGCCCGGTCAGAAGAGCGTGGGCGAGGGCGACTTCCCGAAGTTCAGCGTCAGCGGCACAAACGTGAAACTCACCAACGGCAATATGACTTATAACTGGACCACGTCTGCCAAAGGACAGATTGTGATGACAAACGTCAACTATGCCAGCGCCAAGAGCGGAGCGTCGTCGCTGCTCTGGATGTACTCCGACTTCAAGACGCTGGGCACGAAGCAATTCCCTGCCCATCAGAACTTCCAGTTCTCGACCTCCTCGAGCAATCAGCTGAAGACGGTGAAGGTGAACATCGACATGAATGAGGTGAAGGACAAGAGCGACTGGGATGCTAAGACCGTTGTGTCTAATAAATATAAAAAGGTGGAGCCTACCGACATCCTCGGAAAGCTTCTGAAATTCTGAGTTTAACGCCCACGATGAGAAAGGTACTGAACATATTGCTGACGTGCGTGCTGGCTGTGGCCATCGCGCTGCCTTGTGGTGCTCAGAACAAGAGTACGGCTGCGAAGAAACCGGCCACCACGCAGCGTAAACCCGCTACTACGCAGAAAAAGACGACGACGAAACAGACTGCAACGAAGAAAACGACTACGGCCAAGAAACCGGCAACAACGACCAAGCAGAATACCAATCAGCAGACTTACACGAACGCTAACATCAAGAATCTGCAGAGCCAGCGCCAACAGATTCAGAAGCAGATCCGCCAGCAGGAGCAGGCTCTGAAGGCCAATCAAGCCGACGTGAAGCAGCGTCTGCAGAATCTCATCGTGCTGAACAGCGCCATCGACGAGCGACAGCGCAGCATCGATGGCATCCAAAAAGACATCAACGGATTGGACGGCGACATCGATATTCTGAAGGCCCAGCTGTCAACGCTTGAAGAACAGCTCAACGACCGCAAGCAGAAGTTCGTGAAGTCGATGCAGTATCTATCGCGTCACCGCAATGTGCAGGACAAGATGATGTTCGTCTTCTCGGCCGATAACTTCGCCCAGATGTTCCGCCGTATGCGTTTCGTGAGACAATACAGCTCCTACCAGCGTGCTCAGGGCGAGGCCGTAAAGGTGAAGCAGCAGCAGGTGGAAGAGAAGAAGCAACAGCTGGAGAACCTGAAAGGGCAGAAGAACGCCTTGCTGAACAAGGACAAAAAGGAACGGCAGGCTCTGCAGGGTCAGCAGGAGGAACAACAGAAGGTGGTAAGTTCGCTGCAGAAACAGCAGAAGACAATCCAAGGTATCATCACTCAGCAGAAGCAGAAGGACGCCGCCCTGAATGCACAGATCGATCGTTTGATCGCCATCGAAGTGGAGAAAGCCCGCCTACGTGCTGAGGCTGAAGCCAAGAAGAAGGCTGCCGCCGAGGCTGCTGCGAAGAAGAAACGAGAGGAAGAGCTGGCCCGCAAGCGTGCCGCTGCCGAGGCTGCCGCCAGGGAGAACGAACGTCGCATCGCCGAGGCGAAGAAGCGCGAGGCTGAAGCGAAGGCTGCCGCCAGGGCTGCCGAGAAATCGGAAGATGCCCGCCAGAAGGAACGTGCCAACCAACTGGCCCGTGAGGCCGAGGCGAACCGCATGGCTGCAGAGCGTAAGGCAAAGGCCGATGCCGACCGTAGCAAGAAAGAGATTGACGAAGCGAAGAAGGAAAGTGAGGAAAGCACCACGATGAGCAAGGTGGATCGTATGGTGAGCGGTGGACTGGAACTGAACAAGGGCCGTCTGCCGATGCCCATTACTGGCTCATATCGCATCGTGAGTCATTTCGGTCAATACAACGTGGAAGGCCTGAAGAACATCGTGCTCGACAACAAGGGCATCAACATACAAGGTTCCAGTGGTTGTCAGGCACGCTGCATCTACGATGGTGAGGTCAGCGCGGTCTATCAGTATGCAGGAATCTGGGTGGTCATCGTGCGACACGGTGCCTATTTCTCCGTGTATTGTAACCTACGCTCCATCAACGTCACGAAAGGCCAGAAGCTTTCACCGCGACAGACCATCGGCGTAGTAGGCCCAGACAACATTCTGCAGTTCCAGCTCCGCAAAGGTACCTCGAAACTGAATCCAGAGGCTTGGCTGGGAAGATGAGCTACTTTGCAAACAACTCCTGCAGCACGGCCAGCGACCTGAGTTCAGGGAAGTTAGGTACGTGGAGCTTGTAGTAGGCAAGCATCAGTTCAACACAGCGGTTGCGCTCTTCGCGAGTCATGTGGAAGAGGTGCATCGTCTCATAGTTCATACGCATGAGTAACCCGATACGGGCGGCCTCATCAGCATTGATGTAGTCGCCATGAAGGGGTGCCGAATAGGCAAATTCACCACTGCGCATGTCGAAGACAGCACCTTCGCGATAGTCTTCCAGATTGGGGAAGAAACCGATGAAGCGCGATAGCCTCATCATGAAAACCAGATGAAAATTCGCGAATGATCCTGCCTGGCCATCGAGCCAACTCACGCTGTTGACGACATAGTTGAACAAAGCAGCGTTTTGCTGTTCGTCGCGCGTCGCATAAGTGAGGAATTCGGCAAGGAACAACGCGATTGATAGTTTCCCCGCATCAAAAGGAATGCTAGCGAATGGCTGCGTCAGACGGATGTCGCGGATATGCTGCAAGCGCACATTCTGACGATAGTCGAACACCACGTCGAGCAGACTCAGCGGCTGGAAGAGTTGTTTCTTCAGCTTCCCCTTCTGCGTCTTCGGAATCCGACAGATGAACGACACTCGCCCGAGCTCCTCGGTGAGCATGTCAACGATGAGCTGTTGCTCACCATATTTCAGTGAATTGAGCACAATGGCTTTGCTACTTGTCAGCATAACACGCCAAAATTACTAATTTTTCTCCATTTAAAGAAAATTTTTTATGGAAAATTTGGACAATTAGTAAAAAAGATGTACCTTTGCACCCGCAAATAAAATGCAGGGTCCCTTCGTCTATCGGTTAGGACGAGAGATTTTCATTCTCTAAAGAGGAGTTCGACTCTCCTAGGGACTACCAACACAGGAATCCGTCATCTGCGCAGCGATGCGCTACCAGCGAACGCGCTGGGAAGGGGTGTCGGAGGATTTTTATCAAGGAGTCCGCCCAGGGCAGCCCTCAAAAGCGCAAGACCCATAGGCTTCCGGAAATGTTCAAACATCAATCATTAAATTTTTAAAAACAAATGGCAAATCACAAATCATCTCTGAAGAGAATCCGTCAGACAAAGACTCGCAACGAGCACAACCGTTACTACGCAAAGACCATGCGCAATGCAGTTCGCAAACTCCGCGCCACAACCGACAAGGAAGAGGCTGTGAAGATGTATCCTGCTGTGCAGAAGATGCTTGACAAGTTGGCAAAGACTAACATCATCCACAAGAACAAGGCTGCCAACCTGAAGTCTAGTCTGTGTCTCCATATCAAGAAGCTGGGCTAATACCAGAATCTTCGATTGACGAAAGAATAGAAAGAGGATGTGTCAAAATTGGCACATCCTCTTTTCTATTTATCTTCGATACAATTTATCTTGTCTACGCACTATCCTATTAGTCTCTCTATCTGCTTCTGTGAAGCATCAGGTAGTATCTGCTGGAAATGAGCCAGCAGCCGCTGATAGGATTTCTCTGGCGACCGCTCACAGTGGCAGGCATCGCGGCCGAGAAGTTGTTCGGGCGTAGTAAGCAGCGACCAACCCCATCCATATTCCTTTCCGTGACGGTCTTGGGGATAGACAAAATCCTCGGTGATGATACGGCAAGCCATCTGAAGGCGTGTAATATAGCTGTCAAACCTACTTCGCATCTTTGGGCCATTGAAGCCGCAGGCAGCACGCAGTTCACGTGTAATCAGGCTGCCATGTTCCTGGAGCGTCAGGAGGATGGCCTCTTCGATGCTCCCCTCTTCCGGCGCAGGATGCTTGCTCCGACGATAGTTGCAGAAGTCGGGCCACCAATCGAGGCTGACGAATCCCGCCTTGCACGCGAAGAATTTCCCATAAACGCAGTTGCCCTCTTGCACGATCGGTCCCTTCCACTTCCATAGTGGCCAGTCCCAACCTCCGTCAGAGAACACTACATAGCGGCATTCATCGTCCACGACCTCCTCTGCCGAATAGCCCCAAATGCCGCTATCCAACAACGGCAGGAAGCCAATCTCCTGAATATATGCCATTAGTTGGCTCGCCGACCAGATTTGTCGCGACTCGGTCATCTTTCTCATAGGCTCCTTAATTCTTTACTCTTCAATTACCTCAATATAAAAACTGAATGGCCGGAACCCGTCGTTACAGCTAATCATGGCACTCAGGGGGTTCTTCATCCATCCGTCGTAGAAATTCCCTTCGCCCCTGGCCAACGACTCCACATATTCGCGCATGGAGTACCAGGCTGCAGGGCACATCCCCTTTGGACATTGACCGTCAACAGAAACCCACTGCTGTCCCTCCGTTACGTCGCAAGTATGCTCTATCGGGTTCTCATACTTCGCCATCAAGTCCGGGTAGACGGTTTGACGAAGAGCTGTGATTCGCACTTTGTTCATCTGCTTTCTTTTTTCGAAACTACTGCTGCAAATATACGAAAAAACGGCTGACTTTCGCACATTTTTTACCCGTTTTTTCGATACTTTATGATTTAGGAGCCATTCAGAAGAATTTTCTTAAAAATATCCGTTTTCTTTGTGTTTTTTTAAGTGAAAAGATTTCGCCATGTCAAAGATATTTAGTATCTTTGCACGTTATTATAAGAGAAATCAGAAATGGCAGAAAATCAGAACATCGCAAGCAACTATTCAGCGAGCAACATTCAGGTGCTTGAAGGCCTTGAAGCCGTACGCAAGCGCCCCGCCATGTACATTGGCGACATCAGTGAAAAAGGACTCCACCACCTGGTAAACGAAACCGTCGATAACTCCATCGACGAAGCAATGGCTGGCTATTGCAAGAATATCGAAGTAACAATCAACGAAGATAACTCCATCACCGTACAGGACGATGGCCGAGGCATTCCTGTCGACGAACACGAGAAGATGCATAAGTCGGCACTCGAGGTCGTGATGACCGTGCTCCATGCAGGAGGTAAGTTCGACAAGGGCTCCTATAAGGTCTCTGGCGGTTTGCATGGCGTCGGTGTGTCGTGTGTCAACGCACTGTCGGCCCATATGATCTCGCAGGTCTATCGCAACGGCCACGTCTACCAGCAGGAATACGAGAAGGGTAAGCCGCTATACGACGTGAAGATCGTAGGCGACACTGACAAGACTGGTACGCGCCAGCAGTTCTGGCCCGATCCCAGCATCTTCACGACCACCACGTATCAGTGGGATATCATCGCACGCCGCATGCGTGAGCTGGCCTATCTGAATGCCGGCATCACCATTCACCTCATCGACCTCCGCAAGGATGAAGAGGGAAAGACACGCGAGGAGACCTTCCATGCGAAGGACGGTCTGAAGGAGTTCGTGCGTTACATCGACCGCCACCGCACGCACCTCGTCGACGATGTTATCTATCTGAAGACCGAGAAGCAGGGCATCCCCATCGAAGTAGCCATCATGTACAACACCGACTACAGCGAGAACATCCACTCCTACGTCAATAACATCAATACCATCGAGGGCGGTACACACCTCACAGGTTTCCGCATGGCGCTGACACGTACCCTGAAGTCATACGCCGACCAAGAGCCGCAAATCTCGAAGCAGATTGAGAAGGCTAAGATCGAGATCGCAGGCGAGGACTTCCGTGAAGGACTAACCGCTGTGATCTCCGTGAAGGTCGCCGAGCCACAGTTTGAGGGTCAGACCAAGACCAAGCTGGGTAACAGCGAGGTGACGGGAGCTGTACAGCAAGCTGTCGGTGAGGCTCTCTCCTACTATCTCGAGGAGCATCCGAAGGAGGCCAAGCAGATCTGCGAGAAGGTGGTGCTTGCCGCTACCGCTCGTATCGCAGCCCGCAAGGCCCGCGAGAGCGTGCAACGCAAGAACCCGATGAGCGGTGGCGGACTGCCAGGCAAACTCGCCGACTGCTCGAACAAAGACCCGAAGGAGTGCGAGATCTTTCTCGTCGAGGGTGACTCGGCTGGTGGTTCGGCTAAGCAAGGTCGCGACCGCCACTTCCAAGCCATCCTGCCTCTGCGCGGTAAGATTCTGAATGTGGAGAAAGTGCAGTGGCACCGAGTGTTCGAAGCTGAGTCGGTGATGAACATCATCCAGTCAATCGGCGTGCGCTTTGGAGTAGATGGCGAAGGCGACCGTGAGGCCAACATCGACAAACTGCGCTACGACAAGATCATCATCATGACCGACGCCGACGTCGATGGCTCGCACATCGACACCCTCATCATGACGCTCTTCTACCGCTTCATGCCGCAGGTCATCCAGGGTGGACACCTCTACATCGCCACTCCTCCACTTTACAAGTGCACGTACAAGAAAGTCAGCGAGTACTGTTACACCGAGCAGCAGCGCCAAGCCTTCATCGACAAGTATGTGGCTGGCGACGAAAACAGCTCTGCTCTGCATACCCAGCGTTACAAAGGTCTTGGTGAGATGAATCCCGAGCAACTCTGGGAAACGACAATGGATCCCACCAATCGTCTTTTGAAGCAGGTGACCATCGAGAATGCCGCCGAGGCCGATGAAATCTTCTCCATGCTCATGGGAGACGACGTGGAGCCTCGCCGCGAGTTCATCGAGGCCAACGCCACCTATGCCAACATCGACGCATAATAAAAGCATCTCATACTTAGCGCACGGAAGTCTATACGACAGCTTCCGTGCGTTTTTTATTTTACAAGAAAAATAAATCGTTTTTATTTTGTATTGCGCTCGGTTTTCATTATCTTTGTAGGCAGAATAAACAATAAAAGCAAATGAATATGAGGAAGTTACTGTTTTTATCGATGGCCCTTTGTGGTCTTGCCATTAATGCCGTGGCACAGGATACCCGACAGCTACCCATGCGACTGTGGTATGACCAGCCAGCTAAATATTTCGAGGAGTCGCTGCCCATCGGTAACGGCAGATTGGGAGCGCTTGTGTATGGCAATCCTGATGAGGATGTCATTCAACTGAACGACATCACATTCTGGACGGGTGGCCCTTATGATCGTGAGATGGACAGCGAGGCACACAAGTGGCTGCCAAAGATTCGTGAGGCGCTTTGGCGCGAGGACTATCGCACAGCCGACTCACTGCAGCTCAACATACAAGGTCCGAACAGCAGCGACTACATGCCACTGGGCACGCTGCGGCTACGCTCGCTCAACACCGATCCTTGGAGCGACTACTACCGCCAATTGTCGCTTGATAGCGCTATTACTATGAGCCAGTATCGGCGAGGCGCAACGTTGGTGCGCAAGGAATATCTGGTGAGTTATCCGGATCAGACTATTGCCATCCGTCTACAAGCGACTGGAGGAACGTTGGGCGAAGAACTGCTGTTGGGTTCTCTGGTCCCTCACCACGTGAAGGTGTCTCCTGCCAATGGTTCCACCGGACAACTGATGATGACGGGTCATGCAGTGGGCGACCCGCAGGAGCAAATGCATTTCTGTACGATCGTGCGGGCAGTGGCCAACGAGGGCGCATTGCTTCAGCAGACCGACTCTTCGCTCATCGTTCGCAATGCCCGTGAACTGACAATTTACATCGTGAACCGAACGTCTTTCAACGGTTACGATAAGCATCCCGTACGAGAGGGCGCTCCGTATATAGAAAAGGCGACCGACGATGCCTGGCACACCGTGAATTGTAAGTTCGACGACGTGCTTAGTCGGCACGTGAAGGATTATCAGCAGTTCTATGACCGAGTAAAACTACATCTAGGCGTTGCTTATGATAGGAAAGCGGAGACACCCAAAGAGCTGAGAATCCCTACTGACCAATTGCTCAAAAACTATAACGATTCTTATCCCGCTTCGAAAGAAAACGGAGAGGCCGCCTATTTGGAAACCCTCTACATGCAGTACGGGCGTTATCTTCTCATCGGCTCATCACGCACACCCAGCGTACCTGCCAACTTGCAGGGACTATGGAATCCGCACCTGCGCGCACCTTGGCACGGCAATTATACCGTGAACATCAACCTCGAGGAGAACTACTGGCCTGCTGAAGTGGCGAATCTCTCGGAGATGACCGAGCCCCTGTGGGGATTTATGAAAGCTCTTGCTGAAAATGGTCGCTATTCCGCCCGCAACTACTACGGCATTAATCGCGGCTTCTGCTCCAGCCACAATAGCGACATTTGGGCGATGACCAACCCCGTAGGTACAAAAAACGAGAGTCCCGAGTGGAGTAACTGGAACATGGGACTGGCGTGGCTTACGCAGAACCTCTGGGATCATTACGCTTTCACGCAAGACAAAAACTTCTTAAGCAATACCGCTTGGCCATTGTTGAAAGGAGCATCCGAGTTCATGCTCGACTGGCTCGTAGAAAATCCGAAAAATCCCAAGGAACTCATTACCGCTCCATCTACTTCACCCGAAAACGAATATAAGACAGATAAAGGTTATCATGGAACCACCTGCTATGGTGGAACTGCCGACCTTGCCATCATTCGCGAATTGTTCAAAAACACTGAGGATGCAGCAAGAGAAATGGGATTAATTCATTACACAGCGCAAGGGACCGTATTCGATGATCCTGTAGTACTACCCATTTTCGAAGCCCATCATCGCCTCCACCCATAC
>JAFZAP010000097.1 GCA_017557185.1 Prevotella sp.
AAACGTTCATTTTCATGCACCTTTTCTCGCCAAGGCAGAGTCGAAGCAAACTTCACTCTGCCCTTCTGGCTTAACGAAAACGTTCATTTTCATGCACCTTTTCTCGCCAAGGCAGAGTCGAAGCAAATTTCACTCTGCCCTTCTGGCTTAACGAAAACGTTCGTTTTTTAATACCCATTAACATTCCGATTCCGCCTGTTTTTACACAAATATCACAAAAGTGTATTATATTTGGACACTGTGTAACCCAGAAGACCTGCACCCGCTGCACCGACTACACCGTGTCTTTTTACCAAAATTGCTATCGCATGCTGGTAATGCCGTTACCGCTATGTGGTAACGCTTCTACCACTATGCGGTGTGCTCACTACCGCAAAGACAGTAGCGGCATCACCGCATATCGGTGACCGCCGTAAAGCTATGAGTTTTCACTCGTAAAGCATAGAGTTTTGAGGCAAAACTCATAGAGTTCTCACCCAAAACAGGGTCTACCTTTTCTCCCTACGGTCGAGCGCAAAAGGTTCAATTGTGACTTCGTCACGTTCAAAAAGTTCAATGTGCTTCGCACTGTTCTTTCTCCGCTATACGCCGCAAAAAACTTATGTCACGTTTGTTCCGTATGTCTTTTTCTCTATTCTTGCTCCATTTATTACGCAAGCGCCCCTTCGGGTCGAGCGCACTGCACCTGCTGCACCGGTGCAGTGGGTGCAGCGGGTGCAGGTCTTCCGGGTTGCGCAGTGTCCAAATATAATGGGCAATTCTGATAATTGTTCAGAAATGCCCATTATCAGAGAGTTAACGGAAGTTAATGTTTTAGCATCCTCAGTCCATATCTTCATCGATATAGACATCCGTCCACCACTGCCAGAGGATGATCAGCCAGCCTATACCCAGCAAGACACCAAAGGCTGTTGCTGACTCTTGTGGACTGGGCAGATTGCCCCAGTTGACGATTCCCCATGCCACCGACCCTAAGAGTGTCAAGACGATTGCCACTACTGGCCATACCGCAGCATGCATCAGATGAGTTTCATGATCACGACATTTGTACATTCGATATATAAGTTCCAATCAATAAAGGTTCTAATCTCTTTTATCTTTGCGTGGCTTGCTTATCCATTTATCCACTAAGAATACAGCTATTAGGGATGAAAGAAAAGTAACAAGACTTTCTTTTTTATCTAACCATCCTGCAAGATAGCAAATAGTTGGGACGACCGCAGCCAAAGCGACGAAAAGGCATGCATATAGGAGTCGTTCTCTTTTTTTCATTTTCTTCCTCCCCCAAAAGCATAGCCAATGCTGATGCCAATAGTATTATATCCTTTTCTTGCCAATCGCAAATCGGCAGTCAACCTGAGATGGTTCCATAGTTCGACACCCACACGTGGCACCACCATGAACGACATTCCTTCGTCACCCTTGTTTCCCTGAATGATGTTGCACTGCACTTCGCCAAGGCCAAGGCCGACAAAGAGTGCCGCCTGGTTTCCGCGGTTGAAATTGTAATCACCAAATATCGACAGGAACGAGAAGATGCGGTTACTCAGCGTATGGTGCTCATAATCACGAACGGCACTCCCCACATATACTTCTAATCCCACATCAAATGGCTTATCAAAATTCCATCTGCCTTCCAAGCCTAATTGCGGCCCCAGTCTCTTGCTTCCCACAAACTTATCGACAGGGAAGGTCGCCCCCGCCTTCGCCTCGATTTCAAATCTCTTAACGGGCAGGCTCTCCTGGGCCTTCAATTCTATGTTAGCAAACAATGAGAGAGCCAACAGTGAAATCATCATTTTTGTTTTCATATTTGCAAAACGGATTAACAGTCATACTTTTTACCACTTCCAATGCTTGACATCCTTCCAGATAGTACTCCCGTTAGATTTGAAAAAACACCGCTCAAGAGCCAGAAGGATCAAGGCAACAGAGCAAAGTAACCTGAAAAAAGGGAACGGAGTCTGATCATCGATACTCAGACAGACATATGATTGCAATCCTATCTGAACTGCATTGACCATAAAAAAAAGAGGAATGCCGATTTTCCTTTTTCGGGAGATGAGCAACAAGGGTAGGGTATACAACAAAACAGACACTACCCACAATAAATCGTGGATTTTGATTCCTTTCAGAATAAACTCAAGAAAATCCCAAATAGTTAGGAAAACAACTATTCCTATTCCTTGTTTTGCCCGCAAGTTGATCATTTCTCTATCTTCTTCAATACCTTTCCTGCTCATTAGTGTGTATTTATGTGTTTATTTATAACGACAAAGACCATCACTTATTGCCCGCTTTCATAACAAACATCATTATAAGAGGCTTGTAGATTGTTGTAATTCTTAAGATAGCAATACATAATCTCTCCCATCATAAACAACAATCCAACTTCTCCTACAGTTAAATATGCCCCAAAACGAGTAATTAACAATTCACCCATTTTCTTTATAACATTCTTAAGAGCCCTCTTTGAAATTAATTTCTGAGCGGAATTGAAACCGAGATCCATGACTGCACCTTTAAATAAGGAATAGACATCAATTCCTAAAAAACTGGAAAAGCAAGCCCACATAGTATTAGGTTTCCATTCTATCAGAAGATAATCATCTTGGTTTAAAGCATAATCTAAATGCTCGCTTCCTAAATTGTTCGTATATGGGTAATCAACCTGATTTACTTCAGTATTCCGTGCAATTATATTTGACAATTCAAGCCCTATCATTGCGTATACCCCTTTCTCACTTGCTGGGCACATTTGTTTCAAAGAATCATCAATAATACCAATTTCGTTAAAGCGGTTAAAGAATTCTTCACCAATTCTATTCATGATTTCACTGTAGGCTATTAGTTCTTCATCTGATAGTTCGTATTCTTCAGAAAAGAGATTAGAACTACGCGTTTTTTGTGTCATAGTAGCAGAAATGCTATCAACCCAATTCTGAAATGAGTATATAGTGCAGAAATCGCTTTTTGAAAAACCATCGGATTTCGTTTGATTAAAACTCTCAGAATCTGTAGAACATGCGATAAGACATGTACTAATAATAAATAAGATAATTTTTTTCATAATAATAAAATAATAATATTAAAGGGACATTATGGTTTGTATTTGTAGTTGCTATAATTATTCCTCTTCGCTTCCTGTGTACACCACTCCGTTGTTGTCCATGATTTCCAAGAGAAAGCCTTCAGGCATGTGAGGGGTGATGAAGTTGAAGCCCTCTGTAACATTGAAGGGAATTGTTTCGCTTTGGAGCACTTCGCCGTCAAGAGTTTTGATGGAAATCTGAATCTCTGTGATGTCTTCTGCAGGGAGGACAGTGATGGTGTCGCGCTGGAAACCAACACCAATAAAAATCTCTGTATTACCACCAAATCCAGGAGGCTTGCCCGAGGAAGGTTTTACAATAAGATGATACTCTTTCCCTAAAGCGAGCGATGCTACTGCTAGCATTGCTGCAACGATAATTATTTTAGTCTTTTTCTTTTTGATTTTGGTTTTTTGTTTGACATTTTGTGAATCGCGATTACTGGTTGCAAAGGTAAAGCGATAATGAAAAAGGCTATTAAATAATAATTCACAAACTGTTTATGCTATGCATTTGTGAACAGTTTGTGAATTATCAGCAATATAATAAAGCGAACGAAATCAGAAATTCAAAATGAAGTCATCGAATAGCTTGGGATTTCCTTTCTCAATGTGAAGAAGTTTTTCGTGCATTCTTCTTCGTTTCATGGTTATGGCACCCCTACTTTGAAAGACCATCGTAGCTATGGCAGAAGGCGGAACCTCCAGTTTGATGAGGTAACAGACCTTCATTTCCACATCATCCAGATTAGCCAGAGCTAATAAGCGACCCGTAAAGTTATCATAGGCATTATCAATATCTGTTGCCAGGGTCTGCCACTCTTCATCTGTCAAATGGAACTTTTCTTTTCCGGCATTGAGTCTGATTCTATGATAGAGTGTAGAATTCTCCAACTTCTCTAACATAAACGTACGTCGGTTGATTGCCGATTTGATATTCTCATTTTCAGACATAAGCTCTTCTGCATCCAATTTCAGTCTCTTGGCAAGCAATGTGTCATTCACTTGCTGAGCTTTTTTCAGTTCTTCGCCTAATCTTATTATCTCCTTATCGTTTTCTTGAATCTTGGCTCTGCTCAGTTGGTGGCGACGTTCTTCTTCCTGCCGCAACAAACGTTCATGGGCTACTTCGGCATCTTTTGTAGCTTTCTTGAGTTTCCATTGCTTCCAAGTAAAGAAAACTGCAAGGAGAACTATAACAATAGCAACGGCAATAATGACTAAGGCGATTTGTTCTTTCGCTTTCGATTCATCAAGTTGTGCCTGTATTGTGTTCAGTTTGTGTTGTGCTTCAGCTTGTAGGGTTGCAGCAACCTGCGACTGGGCTTTGATGGAGTCTTCGATTTCTGTTCTTTTCTTAGTATAAGCCAATGATTGGGTAGTATTGCCTCGTTTTTCTTCTAATTCTGCAAGCAGACGTAATACTTCCACCTTGCCATCCATAGACAGTTTTTCTATAGATTTTTTAAAATAGTATAAAGCTGAGTCATTATAGTGTTGTTGATAATGCCAATATCCCCAATTAACGTAATTCGTGGAATCTCGGGACATAATAGCTGCGGCATTATCGAAATCTTCAATTTGTAAATATATGTCAGCCAATAGTTCCTTTGCCCAGCAGACTGTGGGAGCGGCTTGTTCTATGCCTTCTCCTAATGATATAGCTTGTTTGTAATAATAGATGGAACTATCTGCCTTTTGTTGATAAGTTGTCGTTTTACCCATTCGGATAGCTGCATGAACAAGCCTTAATGAGTCAAGAGTATTATTTGCCAGATTATAACTCTTACGATAATATATTTCCATTTTATCCAACAATTGTTGATAGAGATAGATGTCTCCTTCTTCTTTACAGACGATTCCTTCTAGCCATAGTTCTCCTGTTCGTTCTGCCTCTTCCTCAGCTTTGAGAAATGATTTTAATGCTGAGGGAAAGTCGAAACTAACATAATAGATGTCACCCATTATGGCGAGGGTCTTGGCGTGTTTCTCTGGTGACAACCGTTTGTAATAATCAATCAGACTGTCAACAAGGAGCAGATCGTCAATGGAAGAGTTTCCACGTAAGAACTTCGATTCGAGCAGTAACAGCTGGTGATAGCGGTGGGTGGATAAGTTCTCATGATCTTTCGCTTTATTGTAAGCATTTAGCAGGCTGTCGGCCTCATCGTAGTGTCCCCAGCGCATAGCGGAGTCGGCCTCGACGAGTAGCCGTGGATAGCTGGGTTCTCTCAGGCAGGAGCCAAACAGTAGGCTACCGAGGAGCAGCAGGGGGAAGAGGTATGGTAATTTACTATTGGACAACTTCTTGATAGTTGATAGTTAACAATTGATAGTTGATAGTTTTCATAACCTATAACCTATAACCTATCACCTATAACCTATTCACTATTACCTATAGACTATTGGCCTTCGGCCGTTCAAGGCTCAAAGTTCAATGCTGCTCCGCAGCGTGTAAGGCACAAAGGGTGATGGATTTGCTGCAGGATTTCCTCCTCTGTCACCAAGTTGAAGTCACCAGCAACTGAGTTCTTCAGTTGAGCAGCGGCAACAGAGAAATCAAGGCCGTGCTGCGGGTCGCCTTTCCATTTCTCTGCAGCATGCACATAGGCAGCCACGAAGGCATCACCCACACCCACGGGGTCTACAATGGGATAGATGTCGTAGATGTGTGCCTGATAAATCTCACCATGATACCACATCAGAGCCGTCAGCGTGTGGTGGGTGGAGGTGATCTGGTTGCGCAGGCCAAGCATCATCTCGCCACAGTTCGGGAACTGGCGGTGCATCTCGTCGAAGTAGCGGCGGTAGGCATCCATGTCGAGCTCGGTGTCGGCCATCATATGGTCCATTGGCACTTGCGGAACTCCCGTTGCCACCTCCCACTCGTCCTGATCGCCGAAGATGTAATCGCTGTACTGCATCAGGGCGTTCAGCGTCTTGTGGGCATCGGCACCTTCATAGCGCCAAAGGTTCTTGCGGTAGTTGATATCGCAGGTGATGCGCAGCCCCATGTCTTTCGCCGTGCGCACAGCCTCGAAGGTTGCTTCGGTAGCCGACTGCGAAACGGCACAGGTGATGCCCGAACAGTGGAAGATGTCGGTGCGGCTGAAGATGTCACGCCAAGGGAACATGCCCGGAGCAGCAGAGTAGAACGACGAACCACGACGGTCGTAAACGACCTGCGAGCGGCGCAGTCCGGCAGCAGCCTCGAAGTAGTAGGTACCCAACCTGTCACCGCCACGTACCACATCGCTCGTGTCGATGCCGTAGTAGCGCAGTTCGTTCAGACAGGCCTGCCCCACCTCGTTCTGCGGCACACGCGACACATAGCCGACCTTGTTGCCCAACATGGCCAACGATACAGCCACATTAGCCTCCGAGCCTCCGAACTTGCCCGTCCATTCCGAGCCTTGCTTCAGCCGCTGACGTCCGTTCTTCGACCAACGCAGCAATATCTCTCCGAAAGTAACGATCCTTTTCATACCTGTATTTAGTTTATCAGTGCAAAGATAGTGCAAATCGAAGACAACACAAAACAAAAAGGCATTTTTTTGCTGAACCTATCGACAAATAAAAGACATTGATACAACACGACTACTGTGCTATACCAATGCCAAACCAAGTTTATGCTATTATATCAGAAATAGAAGCGCAGACCCAACATCAGGTCGGTGGTGACGATTCCGTTAATGGGTTTGTCGGCGGGTTTTGTATTGCTGTCGAAGAAGATGTGGTAGATGGTATTGGTCTCCAGACCTAATCCCACATGCTTACTCAGTCGGTTTTCTATGCCGCCCTTCAGCAGGACACCCAAGCCGAATTTGGAATCGTCGCCATAATAATAGTAGCTTGAAAAGTCGCTTTTGTCATGCAGGTAGCTGGCTCCGCCACCGAGAGCCACTTCCCAGCGCCAACAACTCGACGAGGGCATGTTACACCACACGTGGTTCAGGCCGAAGTGATAGAGGTTGAAGCGGAGGTAGCCGTCCCGATACTGGCTTCCCTTGAAGATGAAACCTACGCCACGGCCTCTGCCCCTGCCTTTGTCGAAGATGTTTTCATACTCTACCATGTACTCCAATCCCGGGAAAAGTTCATAGACGTGGTCGCCCACTTGCAGATCAGAAGTGATTAGGCTGACACCGCCGCTGACCTTTAGCACGTGCAGTTCGTCTTTGCGCTTTTTTGCATCTTTTTGCGTAGTTACAGGGTCTGGTCGTTTCCCGAACACCTGTTCGAGGTATCGCTGCAGCCATTCGTTTCGTGTAGTATCAGTGATGAGGGTGTCAGTGATAAGAGTATCGCCTTTGACAACCTCATCTGCCTTTATCGGCAGAACCACGAGGAGTCCAACCATGCAGCAGACCATTGTTTTGAACTTGTTCTTCATCGTGTTCCTTACGATTTGATTATTAGAAATAGAATCGCATACCAGCCGTAAGACTCATGCTGTCGAAGCCGTATCGCTCATTTTTCTCCAGATAGTAGCCTTCGGGAGCAGAGAAAGTGCGTGTCAGCATGTTCCAATCGAAGCCTAATGCGAAATGTTCACTAAAGATATATTCCACACCCAGCCGCGAGAGAAAGCCAACGCCACCTCCGCTGTTGCCTCCCACCTCGTTATAGGCTGTATAGCCCATGCCGATACCCATATCCCAGCGCCATTTTTTCGTTGTCACACGGCTGATGACGAGATCGGGTCCGATGTAGAAGAAAGTCTGGTCGCTCATGCCGCCATAGGTGGTGCGGTTGTATGCTGTGGTGAATCCGAAACCGAAGCTGCGTTTGCCGATGCGCTCATAGCTCAGCATGACGTCAATGCCCATCTTCTTGTGTACTGTGCCATACTCTGAATACACCTTCGACGTGATGCGCGAGGGTCCTGCACTCAGTTTCACGACGTTCCTAGGGTTATTGATCCGCTCAGCATAGGCAACCTGTGCACCAAAAGTTTCACCGGAAGAGAGGAACGACAGCGTGTCGATCATGGTTGAATACATCTCGTCTGGTGTCATGTAAAGCATATTTCCAAAAATCTGATGGCATGTGCTTTTTGTCGAGGGTAGACGGTGCTCGGCTATTTGCAGAGCATTGCCGCCGTTTTTTGCAGTGGTCTCCTTGCCCAGTTGAACAACATAGTCGAAGTTACACTTCGTGGTGGTGCCGCGGTCTTTCACGGCCACATCACCCACGACAATAGCCGATGCCGGCACTCGCTCGCCAGGCAGGAAGATGTGAACGGAGTCGACAGGCAGCGGTAAGCGTTCGTTGTATATGTGAGTAACTATTTTGGGGGTACATCCTGCAAAGATGAAGCCCGACAGGCACATCAGACCTATCATTTTAATCATCGTTTTCATAACTTTTTTTTATTATTTATTATAACAACATTTCCAGGTTATTTATTATTGCCCTTCCGCACTTTTTCTCTTTTTGTCATGCTTGCCACGCCAATAATTGATATGCAGACTTCGCAACTCTTTGTCAGGCTGTCCATCGGCAAACGATTCATGAAGGACATATAGACGGTTACCATGCCGATCGTAACCTCGCCTCGTCAATAGTGTGTGCTGCGATTCGAAGTCGGTATGATATGTCGACGCTGTCGCCACACGATAGATAATGTCAAGTGTAGGCTCGTCGTCAGCAAAATCTACCGTGTAGAACCCTGACCGCAATTCGTCGAGCACCTCTTCATTGAAATAGAACACATCGAGGATGTCACCTACCTGTAGACCCGTAATGGAGAATGGTTGGAAACGTGGCACCCACGACTTTTGTTGCATGATGGCAATCACTACATCGTCGACATTCACCTCGCGAATGCTGCCGTCAGAACTCACAATCCTGATGCCCACCACCGAACGGCCAACTTCCCAGAGGTGCATGCGTGACTGATAACCTGCCAGCGACGACCATCGCTCTACACTTTTCTGGTCATTGAGCAGCACTCTGACACGACATAGTTCGGAACTAGATGGATTGTTTTTGTAGGCAATAGCCGAGCCAACGGCACCCAATAGTCCAAACATACTGGCTAAAGGCCAGCCACTGTTCTGATTCAGGATGTTAAACTCGGCATACTTCGCCAATATCACCGCTCCACTATCGGCCAGCTCCTCGGGAGCGGAGGTTTGCTGAAAGGACGGTAGTGGCATCGACCAAACGCGCCTGCGTACTTCACTGGCATAGCGGTTGTAGTTGTTTTCATAGATCGGCAATGATTCCGGCAGTTGTTCTACGTCCACTGTCTGCAACTGACGTGTCTCGGTCTCCAAGTATAATGTGCCGACATCTTTTAGCTCCATCTGCCGCACCAATGTGGTAAAGCCTACGTGGCTAATGCGAACAAGGGCCCGTTGCTCGGTGCAGGGTATCGTGAATCTTCCATTTTGATTGCTTACGCCGCTCGTAATCCGTGTTGAGTCTGCAGTGCTATGTAGCACAATGTTGGCATAAGTTACTGGTGAGCCGTTGCTGTCGACCAAGCGGCCCATAAGCTTATAGGGGTGACGCTGCGTACATTCTACGAATATTCGCCCTTCGCCTATCTCCATGCGCATGGGATAAAAGCCTATCAAGGCATGAATTGCCTCAGGTACACTCTTGTCGCTAACTGTGCAAGTCACACGATAGTCTTCCAGATCATCGTAGATGAAACTCACCTGCCATTCATCGCTCATTTTATCGATTATCACCAATGCCTCGGCAAGTGAAACGTCACGAAACTCATGGCTGATATTCTGAGACCATGCCACGAGGGGCGATAGCTGCAGGACAATCAGCAAAAGGAGTTTCTTCTTTCTCATGAGTAATCGGAGCCTTTTCATAGTGACAGGACAATAATTACAGAGGTTCTATTCAACGATAAGTGTTCCGTCGTCGGCCTGCTTGATACTGAAACGCTCAAAACGGTTTAGAGCATCGAGGGTTTCAGAAAGAGACTCATGCTGGTTCCACTGGAAATAAAGCCGCAGACGGGATACTTCGGCTTTGTGGAAGTTGGCCTTTACATGATGGTAGACTGCTATCTGGTTCACAATCTCACTAAGCGTGGCATTCTCGAAGGTAATTATTGTTGGCTTTTTCCCGCCATTGTCAATCTCAGGGTTTACCTGTACCGACGATTGAACATCAGGCTCTGCCGACGGCTGCCAGTGGGTAAGACGGCGCACCCCAATAGCTACTACCACCACTACTGCAAGCAGTAACACAAAGATTCCCACGAAGCGGGCAGTGATTTTGCGACGAGCCAGTAACACATGTTTGTAGACTGCCGGAATGCTGATACCTAACTTTTGCGATATCTCACGGTAGCTCTTGTTTTCCTCGAAACGCATAACGAAAACCTGATGCGTACGTGGTGACAGTTCACGCTCAACATATTGAAACATGTCAACAGCTTCGTGTGTCTGTACAGGCTTGGCATCATCCTCGTATTCAGCATCGTAGGAAAATGTCTCCATAGCTTTTTGTTCAACCCTGCGGTGAGCCATAATGTCACGACAGCGATTGCGTACCGCCGTGAGCAGATAGCTCTGCCACTTCTCTGCATCTACCTGCGGCGGCTGCTCGGCGATACGTGTAAACACCTCTCCGACAACATCCCTCGCTTCTTCTGCATCGTGAAGGATGCTATCAGCCAACTGGCACATCTCTTCGTGATAGAGTCTATAGAGTTGTTCCAGTTTTATTGGTTGGTTGTTTTCTGGCATTTCCATATAAATAAGACGGGAAGCCTCCGCTTTTTTAACCTCCCTAAGGGGAAAAAAAGACCCACCCTACGTGGGGTGGGTATGCAGGGATATGGATTGACCGTCGTGGAGACTATTTACTGCTGCTTTACCAGCTCCATCGTATCACGGGCGATAACGATTTCCTCGTCGGTGGGAACCACCCATACCTGCACCTTCGAATCGGGAGCTGAGATGAGTTTCTCCTCGCCGCGGCAGTTGTTGGCCTCGGCATCCATCTTCACACCGAGGAACTCCAGACCAGAGCAAGCCTCGAGGCGAGTGGAAATCTGGTTCTCGCCAACACCGGCGGTCCATACGATTACATCGACGCCACCCATAGCAGCAGCGTAGGAACCGATGTACTTCTTGATGCGATAGTTGTACATGCGCAGGGCGAGCTGAGCACGCTCGTTGCCCTTCTGGGCGGCCTCCTCGATATCGCGCATGTCGCTCGAGATACCCGTGATGCCAAGCACGCCCGACTTCTTATTCAGGAAGTCAGCCATCTCCTGCGGCTGCAGTTTCAGTTTGTCCATGATATAGGTCACAGCCGAGGCATCGATATCGCCCGAACGGCTACCCATCATCACACCTGCCAGCGGGGTGAGACCCATGGAGGTGTCGATGACCTTACCGTCCTTGATGGCGGCGACAGAGGCTCCGTTACCGATGTGGCAGGTGATAATCTTCAGGTCCTTAATGTCCTTGCCCATCAGCTCGGCCACACGATGCGAGACATAGCGATGGCTGGTGCCGTGGAAACCATAGCGGCGCACATGGTACTTCTCGTAGAGCTCGTAGGGAACGGCATAAAGGAAAGCATGAGCGGGCATCGTGCTGTGGAAGGCATTGTCGAACACGGTGACCTGCGGGACCTCGGGCATGAGGTGGTCAACGGCACGGATACCTTTCAGGTGTCCGGCATTATGAACAGGAGCGAGGTCGCAGAGACTCTCGATACCGGCTTCCACACCTTCGTTGACAAGGCAACTCTTCTCGAAGAGGTCGCCACCCTGCACGATGCGATGGCCGACAGCATCAATCTCATCGAGGCTCTTGATAGCGCCATACTCCTCGCTGAGCAACTGTTGGAACACGAAGTTCACGCCTTCCTTATGATCAGGCATGTCGTGCATGAGGATTTTCTTCTCGCCGTTGGGCAAGGTGAGTTTCAGGAATGAGTTGTCGAGGCCGATGCGCTCAACGCCGCCCTGTGCCAACACAGACTCGTCGTCCATGTTGTAAAGTTTATACTTAATGGAACTACTACCGCAATTCAGTACTAAAATTTTCATTTCATTCAAATTTTAAAGTGAAAAATGAAAAGTGAAAAGTGAACAATCAAAGTGCCATTCCTTCTCACTATTTCATTCTTCATAAATTATTATTTCTTTTTGCTGTGTTTATTGATGCAACGAGAATCGCCACTAATTCTGAACAATCAGCCAACATACTATCATACTCCTTATCTGTGATGATATTTTTGCTGTGCAATAAGCGCAACCAACCTCTCGTTTCACTTGCCTCTTTAAGGGCAATCTGAAGTTTTGAAATGAAATCAGCTGGCGAATGAGCGAATTGTGACTCACTGACGTTTGCCATGACCGACGTTCCTGACCTAAGAACCTGTTCATATATAGACCGAAAGATTGTATTCCGATTGTCGGTTAAATATTCAGCCATCGTGGCAACTCGCAAGGCAAAAGCTTGTGACTTTTCCATCAGAATAGAATTCTCGTTCTCATACATGGCCACGGGATTTTTCACTTTTCACTTTTCATTCAATCACGCTGATCAGCGTGATTGAGCCTGGCAGGCGGTGATGGCGACCATGTAGTAGATGTCGTCGACCGAGCAGCCGCGCGACAGGTCGTTCACCGGACGGGCGATACCCTGCAGGATAGGACCGATGGCGATGGCGTCGCCGAGGCGCTGCACGAGCTTATAGCCGATGTTGCCCACCTCAAGATTCGGGAACACGAGCACGTTGGCCTTGCCTGCGATGTCGCTGCCGGGGGCCTTCTTTGCACCCACCGAAGGCACAAGGGCTGCATCGGCCTGCAACTCGCCGTCGAGCTTCAGCTCAGGAGCCATCTCGTGAGCCATCTGTGTTGCCTCCAACACCTTATCAACCACCTCGTGCTTGGCACTTCCCTTCGTCGAGAAGCTCAGCATAGCCACACGCGGATCGTCGAAGCCAGCCACCGACTTGGCGGTCTGAGCTGTGCAGACGGCAATCTGAGCAAGCTGGTTGGCATCGGGCATAGGTGTCACAGCGACATCACCAACTACAACCACGCCGTTCTCACCATACTGCGGCTGCTTTGTGATGAGCAGCATCGCGCCGCTGACGCAGGTGATACCGGGGGCACACTTGATAATCTGCAGGGCGGGACGCAGGGTTTCACCCGTTGTCGAGAGAGCACCCGATATCTGTCCGTCGGCACCTTCGGTCTTGATGATCATGCAACCCAGGTAGAGCGGATTCTTCACCAACTCACGGGCTTCCTCAATGGTCATGCCCTTCTTCTTGCGCAGTTCAGCCAACAGTTGGGCATATTCCTCGCTACGCGGATTGTTCAACGGGTCGATAATGGTTGCCTTGTCGATGTTCTGCAATCCATACTTCTCGGCATCAGCCTTGATGCTCTCGGGGTTACCAATGAGAATGATGTTGGCCAGATCGTCGGCCAATACTCGGTCGGCAGCGCGCAGGGTGCGCTCTTCTTCGGCCTCAGGAAGCACGATGCGCTGCTTGTTGGCTTTCGCACGTGCCACGATTTGTTGTAATAGATCCATAGTACTTGAATTTTAATTATCAATTTTCAATTATTCATTATCAATTTACTACATCTCCTTTGCCAGCACAGCCTCGAGCTCTTCGGCCGACAGGCGCAAGCGGAACTCACCCTTGTTGGCTACCGAGATACGGCCCGTCTCCTCACTCACGATGATGGCGATGGCATCCGAAGCCTGTGAGATGCCCAGACCGGCACGGTGGCGCAGTCCCAGTTCCTTCGGGATGTCGAGGTTATGACTCACAGGCAGAATGCAGCCTGCCGCCTTGATGCGCTTATTCGAGATCACCATTGCGCCGTCGTGCAGCGGAGAGTTCTTGAAGAAGATATTCTCGATGAGTCGCTGGTTGATGGCAGCATCAATCTTGTCGCCCGTCTCCACGATGTCGTTAAGCGCAATGCCGCGCTCCACCACGATGAGAGCACCCACCTTCTGGCGCGCCATATTCATACACGCCATCACAATCGGCATGATGGTTTCCTTGTCCTCCTCAGGCTCCTTGTCCTTGTTCTTGAAGTAGCGCAGGAGCGTACGGAAACGCTGCTGGGTACCGAGCGTATAGAGGAACTTGCGAATCTCCTCCTGGAACAACACGATGAGTGCGATGACACCCACGCTGACCAACTTGTCGAGAATGGAACCCATCAGTCGCATCTCGAGCACCTGACTGACGAACAGCCAGATGACCACGAACAACATGATGCCTATGAACACGTTCAGCGAACGGCTCTCTTTCATCAGCCGGTAGATGTAGTAGAGCATCATGGCTACCAGCAGGATGTCGATGATATCTTTTATTCCGAAGTCGAAAGGCATTGTCTTTTAGTTGATAGTTGACAGTTGATAGTTTAAAGTTTGGCGAGGAGCCTTACACATTCGCAGGCCTCCCTTACGTCGTGGACGCGCAGGATGCTTGCACCCTTCTGCAGGGCAACGGTGTTGAGAACCGTCGTGCCGTTCAGAGCGCTGTCGGGAGTGCCTTCCAACGTGCGCCAGACCATTCTCTTGCGCGAAAGTCCTGCAAGTAGCGGCAACTGCATGACCTGTAGCTTCTCCATCTGTGAGAGCACGACGAAGTTCTCCTCCTGCGTCTTACCGAAGCCGAAGCCCGGGTCGAGGATGATGTCCTTCGCTCCCAGCGACCGCAACTGCACCACATCGTCGGCCCACTCCTTGAGCATCGCCTCCACCGTAGGCAGCTGCGACATCAGGATATACGGAACACCGAGCTCAGCCACCACATGAAACATGCTGAGACCTTCCCCCCTGCCCCTCCCTATAGGGCGGGGAGTAGTATGCCTTTGTGGTTGTGAAGAGTAATCACTCCCCGCCCTATAGGGAGGGGCAGGGGGGAGGGTCTGCCTTACATCGTTGATGATGTCGGCCCCCCACTCTTCCACACAGCGGCGAGCCACCAGCGGACGGAATGTGTCGACACTCACGACGGCATCGGGGACTTCGTGCCGCACCACCAGCAGAGCTTCCTGCAGGCGACGCATCTCCTCGTCTTCGCTCACCTCCTCGTGACCAGGTCGTGTTGAGTAGGCTCCCACGTCGATGATACGGCCGCCCTCAGCAATAATCTGCTGTGCCCGCTCGGCTATCTCACGCTCGGTTTGCTTGCGGCTACCGGCATAGAAAGAGTCGGGCGTACAGTTCAGGATGCCCATCACCACTGGCTCTGCCAGACTCATCAGCGCACCCCTCACATTGATGTAGTATTCCATACTGACTGCAAAGATAGTGCAAATCGAGCGAAATGCAAAATAAATTACGGTTTATTTTCATTTCCGAGATGCAGCCTATCTTCGACCGAAGGTCAAAGATGCGAAAAATCGAGAGCAGAACATTTTGAGCCCTTTGATAAGAGGCGGCGATAAAGCAGGGTTTTTATATAGAGAGATGCACTATCTTCGACGGGTCAAAGATAGTGCAATTTGAAGACATAACAAGACAAAAAGCATTTTACCCATCAGTACACGATAGGCAGTCCTTCCTTTGTAAAACCCTCGGCAGAGATGACAAGCTGCCGGCAGTCGCGGTTGTTATAGAAAACGATGTCAGCCAAGCCCTTCTCGTTGGTCTTCACATTCGGATTCCAATAGAGTGTGCGGCGGAAGTCGGGAATACTGGGTATCACCCTGTAGTTGGGGCTCTTGAAGGTTTCTGGAATCTGAAAGCCCTGCAGCGTAATAGCACGGATGCCTTTACGCAGTGACTCCCACAGGCTGCCGCCACTTCTACGATAGACAAACACCGTTGCCGCATTCATTCCTTCTAGGGCGGGAATAGTGACAAACCGCTTCCATGCATCATTCTCCTCCGAGATATACACCGACTTGACTTTTCCCAATTCGTCGGGAAGCGTTGCATATCCCGAGAGGCCTGACATGATACTGTTGTCCGACATGTTGGCTGGCGCATAGGTGATGCAGTTGAACATGTTGTTGACAATCCACACCACAGGTCGCCGCTTATACGACATTCCATCTCGGGGATATACAACCCGATGGGAGCGGCTTGCTGAGAGTTTGCGGAGATCTTCCTCCTCATGCGGCCAGTTTCCGCTGAAGTAGGGGTTACGCTTCTCTAACCATTTCAGGAAGTCTACGAACTTATCGCCTTTGTCGCGCAACTTCTCGTATTCCTTTGCACAGTCATAATAGATGCTCGATCTGTTGAACGCATTCTGCTCATTGAGCCAGTAGCGCTCTTGGTTGAACTTGTACTTGGCTCTGACATTGACCTGGCTGAGCATGAACTCACGTCTGCCGAGGGAAAGCAACGTGTCAGGGTCACGCCAGTCGTTCCACACGCGGGGAGTGTCGATGGGTATCGGCAGCAGTTCGTTCTTGAAGATGTGGCGGGTGCTAGGTTCATAGCCGCGATTGAAGCGGAAGTTGAATTGAAGAAGTTTCTCGTCCTTTTCAGGTCGCATCACGACATCGCGCTCTCCGTAGAAATCGGGAGCCTTGAACTGGAAGTGCCCGCTGCCGTCGGTCAGGTACATATCCTCATAAACAATAGAGTCGGTCGGATTGTTGCGGTCGGTCACATAGGTCGCCCATAGGCTTACACCGTCAACACCTTCGCTGCCTATCTTCTTTTTCCTACTGATGGCTCCCTCGAAGAACATAGAACGCTCAAGTGGATGAACCAGTTTGAACGACTCCCCGCTGCCCATCCGCGAAAGGTTGTAGCGCTGCCATCCCTGCACCATCATCAGCAGGTCGGCAGCTCGGCGATGCTCCTCGTCGTCGGCTTCCACGTAATAATTCGCATTCTCTATATATCCCTTCAGGTCTGACGACAGCAGGAGCCACGAGGCAAGGTCGGCTTGCCAACCGTCCACCTGCGTATGGTAGTCACGCACAGCCAGCGAGAAATGGCTGCCGGGAGCCGCCTGTGCCGTGAGGGAAATCTTGCCGTAGGGCTTCAAGTATTCATTCTGCAGCTGCACATTGATTTTCCCGACGCCAGTATTCTTGCAGACAAACACCATCCTGCTTGCCAGGATGTTGCCCAGAGTGTCGATGAGTGCCAGCTGGCTCACTCCGTTACCCAACGCTAACTTCCTGATCTCTATCCGACGTCCCAGGTCGATGTTGGCCATCTCGTCGAAACGCTTGATTTGACCGTTGTGCATAGCCAAGAGCCCCATCTTCTGCCGGCGGTATTGCGGCGAGGCAAGGAGGTCGACAGTAATGATATCGTCCTCAATGGTCTCCGCACAGATAACACACCCCTCTGGCTCTGCATCTGGCAGTCGGAAAGTCTGCTCCTTACCTTTCTTATCAGTCAGGTGAAGTGTTAATCTTTGTGCGCCCGGAGTGCAGGAGAACACTCCACGACCCTCGCGCATCGTGTTCACTCCACAAATACGGCGACCATTCATTTCCAGATAGCCTTCCGTCTCAAAGTGAGCCCCGTCTTCGTCGGTGACGGCAAAGGCGACACGATTTTCCAAACCAGTGACAAAATGGCCGCCCTCGGGATAGAACGCCACATTCATCTTCTTGTTCCCCTCCTGTTCTTTCTCACGGAAGTCAGGCAGGCGGTTGCGGGCACCGAATTCGTCCATGCGGCGGTCTTCGTAGTCGCCGTCGGTGTTTGGCTTTTCCAAAACGGGAAGCACACGGGAGAACATAGCCGTCGTACCCCAGTTCAGCATATAGCTGGTATAGGCACGGATTTCGTAGAAACCGCTCACGAGCAGATGATTCAGGTCGATGAAGCCATCGGCCTCGCCATTGACAATCTTCAATTTCTCCGACTTGACAACTTCACCAGAGGGATTGATCAGTTCCACATAGAGCACCTTGCTCAGTTCAGAGTGCTTCAGGCTCTTATCGCGTATGACGTAGGCCTTGAACCATATCCGTTCCTCCATGAAGTATCCGGTATTGTCAAGGTGCAGGTAAACCTTCTCTTGCGGATAGCTATTGGCGAAGTTCTCCACGTTTACCATGAACTGCTGCAGCCGACTACTCGGCTCAATAGATTTCAAGCGATTCCCGTCATTCGTCTGAGCATGACAGACTGACGACAATAACAGCATAAGGGATATAGCAATATCTCGTTTCATCATATTGTATAGAAAAATAAATAATGTAAAAAAAGAGGTTAGTTGGATAACAACTTATATTTGTTTGCAAAAGTATAAAGACTTTCTCTTGCTGGAAAATATTTATCCCTAAAATGCTATAGGGAAATCCCTATTGTTTCTCTATTTGGTTATAATATCTTCATGGCAATCCTCGCGCAGGCCTCAGCGTCGGCAAGTGCGTGGTGATGATGTTCCAGGTGGTAGCCGCAGGCTTCGGCGACGGTGTGCAACTGATGGTTTGGCAACATCGGCAGCCGGCGGCGCGAGGCGACACAAGTGCAATAGAACTTGTAGTCGGGGTAGTCCATCTGATAGCAGCGGAACACCGCCTTCAAGCAATTCTCGTCGAAAGCCTTGTTGTGCGCCACCAGCGGCAGACCCTCTATGAGCGGCTCTATCTGCGCCCACACCTCCGGAAACACCGGTGCCTCCTCGGTATCTTCGCGGGTGAGTCCGTGCACGCGCGTGTTCCAATAGTAATAATAGTTCGGCTCGGGCTGGATGAGCGAATAGAACGTATCGACAATCTCGCCGTTCCGCACTACGACTACCCCCACCGAACAAACGCTCGTCCGCTCGTTGTTGGCCGTCTCGAAGTCGATTGCTGCAAAGTTCTCCATACCTCATTACCCACTAACAGCTGGTAAAATTACAAAAAAACGACACGACCGCCAAATGTTTTCATCGAAAAAGTAGCGACAGACACAAAAAAACGAAGTGCTGGAGCACGCTTTTTATGCATCGGGAGCATGCCTTCCGACTAGCTAAAAGCATGTCTTAGTGACCCCAGAGCAATGACCTGATTTTATGAATTAATTGAGATTAAAAAGTAAATCAACTTGTTTTAATCAGTAAATTAACTTAATTTGATCGGTAAATTAACTTATTTTACTCGGTAAATTAACTTATTTTACTCGGTAAATTAACTTATTTTACTTAATAAATTAACTTAATTTACTGCACAAATTAAGTTAATTTACTGAATAGGGTCAATGCTCTAGACAAATGAGAGCATTGAGATAGCCACACGGGATGCCTGCTCCACGCTAACGAAAGCATAGGAAACAGGGAGTCTGGACGATAATCGAGGCAGCGAGACAGGAGCACTTGGGGTCGAGGGGAGTTCATTTAGGTCGCTAGTTACATATTATTTCAGCGTTTTTCAGTTGTAAAAAAGTAAAAAAGTTAAAAAGGGGTAGAAATCTCGAAGGAAAGTTGTATCTTTGCACAGGAATAATTGCTCAGAAATAAAACGCAACAATATGGATATCAAAGAACTATATGCTTTCTATAAGGAGCACCCCGTCATCACAACCGACAGCCGCGACTGTCCCGAAGGTAGCATCTTCTTTGCCTTGAAAGGCGAAACCTTCGACGGCAACCTGTTTGCCGTGCAGGCACTTGAGAAGGGTTGTTCGCTGGCCGTTGTCGACGACGAGCAGGTGGCCATCGGCAATCCGCAACTGGTGATGGAGGGCCGTCTGCTTCTCGTGCCCGACACCCTGCAGGCTTTCAAGGACCTGGCTCGCGAGCATCGGCGCCAGTTCCAGATTCCCGTGATCGGCATCACCGGCACCAACGGCAAGACCACCACGAAGGAACTTATCCGCGCGGTGCTCAGCGAGAAGTATAACGTAATGGCCACAGAGGGCAACTTCAACAACGACGTGGGCGTGCCGAAGACGCTCTTCCGGATGACAAAGGAACACGATATCGCCGTCATCGAGATGGGTGCCAGCCATCCCGGCGACATCAAGACGCTTGCCGAGACCGCCGAGCCTACCTGCGGTCTCATCACCAATGTGGGCAAGGCTCATCTGCAGGGCTTCGGCTCGCTGAAGGGAGTCATACAAACGAAGGGAGAACTGTACGACTTTCTGGCCACGCGCGACGAGAGTGTGATCTTCATCAATGCCGACAACGAGCACCTGGTGTCGATTCTTCCCGACAAGGCTTGGGTGGCGCCCTATAGCCAGAACGCTGCGAATGCCGAAGGATGCGTGGTGGGACAGCTCGTGGCCTGCGACCCCTATCTGCGGCTGCGCTGGTGTGAGAACGGACTCGACCTGGAGGAACGCGGCGATGAACAGCTGTGGTACGAGGTGAACACACACCTCATCGGCAGCTATAACCTCGACAACGTACTCGCAGCCGTTACCGTAGGCCTGCAGTTCGCCGTTGAACCCAAGCAGATCTGTCATGCGCTGGAGAGCTATGTGCCGCAGAACAACCGCTCGCAGCTCACCGAGACCGCCTGGAACCACCTCATCGTGGATGCCTATAACGCCAATCCCACATCGATGGAGGCGGCACTCGACAACTTCAGCCTGATGCAAGTGGCTCCGAAGATGGCGATTATCGGCGAGATGCGTGAGCTCGGCGAGAGCAGCCGCGAGGAGCACGGCCACATCGTGAAAGTGTTGAAGCGCTGCCGTTTCGACAAGGTGTGGCTCGTTGGCGACGAGTTCAAGGACATCAAGTGCCACTATCGCAAGTTCCACGATGTGGAGGAGGTGAAGGCCGCCATCGCCGAGGAGCGGCCGGAGGGATTCTATATACTCATCAAAGGCTCGAATGGCAACCGCCTCTACCAGCTGCCAGAGTTCCTTTAGAAAAAAAACTTCGGAAAAGTTGCACGTAATTCAAAAATTCTGTGTAACTTTGCACCCGCTTACAAAAAGCACTCGGGATGTAGCGCAGTT
>JAFZAP010000098.1 GCA_017557185.1 Prevotella sp.
AATGTCACGAACCCTGATCAGATGGCTCTCGTCAAGAAAGAGTTCAACTCTGTTACTGCCGAGAACGACATGAAGCCAGGTGAGATTCATCCTAAGGAGGGTGTATGGAACTGGGAGAGAGCCGACAAGATTGCTAACTTCTGCCGCGAGAACGGTATCAAGATGCGTGGCCACTGCCTTTGCTGGCACTCGCAGTTTGCCGACTGGATGTTCACCGACAAGAAGGGAAATCCCGTGAAGAAAGAAGTGTTCTACGAACGTTTGCGTGAGCACATCCACGCTGTCGTCAACCGCTACAAGGACATCGTCTATGCATGGGACGTGGTGAACGAGGCTATGGCCGACGACGGTCGCGGCTGGCCCGGTCGTGAGCAGAGCCCCTATCGCCAGAGCCGCCACTTCCAGCTCTGCGGCGATGAGTTCATTGCCAAGGCCTTCCAGTTTGCCCGCGAGGCTGACCCAAACGCTGTGCTCATCTACAACGACTACAGCTGCGTGGATCCCGGCAAGCGTGAGCGTATCTACAACATGGTGAAGAAGATGAAGGACGCCGGTGTGCCTATCGACGGTATCGGTATGCAGGGTCACTACAACATCTACTTCCCCGATGAGGACCAGCTCGACCTGACGATCACGAAGTTCAAGGAACTGGTGAAGCATATTCATATCACCGAGCTCGACCTGCGTATGAACAACGAGAGCGGCGGTCAGCTCATGTTCTCGCGTGGCGAGGCCAAGCCCATGCCCGCCTACATGAGCACACTGCAGACCGACCAGTATGCCCGTCTCTTCAAAATCTTCCGCAAGCATAAGGACGTGATCGACAACGTGACCTTCTGGAATCTTGGCGACCGCGACTCATGGCTCGGCGTGAACAACCACCCGCTGCCCTTCGACGAGAACTACCGTCCGAAGGCCTGCTATCGTGCTATCCGCAACTTCGACCCCGCTCTCGACAATGCTAAGCCGAAGGAAGACTTTGTTGCCAACGAGCTCAACCAGCAGGGACAGGAGTATCCGCAGGTGAACAGCGAGGGCTATGCCCGCTTCCGCATTGATGCTCCCGACGCTAAGTCGGTCATCGTCAGCCTCGGTCTTGGCGGTCGTGGCGGCACCGTTCTGCACAAGGATAAGGACGGTGTGTGGACAGGTACCACCGAAGGTCCGATGGACGAGGGCTTCCACTACTATCATCTGACCATCGACGGAGCCACCGTCAACGATCCCGGAACCCACAACTACTTCGGCTCCACCCGTTGGGAGAGCGGTATCGAGATTCCCGCCCACGACCAGGAGTTCTATGCCCTGCGCACCGATATCCCGCATGGCAACCTGCAGCAGGTGCTCTTCCCCACCAATGTGAAGAACGATCGTGGCGAGAGCGGTATGCGCCGTGCTTTCGTCTACACGCCTCCCACCTACGGCAAGAACAAGAAGGAGCGCTTCCCCGTGCTCTATCTGCAGCACGGATGGGGTGAGGATGATACGACGTGGGGCATGCAGGGACGTGCCAACATCATCATGGACAACCTCATCGCTGATGGCAAGATTCGTCCGTTCATCGTCGTAATGACCTATGGCCTGACCAACGGCATCAGCTTCGGCGGACTCCGTGAGTTCACGGCAAAGGAGTTTGAGACGGTTCTCATCGACGAACTCATTCCTTATATCGATAGTCACTTCCTCACCATCGCCAATCGTCAGAACCGCGCAATGGCCGGTCTTTCGATGGGTGGCATGGAGACCAAGCTCATCACGTTGCGTCGTCCTGAGGTGTTCGGTGCCTATGGTCTGCTCAGCGGCGGACAGTATGAACCCTCCGACTTCCCCGAGGGCATGCTTCGTCCCAGCGTGATCTTCCAGAGCTGCGGCAGCAAGGAACGTCCTGATGGCATCCGCGAGTCGACCGAACGCCTGAAGCAGGCAGGCTTCAATGCCTATGGCTATGTCTCGGAAGGCACCGCCCACGAGTTCCTCACGTGGCGTCGCAGTCTTTACGAGATGGCTCCGCTTCTCTTCCGCGATGGCAAGAAGAAATAATGTTTGACCAAACAAACATGTGAATAGCTACGGGTTGCGAAACGTCAACGGTTTCGCAACCCGTCTTTCTTTATGCTCTGTTGTGCGTAGAGCATGCTTTTCGTGTGACGATCTCAATGCTCTGGTGATGCTCGAGCAATGAGGTGGAAAAGTAAATTAACTTAATTTGTTCGATAAATTAAGTTATTTTATTCAGTAAATTAAGTTATTTTACTCAGCAAATTAAGTTAATTTACTTTGCAATTTAAGTTAATTTACCGCACAAATTAAGTTAATTTACTGAACGGGAGTTATGCTCTTGTCACACCAGAGCATTTTTCCAACATCATCAAAGCATTGTTTTAGCATCATAAAAGCATTGTTTTAGCATCATCAAAGCATTACTCTAGCATCACAAAAACATTGTTCTGGCATCATGAAAACATTGCTCTCGCAGCACGAAAGCATTTTTCCTTCTTTCACGCTCTTTTACCCCTTTTGCAGCTCTCTTTTGGTGCTCAACCCCAGCTATTTGGCCCTATTTAGTGAAAAAAAGGGGAAAAAATTTGGATATTCAATAGAAATGTAGTAATTTTGCAGCGTTCAGTGGAATGAGGGGCTCGCGAAGAGCTCCTCATTCGTTTGTAAATAGCGTTTTACGCTGCTTCTTAAAGAGAGAGAAATTGAAATAGATACGAGTTTTATCAACAGTATATAGAGAAAGATGATTGACAAGAATCTGGTAAAAGAAATTGTTGGAGAGTGGCTTACTGGTAAGGACTATTTTCTGGTCGATGTAGAAGTGAGCCAGGACAATCGCGTAGTAGTTGAAATCGATCATGCCGACGGCGTGTGGATTGAGGACTGTGTGGAGCTGAGTCGCTTCATTGAGGATCGTCTGAACCGCGATGAAGAAGACTTCGAGCTTGAGGTTGGCTCTGCCGGCCTTGGCCAGCCTTTCAAGGTGGCACAGCAGTATGTGAACCACATCGGCAAGGAGGTGGAAGTGCTGACGCTTGACGGCAAGAAGCTGAAGGGCATCTTGAAGAGCGTCGATGGCGAGCAGTTCGTCGTGACGGTCGAGGAGAAGGTGCGCGTTGAAGGCAAAAAGCGTCCCGAGTTGCAGGCTACCGACTACTCTTTTGAGATGTCGGGGGTGAAGTACTGCAAGTACCTGTTTCAGGTATAGGATTTTCTTGACGTTCTAGATAATCTGGTTTTTCTCGTGAATCCAGATTTATTTTGAGGAATATAACAATAATAAAAAATAATAATGGCAACAAAGAAAGAAGAACCGGTGAGCATGATCGAAACCTTCAAAGAGTTCAAGGAGACGAAGAACATCGATCGTACCACCTTAGTGAGCGTGTTGGAAGAAAGCTTCCGCAACGTGTTGGCGAAGATTTTCGGCAGTGACGAGAACTTCGACGTGATTGTGAACCCCGACAAGGGCGACTTTGAGATCTATCGTAACCGTATCGTTGTTCCTGACGGTGAGGTGGAGGATGAGAACAAGCAGATTTCGCTGAGCGAAGCCCAGGAGATTGAGCCTGACTACGAAGTGGATGAGGAAGTGTCGGAGCGCGTGGACTTCACGAAGTTCGGCCGCCGTGCTATCCTGAACCTTCGTCAGACATTGGCCTCGAAGATTCTGGAGCTGGAGCACGACTCGCTCTACAACAAGTACAAGGACCGCGTGGGACAGATTGTCTCAGGCGAGGTCTATCAGATGTGGAAGCGTGAGGTATTGGTGGTCGACGATGAGAACAACGAGCTCATCCTGCCGAAAGCCGAGCAGATTCCCAACGACCAGTATCGCAAGGGCGAGACCATTCGTGCCGTCATCCACCAGGTGACCAACGAGAACAACAATCCGAAGATCATCCTGAGCCGCACGAGCCCTGTGTTCCTGCAGCGTCTGCTGGAGGCTGAGGTGCCCGAAATCAACGATGGTCTGATTTCCATCAAGAAGATTGCCCGCATGCCGGGCGAGCGCGCCAAGATTGCCGTCGAGAGCTACGACGACCGTATCGACCCCGTAGGAGCCTGCGTGGGCGTGAAGGGTAGCCGCGTTCACGGAATCGTGCGCGAGTTGAACAATGAGAACATCGACGTCATCAACTACACGGCCAACACGAAGCTGTTCATCCAGCGTGCGCTGAGTCCCGCTCAGGTTTCGAGCCTAAGCATCGACGAGGAGAACCACAAGGCAGAAGTGTTCCTGAAGCCTGAGGAGGTGAGCCTGGCCATTGGCCGCGGCGGTTTGAACATCAAGCTTGCCTCGATGCTCACCGAATATACCATCGATGTATTCCGCGAGGTTGGTGATAGCGAAGCCGATGAGGACATCTATCTCGACGAGTTCGCCGATGAGATCGACCAGTGGATTATTGATTCCATCAAGGCAATCGGCCTCGACACCGCAAAGGCTGTGCTGAACGCTCCGCGCGAGATGCTCACCGAGAAGGCCGACTTGGAAGAGGAGACCGTCGACCAAGTGCTGGAAGTGCTGAGAGCAGAATTTGAGTAAAGCGTAAATCCGAAATTCCAAAAAGCAAATCAAATAGATGGCCATACGATTAAATAAAGCAATTAGAGAACTGAATATCGGACTCCAGACGGCAGTGGAGTTTCTGGAAAAGAAAAAGGACCTGGGTGAGGTGAAGCCTGAACTGAGCTTCAAGCTCAGCGATGCGCAATACGATGCACTCGTGGAGGCTTTCAAGCAAGACAAGGAGGTTCGCACACAGGCCGATAAGCTCTTCCAGAAGAAACCGAAGGAGAAGAAGCCCGCTGAGCAACCGAAGGCAACGCGTGCCGAAGGACTTCTCGAATCATCGAACCAGCAGCAGTTCAAGCCGCTGGGCAAGATCGATCTCGGTGCTGTGGGTAAGAAACCCTCTGAGGCAAAGGCTTCTGAGAAGAAGGCTGCTGAGGAGAAGCCCGCGGCAAAAGCCAAGGTGACAATAGCCGAAGAGCCGAAAAAGGAAAGTCCTGAAAAGACTGTCGAGGCTGCTGCCGTCAGCCCAGAGTCCAAGCAGAAGGAGGAGAAACCCGTCGAGCAGGCTGCTGAAATTGCTGTTCCCGAGAAGGAGGATGCAGAACTGAATGTCCCGATGGAAGAGGATACCGATGCCTCTGTTGAGACGACGTCAGTCGAGACGGAAGCAGAGGAAAATGCATCGGAGCAGGAAGAGAAGCCGAAGTTGTTCCAGCTGAAGATAGACAAGAAGCTTGCCAACGCCCCGCAGCTGAAGATTCAGGGAAAGATCGACCTCGACTCCCTGAACCAGAGCACTCGTCCGAAGAAGAAGTCGAAGGAAGAGAAGCGCAAGGAACGCGAGGAGAAGGCTGCCGAGCAGCGCGAGAAGAAAAAGCGCGTGCGCATCGGTAAGGAGCGTGTTGATATCAATGCCGCAGCCAACCAGCAGCCGCTGTCGAGTCAGCCTGCCGATCAGGCTGGCAAGAAGGCTGGCAAGAAAAAGAAGACCCGCGGTCGCAACCAGAAGCCTCTGGAGGTGAACGAGGAGGATGTGGCACGTCAGGTGAAAGAGACGCTGGCACGTCTCACCAATAAGCAGAGCCAAAACAAGAAGGGTGCCAAGTATCGTAAGGAGAAGCGTGAGGCTGTGCAGGAACGCCTGCACGAGGAGATGAGCGCCGAGCAGGCACAGAGTAAGGTGCTGAAGCTCACGGAGTTCGTCACCGTCTCAGAGCTTGCCACGATGATGAACATCTCTGTGATGCAGGTCATCTCAACGCTGATGTCGGTTGGAATCATGATGTCCATCAATCAGCGAATGGATGCCGAGACCATCAATCTCGTTGCCGACGAGTTCGGTTTCAAGACAGAATACGTGTCGGCTGAGGTGCAGGAGGCTGTCAGCGAGGAAGAGGACGACGAGAACGACCTTGTGCCGCGCGCTCCGATTGTCACCGTGATGGGTCATGTCGATCATGGTAAAACCTCGCTGCTCGACTACATCCGCAAGACGAATGTCATCGCCGGTGAGGCCGGTGGTATCACGCAGCACATCGGTGCCTACAACGTGAAACTTGAAGACGGCCGTCGCATCACGTTCCTCGATACTCCCGGTCATGAGGCATTCACCGCTATGCGTGCCCGTGGTACTCAGGTGACGGATATCGCCATCATCATCATTGCTGCCGACGACTCGGTGATGCCCACCACGAAGGAGGCTATTGCCCACGCTCAGGCTGCCAATGTTCCGATGGTGTTCGCCATCAACAAGATTGATAAGCCAGGCGCCAACCCCGATAAGATTCGCGAGGATCTAGCTCAGATGAACCTTCTTGTCGAAGAGTGGGGCGGTAAGTATCAGTGTCAGGAAATCTCAGCCAAGAAAGGCATGGGTGTTCAGGACCTTCTTGAAAAGGTGCTGCTCGAAGCCGAGATGCTCGACCTGAAGGCCAACCCCAACCGCAAGGGAACAGGTAGCGTCATCGAGAGCTCGCTCGACAAGGGCCGCGGCTATGTGTCGACAGTGCTCGTGTCGAACGGTACGCTGAAGATTGGTGACAACGTCATCGCAGGAACTGCCTATGGACGCATCAAGGCTATGTTCAACGAGCGTAACCAGCGCATCCAGGAGGCACGTCCTGCCGAGCCTTGCATCATCCTTGGCCTGAACGGAGCCCCGACGGCTGGCGACACATTCCACGTGCTTGAATCCGAACAGGAGGCTCGCGACATTGCCAACAAGCGTGTGCAGCTGCAGCGCGAACAGTCGCTGCGCACTACGAAGACGCTTGGTCTCGACGACATCTCTCACCGCATCGCACTGGGTGAGTTCCACGAGTTGAACATCATCGTGAAGGGTGACACCGACGGTAGTATCGAGGCCCTCTCCGATTCGTTCATTAAACTTTCGACCGAGAAGGTGCAGGTGAACGTCATCTCGAAGGCCGTTGGTCAGATTTCCGAGAACGACGTGATGCTTGCCTCCGCATCGAAAGCCATCATCGTGGGCTTCCAGGTGCGTCCTTCGGCTGAGGCCCGTAAGGCTGCTGAGCACGAAGGCGTTGAAATCAACACCTATTCTATCATCTACGACGCTATCGACGACATCAAGTCGACGATGGTGGGTATGCTCGACAAGGTCATCAAGGAACAAGTGACCGGCCAGGTAGAGGTGAAGCAGGTGTTCAAGATTTCGAAGGTTGGCACCGTGGCTGGTGGTCTGGTGACTGAAGGCAAGGTGCACAACAAGGACAAGGCCCGCGTGGTGCGCGATGGTATCGTAATCCATACCGCTCCTATTGATGCCCTGAAACGCTACAAGGACGACGTAAAGGAAGTGGCCTCCGGCTTCGAGTGCGGTATCTCACTCGTCAACTGGGGCGACATTCTGGAAGGCGATATCATCGAGACCTTCACGGAGATCGAGATTGAACAGAAACTGTAGTTTCCTACTACTGTCTTACAACGAGGCTGTGTCACCCCATTTATGACACAGCCTCTTTCTCTAATCGAATGCAGAAAACGAACAACCAAGAGCATCGTCAGGAGGACGGCAACGAACTGGTACGCCAGATAGCTGAACAGAAATATGAGTTTGGCTTCACTACTGACGTGCATACCGAGATCATACCGGTCGGTTTGAACGAGGATGTCGTCAGGCTCATCTCTGCGAAGAAGGGAGAGCCCGACTGGCTGTTGGAGTTTCGCCTGAAGGCTTTCCGTCATTGGCTCACGATGCGACAACCCGAATGGGGGCATGTCACGCTGCCGCCCATCGACTATCAGGCCATCAGCTATTATGCCGACCCTACAGCCAAGAAAGCCTCTCCTACGGGGGGAGCTGTGGAGGGGGCTATCGACCCTGAACTCGAGAAGACGTTCGACAAGCTGGGCATTCCCCTTGAGGAACGGCTGGCGCTGAGCGGAAACACGGCCGTCGATGCCATCATGGACTCGGTGTCGGTGAAAACCACCTTTAAGGCACAGCTGCAGGAAAAAGGCATCATCTTCTGTTCCATCGGCGAGGCAGTCAAGGAACATCCCGACTTGGTGCGCCAGTACTTGGGTACCGTCGTGCCGTATCGCGACAATTTCTTCGCTGCATTGAACTCGGCTGTGTTCTCCGACGGCTCGTTTGTCTATATTCCCAAGGGTGTGCGCTGTCCGATGGAGCTCAGTTCGTATTTCCGCATCAATGCCCGCAACACCGGTCAGTTTGAGCGTACGCTCATCGTGGCCGACGACGATTCCTACGTCAGCTACCTCGAAGGTTGCACGGCACCCATGCGCGACGAGAACCAGCTGCATGCCGCCATCGTGGAAATCATCGTCAACGACCGCGCCGAAGTGAAATACTCCACCGTGCAGAACTGGTATCCCGGCGATGAACACGGCCGTGGCGGAGTGTTGAATCTCGTAACGAAGCGTGGCGATCTGCGAGGTGTAGCCTCGAAACTCTCATGGACACAAGTCGAGACGGGATCGGCCATCACGTGGAAATATCCCTCATGTGTGCTACGGGGCGACGATTCTGTGGCAGAGTTCTATTCGGTGGCCGTGACCAATAACTACCAGGAGGCAGACACAGGAACGAAGATGATTCACATGGGACGCAACACCCGTTCCACCATCATCTCGAAAGGCATCTCGGCAGGCCACTCGCAGAACTCCTATCGCGGACTGGTGCGAGCCACAGCGAAAGCCGACAATGCCCGAAACTACTCTTCATGCGACTCATTGCTGTTGGGTAGCGATTGCGGTGCTCACACCTTCCCCTACATGGACGTTCACAATCCCACCGCGATCTTCGAACATGAGGCCACCACTTCGAAAATCTCCGAGGACCAGCTCTTCTACTGCAACCAGCGTGGCATCCCCACCGAACAGGCTGTCGGTCTCATCGTGGGCGGCTATGCTCGCGAGGTGCTCAACAAACTGCCGATGGAGTTTGCGGTCGAAGCCCAGAAACTACTCAGTGTCTCGCTTGAAGGCACCGTAGGATGACAGTGATAAATGACAGTTGATAATTGATAGTTTTAGAATGTTAGAAGTACGTAATCTGCATGCCAGCATTGGCGGCAAAGAAATACTCAAGGGTATCGACCTTGTCGTGCGCGATGGCGAAACCCATGCCATCATGGGCCCAAACGGTTCAGGTAAGTCTACATTGTCGGCAGTCCTTGTGGGCAATCCGCTCTACGAGGTTACCGAGGGCGAGGCCTGGTTCAACGGCAAGAACCTCCTCGCGATGAAGCCTGAGGAGCGCGCCCATGAGGGATTGTTCCTTTCGTTCCAGTATCCAGTGGAGATACCTGGTGTGTCGATGACAAACTTCCTGAAGGCGGCGGTCAACGAGAAGCGCAAGGCCCAAGGACTGCCCGAATTGAAGGCATCGGAGTTCATCAAGCTGATGAACGAGAAACGCAAGATCGTTGACCTCGATGCGAAATTCACGCGGCGTTCGGTGAACGAAGGCTTCAGCGGCGGTGAGAAGAAACGCAACGAAATCTTCCAGATGGCCATGCTTGAGCCCACGCTCTCCATCCTCGACGAGACTGATTCAGGCCTCGACGTCGATGCCATGCGTGTTGTTGCAGAAGGTGTGAACAAGCTGCGCACCCCTGATACCTCGTGTATCGTCATCACCCACTACGACCGTCTGCTCGAGATGATCCGCCCGAGCGTCGTCCACGTGCTCTATCAGGGGCGTATCGTGAAAACCGCCGGCCCAGAGTTGGCAAAGGAGATTCAGGAGAAGGGCTACGACTGGATAAAGACAGAAATCGATGGGTAATTCAGAACAACAGTATATCGATTTGTACGAGCAATGTCGCCAGACGATCTGCGACCATTCCTCGCCCGTGATGAATGCCCCTCGCGACAAGGCTTTCGAGCAGTTCAAGGCGCTGGGCTTCCCGTCACGCAAAGAGGAACGCTATAAATATACGGATATTGCCAAGTTGTTTGAACCTGACTACGGGCTCAACCTGAATCGCTTCGATATTCCTGTAAACCCCTACGATGCCTTCCGTTGCGACGTGCCGAATCTGTCCACGTCACTATACTTCGTGGTCAACGACGGTTTCTACGATCGAGCACTCCCCAAGGCATCCCTTCCTGAGGGTGTCATCGTGGGTTCGCTGAAGGAACTCACAGAGCCCGACTCTCCTCTCTCCTCCCTCCTCTCCGACCATTACAACCGACTGGCCGCCAACGGCGATGCCGTCACTTGTCTGAATACCGTGTTGGCGCAAGACGGACTTCTCGTCTATGTGCCCCGTGGCGTAGTCGTCGACAGGGCCATCCAGGTCATCAACGTCCTGAAATCGCCTATTGAGAAGGGAGAGAACGGTTATGCGCCTTTCATGGTGAATCGTCGTGTACTTGTCGTTGCCGAAGAGGGTAGTGAGGTGACGCTGTTGTTTTGCGACCATACGGCCGATGACAGCCATTTCCTTACCACACAGGTCACGGAGGTCGTCGCCATGCCTGGTGCTACAGTCAATCTTTATTGTCTGGAAGAGACGCACGCGAAGAACGTCCGTGTCAGCAATGTCTATGTGGAACAGCAGGACAACAGCCACGTCACCCACAATGTCATCACCCTGCACAACGGCACAACCCGCAACCGCCTCGATCTGCATTTCCGCGGCGAGGGTGCCGAGTGTTGGCTGGGCGGATGTGTCATTGCCGACAAACAACAGCATGTCGACAACAACACGCTCGTCATCCACCATGTGCCTCACTGCGACAGCCACGAACTCTACAAGTATGTCCTCGACAACCAGTCGACAGGTGCCTTTGCCGGCCGAGTGCTCGTGGAGCATGGTGCCCAGCAGACCAATTCCGAAATGCGCAACCAGAACCTCTGTGCTTCACGCGATGCCCGCATGTACACTCAGCCCATGCTGGAGATCTATGCCGACGACGTGAAGTGCTCGCACGGCTCCACCGTAGGCCAGCTCAACGATGCCGCCCTTTTCTACATGCGCCAGCGAGGCATCACCGAGCGCGAAGCCCGTCTGCTCCTGCAGCAGGCTTTTGTCACCGAGGTCATCGATGCCATTTCGCTCGAACCCCTTCGCGACCGCCTGCGCTACCTCGTCGACAAACGTTTCCGCGGTGAGCTCTCCAAGTGCGAGGGCTGCAAGCTCTGCCGATAACAAGAGTGACAGGGTATAAAGGGCATAAAGGGGAGTGATAGGGCATAAAGGGACATTAGTCTCTATGCACACACTCTCTAACTGCAAAGGCAATGATATAGGAGATGACCTGAAGCATTTCACTACCAAAGCCCCGAAGGGGCGCTAAGAATACAGGCAGGGTGTGAAGTGCGTAGCACGACACCCCTGCTACTGATGCCAGAAGTTTTTAAGTGCCGAAGGTACGACAGAATTCTGTCACCCCTTCGGGGTTTTTATTTGTTGCTGTCCGTTTTGCAGGGGTTCCACCCCTGCCTATGTTCTGTCGCACTTTCAGTGCTCTAAAAATACAGCCCTTTCACTCCCCTTTATGCCCTTTATACCCCTTAAATGTTGAGCTTGCGAAACTTGAATCCTTTTAATCTGCAAAGTTAAGGGAGAGTTCCTCTGTGCCGAGAAGATTGTACGAACGTCGGTGATAGGGGGAGATGCCATATTTGCGGATGGCATCGCGGTGCTTGGGGGTTGGATAGCCTTTGTTCGAGCGCCAGTCGTACATGGGATATTCGTCGGCGAGGCCGTTCATATAGTCATCGCGATAGGTCTTGGCAAGGATGGAGGCTGCGGCAATAGAAAGGTATTTGCCGTCGCCCTTCACAATGCAGGTGTGCGGCAACTCGCGATAGGGCTTGAACTTGTTGCCGTCGACGATCACTGCCTCTGGCCGCACCTGTAGTTGGTCTAGGGCGCGGTGCATGGCGAGGATGGAGGCATTAAGGATGTTGATCTTGTCAATCTCTTCGGGTGTGACGATGCCTACGGCCCAGGCAATAGCATCGCGTTCTATCTGCTCGCGCAAGGCATAGCGTCGTTTCTCGGTGAGCTGTTTCGAATCGTTGAGCAGGTCGTTCTCGTAATTTGGTGGCAGGATGACGGCAGCAGCATACACACTGCCTGCCAGACAACCACGGCCTGCCTCGTCGCAGCCAGCTTCGATGAGCCCGTCGTAATAATGACTTTCCAACATGTTAGGTTATAGGTTATAGGTAATAGGTGATGATATGCCTCTCCTCTCTCCCCTCTCCTCTCTCCTCTCTCAACTTCTTAGCATCGGCACAACACGCTGAAGGGCTGCCACGAAGGCATCGACGTCGTCGAGGGTGTTGTAGAGGGCGAAGGAGGCGCGCACGGTGCCTTGTACGCCGAGAAGGTCCATCAGGGGTTGTGCACAATGGTGACCGGTGCGCACAGCGACGCCCAGACGGTCGAGCAATGTGCCAATATCGAGATGATGGATGTTGCCGACGTTGAACGACAATGCGCCGCCCCAGTCGGCACCAATAGTCGGCTTACCGCTGTCGGAGGCGGGGGCATAGACGTGAATACCGTCAACTTGCTGCAGCTGTTGGTAGGCATAGGCGCCGAGTTCGTGTTCGTGGGCTGCAATAGCGTCAAGCCCGAGTGCCTCTATGTAGTCGATGGCAGTGGCGAGACCGTGGGTTGCGATATAGTCGGGGGTGCCGGCCTCGAACTTGAACGGCAGTCGTTCGAAGGTGGTGTGCTCCCAAGTGACGCGGTCGATCATCTCTCCACCACCCTGATAGGGTGGCAGTCGGTCGAGCCATTCCTCTTTGCCATAAAGCACGCCGATGCCCGTGGGTCCATACATCTTATGTCCGCTGAGTGCAAGGAAATCGCAATCAATCGCCTGCACGTCGAGTGGTTGATGCGGTGCGCTCTGGGCAGCATCGACAAGTACAGGCACTCCATGTTCGTGGGCGATGCGGACGATGTCGGCAACAGGGTTCACGGTGCCCAACACATTGCTCACATGGGTGACGCTGACAAGACGCGTGCGGTCCGTGAACAGCCGTTCGAACGTTTCGAGGTCGAGGCGGAAGTCGTCGCGCAGGGGGATGACACGCAGTCGGATGCCACGCTTCGTGGCCTGCAACTGCCAGGGCACGATGTTTGAATGGTGTTCCATGGCGGTGACAATAACCTCATCACCCTCTGCCATCTGACTCTCGCAGAACGTCTGTGCCACAAGGTTGATAGCCTCTGTGGTGCCACGCGTAAACACGATTTCCTCGATTTTCCTGGCATGGATGAACTGTCGCACTCGTTCACGGGCAGCCTCATGGAGATCGGTGGCCTGCTGCGATAGGTAGTGCACGCCGCGATGCACATTGGCATTGACGTTCAGGTATTCATCGCGCATAGCGTCGAGCACGCACAACGGCTTCTGTGTTGTTGCTGCATTGTCGAGGTAGACCAGCTGTCGGCCGTACACCTCGCGTGACAGGATGGGGAAGTCCTTGCGGACGGTATGGATATCGTACATCGTTAGAATGTTTTTGCGCCTTTATATTCTTTATACTCTTTATGCCCTTTTCTCCCCCTTCACTCCCCTTTAAGCCCTTTATGCTTCAATAATCCCCGCAGTTTGCTCACACCAAGGCGGATGCTCTCCAAGCCGAACTGCTCCGGGTCCACCTCGTTGAGGGGAATCCACATCAGGTCGGCAGCATCATCCATAGCGTGTGCACCAGAGGTGTCGGCGATCTCACAACGATAGAACATGTCCATGGTGGGAATCTCCAGTCCGCTATAGACATAGCGGTTTGGCAGCGAGAACAGGAATTCGGTGCGGCTGACGCGCAGGCCAGTCTCTTCGAGAACCTCGCGGCAGACACCTTCTTCCGAGGTCTCGCCCATATCAGAAAAGCCGCCAGGCAGGTCCAGCGTCCCCTTTGCCGGCTCTTTGCCACGACGGACGACGAGGAGCAGTCTTTCATCTTTCATCCCTCCTCCTTCATCCCTAATAATCACCGCCACCGTTGCTGCACTGGGGTTCATGTAGTAAGTGAAGCCGCAAGTCCGACACTTCTTGCTCTTCACGTTGTTCACCTCAAATTGCTCGCTGCCGCAAACGGGACAGTAGCGGAATTTCTCTAATGGATGTTTCATTTCGTTCATCGAGCGCAAAGTTACAAAAAATCGAGAGCAGAACAAAAGAATTCATTCTTTTTTATGTCGAGATGGAGTAAATTCGCCATCGTAGATGGCAAAGTTACAAAAAGTTTCTGTTATTTGCAATAGTAGAGGGGAAATTCGATATTCCTTTATCAAATCTCCTCTCTCTATTCGGGGAAAGATTGGGAGTGAGGGGCTATTCTTGGCGCACAGCGGTCGATACGAATAGGGATGGTGTCGACCGCTATTTTGTCTGAAGTGATGCGCAGGCGGACAATGCAGGCTTGGGTATTCAGCGGTTTTTGCTGGTCGAAGATGAAATTGCCAATGCTGTAGTAGATGGACTTTCCTTTATAAGTCTCTATTGATTGCAGGGTGTGGGTGTGATGGCCGATGAGGAGGTCAGCACCTGCATCGATGAGGGCGTGGGCTTCCAATCGCTGCTGGGGTAGGGGCTGCAACGTGTGCTCGGCTCCCCAGTGCAACATGACGACGATAACAGCGGTGGAATCGGCGTTTTTGATGGTTTTCACCCGATTGATCAGCGAGTCGAGCGGCTCCTGGCTGACGCTCTCGCGGTCAGGCAGATAGGCGAAACTCTCCAAAGTCAGGCGGTTGCTGGCGAGGAGGTAAACCCCACCCCGTAACCCGCCCTCCGTCGCGAATGGGGGATTCGCTCCCCTTTGTGGGGCCGCAGCCACGCCGGTGGCTGCTCTAAAGACCCCAGTCGCCCCCGTAGGGAGGGGGACTGAAAGCCGTTGAGGTTGTGCTGCAGCGTTCATTGTTGAATCGGCACCGATGGGGATAAGTCCTGCACGCAGAATATTCTCGCGGGTGTCGCGCAATCCGTCACGCCCTTGGTCAACACTGTGGTTGTTGGCAAGGTTCAGGTGGGTGAAGCCATAAGCACGCAGACTGTCGAGCCACTGCGGGTCGCTACGAAACACGAAACGCTTGAAGGCAGGTTGGTTGACGGTGGTGGCGGGACATTCGAGATTGCCGATAACGAAATGGTAAGCCCCACCCCGACCTGCCCTCCGTTGCGAATCGGGATTCGCTCCCCTTTGTGGGGCCGCAGCCACATCGGTGGCTGCTCTAAAGACCCCAGTCGCCCCCGTAGGGAGGGGGCCTTTAAGCAAAGAGCGAAGGCTGTCGTCGGCAAACAACGAGTGGAAGCCATGCCGCTCGATTTCGTGGCGCACGCCCCGGTCGAGTAGGATGTCACCGGTGAAGAGGATGGTGAGGGGAGCCCCACCCCGGCCCTCCCCCGTAGGGAGGGAGGAAAAAGGAGTGTTTTTTTCAGGAGTGTAGGAGTGTGGAAGTGCAGGAGTGTAGACAATACTCGTAAGGGCAGAGAGCAGTCCTGCAATGATAGATGTTGAAAAGTAATTCATAAGCATCACAAAAACTATTGTCTACACTCCTACACTCCTACTCTTTATCAACACCCAGAGCTATAAAACAGTTCCTCATTGTCTTGCAGTTCGCCGTCGAGGGGCACGATGATTTCCTTCATCCATGAGGGTACACCGCGGTCAGGAGCACCCTTCAGCTGTTCCTGCCATTCCTCGTCAGTGAGTCGCTGTTCACCAAGCGGACGCTGGAATTCGCGATAGCTGAGCACGGCGCCACGTGTGAGGTAACGCTCACCATTGATGTCAACAGCTACGTAAATCTCGTAAGCAGGACCCGTTGCAGCATAGAGGATCGACTTGTTCGGGTTGTTGTCGCCGTTGGCGGTATAGACATCTGCCACGCAGGCAATGGACCGGTCGGCACCCTGCACGTTGTCCCATCCGTCGAGGTACTGGTCAGGTTCGCGAATGATGTCAAGCGATATATTTTCTACGGTGGAACCGATGATTTCTATCTGTTTGTATTCCTCGTCGGTGAGACCACCCCAGCCCATTTCCTTTCGGCTGACGCGCAACAGGAACTCAGCCAGTTCGCTGATGCGGTTGCCCGTGGCGAGGAGCTTGTTGGTCTTCAATTGGTATTTTTCCATGAATTCATCGAGGGCGATGTTCAGGGCAACGGCACGTTTCCAGAAGTTCACGTTCGGCTCCACATAGCCTTTTACAACGGGGTCTGGCGGACCGCCCGCACCACATTCTGCACCTACGGGCTGCTTCGCATAGAGAATGGCATCGTGCTTCAGCTCTGCCCACGAGGCAAGGGCTGTGTTGAGGTTTTTCTTCGCCCATTGATCTGTACGCATGAAGGCAGGCAACTGATTCTCGCTTTCGTTGTAGGTGTCAAAACGGAAGAAATAGGTGGTGTCCTGCAGCGTCTGCAATGCCGACATCCATCGTGTGGCAAGCGTCTCCTGCCAGTCTATTTCCTGCATACGCGCCTTCATCTTCTGAAGCATGGGCAGGAACTCGGGCCAGGCCTCCTGTACCTTCAACTCACCTGTAAGGACCTTCTCGGCTATTCCCGCATTCATCGCGGCAAACACATCGAGGCCGCTGGGCACCGCGCGTTTTGTAGGATCATTGACCGCGTCGATCATTTCGTTCATTACTTCTGCATCAGGCATGTACCGTTGGGGCATGAGGTTGATCTTCACATGGCTGGTACGCTCGAACTTCGGACGGATGCGGGTTTGCTTTTCGCCCATTTCATCGAGGTTCTGCTGCAAAACGTCCAGTGCTTTCTTGTTCTTTAGAAGCTTGTCGAGCGGCAGACCAATCTTCTTCATCTCGTCATAGACTTGCAGAATGGTGAGGTTGTCAGGCTGTCCGAAGAGGAACGTCATCGGCTCGAACAGTCGTGCGTAGGTGTTGCGCAAAGCATCGTTCTTTCCGATTTCGTCGGCCAGAATCAAGGCATTCTGCAGCTGTTGGGGCTTGTCGGTTCCAAACGGCACGTGCTGCAGCCACATCATCGCACGGAAGTAGCGGCCCAGCGTGTCGTTGCGAGTGTAGTGGCCGCGGGGGCGGAACAGCGAGTAGCCAAACTTCACGTCGCGATAGTCGAGGAACTCGGAGAATCCATCCTGCGAGTTGGCAATTTTCCCCATTTCATCGGCTACCATCTGCGTGTATTTCGACTCCACGGCCTGCGGGCTCTTACCTGTGATGAGGGCTTCGGCGATGGCGAAATAAGCCTGATTCCAGCCTGTGGTGTTCTCATACATGGCGTGGCTGAATTCCTCGACGGCTTTCGAAAGTCCGTGCTGTTCCATCTCGCGAACCATGCAGTCGAAATACATGTGGAAGAGCTGCAGGTAGAGGTCGGTGGTGACGAACGACGGGAAGTCGCTGTAGTCGTTCTTCTCATAGACGTGGAAGAGCTGTATCTTTCTTCCAGGCACGATGGCAAAGCTATTGCGGCCCAAAGCCTCCTCGAGTCTTGAATCCATCTTCTCCAGTTGGAACGGATTCAGGATGTTATCGGTACGGAAGCGCCAGCCGGCAGGCAGCGTCTTGCCACCGTTCCACTTCAGGCTTTCTTCGCGATTCTGAATTCTGCGAATGAAAGCGCGCTCGGCAGCCGTCAGTTTCACCGACTGACTGTATTCGGTATAACCGCTGAAGAATTCCCAGTCGTTGTCTGGCGAATTGAGATATTGATCCTGGGGCATGTCGTATTTCTCCCAAACGATAGAGTCATACCACGATGTCTGCGAGAAGATGTGTCGCAGGTCGGCATCTTTCAGTACGAACCCTTGCCGTGCCGCAAAGGCATTGCGCAGAATGCGCAGCTCAGCCAGCGACAGGCGCGAGATGTCCATTCGTGTGTCGATGGGTTTGATGAATTGCTCTACATCCAGATGGCCGTTGCCGGGGATGTAAACATGCTTACCTGGTTGCTGTGCCTGACTCGTGATGCTCATCAGCAGAGCCAGCACTGTCACGAATAAATTTTTCATAAGCAATATCTTTTTGGATTATTTTTTTCTCGATGAAACGGGCGAAAACCATTCCGAACTCCTCCCATTGATAGTCGGTGATGGTATATCGTTCATCGCTGCCAGTTTCTAACGCACGGATGAAGCCTCCCTCCAAAAATCGGAAATCAACAAGCTCGCCGCCGAGTTTTGAGCCCATCCACAGCGGCCGCACCTTTCCGCGATAGTTCTTGAAAATGAACAGTCTGCGTCCTAATTCCCGATGAAATCGCGTTTTTTTGACGACTCCCACCATGGCGTCAATGCTTCCGTCGCCATCGACGTCGCCAGTCTGAAACTGATAGACAGGGTAGGGCAGACGCCAGCGGTCGCAGGTGGAATCGGTCTCCAGCACCAGCCAACTTAGTGAGTCGCTGACGGTCTCGACTCGAAAAGTCTGTGCCTGCAAATGCAGACACGACATGAGTGCGAGTCCAAAAAATACACTTTTCATTTATAGCAGCGAGCGAATCTCGGCTTCGAGATCCTTGATCTGTGCGTCGCGCTTGTAGAGGTCGCTGTTGCGTCCCATCAGGAAGAACGTGGGAATCGACTGGATGTTGTAAGAAACGATGTAGTCGCTCTGTGCACCGCGCTCGTCGCGTACGCAGATCCACGGAAGGGCTGCGGTCTGCGTCTTCCAGAAGTGTTCGTCGGGATCGAGCGACACTTGGTAGATCTCCAGTCCCTGCGCATGGAATTTGTTGTAGATGTCGCGCAGTTGCATGATGCGGGCCGTGCTGCCCTCGCTGGCAAACACGTGGAAGTCGAGCAGCACCACCTTTCCGTTGAGCTCGGTGAGCCGGCGCAGCTGTCCTTTGTTGTCAGGCAAGTTGATGTCGATGACGTTCGACACATTGACAAGGTTCGGATCAATACTCGACAGCTGCTGTTGCTGCAGGATGCGGATGTTCTTCATGCCCTCAATGGCGATATTGTGCAGATTCTTGCCACGCTCGGCTTCGGGATAGTAGGTATCCCACGAAGTGGCAACGGCTGCAAACACCTTCACGTCCTGTTCGTTGGAGCGCGGATTGAAGATGAGCGATTCCATCTGTCCGAGGCGCACGGTCTGGAACAGAGCATAGTAGGCATAGGCCCGCATGGGCTGTGCAAAAATATACTGGTTCTTCACGCCTTCCTTGTAGGCTTCCGTCACGCGTTGCACGCTGTCGCGCACGGCATCAATGCCCAGGTCGGGGGCTGAGATGATCGCATCCACCTGTCGCTGCAGATCCATCTGGTGCAACGCCAGTTCCTTGATCTTGGCACACTCGTCGGAACCGCTGACGTCGTAAACTGCCGACATGGTGGGATACTGTGCCTTCACCTCGATCTGCTCGGTGGAGTCAACTGCGATATTGATAATCTGACCGGCGATGCGCAGCCGATAGAACTCAGGTGCTGCAGGTGCCTGATGGCTGAACGAGAACGTTCCGCTCTCGCTGAGCTTCACGCTGTCGATGGCCACAGGGCCGCTCAGGCTCATGTTTTCCAGATAGAGCACCGAGTCCTTTGCCTCGGTGATGGCTCCGCTGATGTTGAACGACCTCCCCGTGCAAGAGCTGATGGTGAGCACGACGGCAGCCGAAATGGCGAAAATACTACTGATACTTCTTTTCATATTTTTCATTCGTTTTTGTTTCCATTGAATTATTTGCGTGCAAAAGTACGAAAAAAAATTAAGAAAAGAAGATATTTCAAACTTTTTTCCTACCTTTGCCCCCGCAAACAAGCATACATAAACTTTTTAATACAGAAAACAAATGGAAAAACTGAACAAACCCGCCATTCTCGTTGTTGACATGCTCAACGACTTCGTAACGGGTGCTCTGGGATGCGACCGTGGTCGCGCCATCGTTCCCGCTACCGCACAACTGCTCGACGCAGCCCGCGAGGCTGGCGTTCCCGTCATCTTCTGCAACGATGCCCATCGCAAAGGCATCGACCGTGAGCTCATCATCTGGGGCGATCACGCCATTGCCGGTACCAAGGGCGCCGAGGTGATTCCTGAGCTGAATCTCTGCGACAAGGACTACGTGGTTCCCAAGCGCCGCTATAGCGGATTCTTCCAGACCGACCTCGACATCCTGCTGAAGGAGCTCGGTGTGAAGACCGTCGTTATCACTGGTCTGCATGCCCATATGTGCTGCCGTCACACCGCTGCCGATGCCTTCTGTCTGGGCTACGACGTTGTAGTTGCCAAGGAAGCCACCGACTCGTTCACCGAGGAGGACTACGTCAACGGTCTGGCCTACCTGAAGCTGTGCTACGGTGCCGATGCCTACAGCAACGAGGAACTCATCGCAGCATTTTAAAGGGGCTTAAAGCCCTTTATACCCTTATTCAATCATTAAAAAACAATAATAAAAGAGGCTAAATCTTTGCGGTTTAGCCTTTTTTGTGTAATTTTGCGCGGTTTTATTGAAAACCATTGCAATTTTTTAGATGTTTTATAAGACAAAAGTAAGTTTTTTTTAGATGAACGTAATTACGAAAAGTGTTCAGTTGCCTGATGGAAGAACCATCACAATTGAAACCGGAAAAGTGGCAAAGCAGGCCGACGGAAGCGTTGTTCTCCGCATGAACAACACCGTGCTCCTCGCCACTGTCTGCGCCGCAAAAGATGCAGTCCCTGGAACAGATTTCATGCCTTTGCAGGTTGATTACCGTGAGCAGTATTCGGCTGCCGGACGTTTCCCCGGCGGATTCACAAAGCGTGAAGGTAAGGCTGGTGACAACGAAATTCTTACCAGCCGCCTCGTCGACCGCGTGCTGCGCCCTCTCTTCCCCAGCAACTATCACGCTGAGGTTTTTGTCAACGTAATGCTCCTCTCCGCCGACGGTGTCGACCAGCCCGATGCATTGGCTGGCTTTGCCGCTTCGGCCGCACTGGCATGTTCCGACATACCTTTCGAATGCCCGATTAGTGAAGTTCGCGTGGCCCGCGTCGATGGCCAGTACGTCATCGATCCCACCACCGAGCAGATGAAGCATGCCGACATGGATATCATGGTCGGTGCTTCCGCCGAAAACATCATGATGGTGGAAGGCGAGATGAAGGAAGTCTCCGAGCAGGATCTCCTCGGTGCCCTGAAGGCTGCCATGGAGGCTATCAAGCCCATGTGCGAACTCCAGACTGAGCTCTCCAAGGAACTCGGAACCGACGTGAAGCGCGAGTACGACCACGAGGTGAACGACGAGGAGCTGCGTGAGCAGATGCAGAAGGAGTGCTACCAGCCCGCCTACGACATCACGAAGCAGGCACTTGAGAAGCACGCCCGTGCTGAGGCTTTCGAGAAGATTCTTGCCGACTTCAAGGAGGCATACGCCGCTGCCCATGCCGACCTCACCGAGGACGAGCTCGAGGAGAAGTATGCCATGATGGACCGCTACTACCACGACGTGGAGCGCGACGCCATGCGCCGTTGCATCCTCGACGAGGGCATCCGCCTCGACGGCCGTAAGACCGACGAGATCCGTCCCATCTGGTGCGAGGTCAGCCCGCTGCCCATGCCTCACGGAAGCTCTATCTTCACGCGTGGCGAGACGCAGTCGCTCTCTACCTGCACCCTTGGCACGAAGCTCGACGAGAAGCTGGTCGACGATGTTCTCGACCGTGGCTACATGAAGTTCCTGCTTCATTATAACTTCCCGCCGTTCTGCACTGGTGAGGCCAAGGCTCAGCGCGGCGTAGGCCGTCGCGAGATCGGTCACGGCCACCTCGCATGGCGCGCCCTGAAGGACATGATTCCCAGCGACTTCCCCTATACCGTGCGTCTGGTGAGCCAGATCCTCGAGTCCAACGGCTCCAGCTCCATGGCTACCGTCTGCGCCGGCACGCTGGCCCTGATGGATGCAGGTGTTCCCATGAAGAAGCCCGTGAGCGGTATCGCCATGGGTCTCATCAAGAACCCCGGTGAAGACAAATATGCTGTGCTCAGCGACATCCTCGGCGACGAGGACCACCTGGGCGACATGGACTTCAAGACCACTGGTACCAGCGACGGACTCACCGCCACACAGATGGATATCAAGTGCGACGGCCTGTCGTTCGACATCCTCGAGAAGGCACTCATGCAGGCAAAGGCCGGTCGTGAGCACATCCTGGGATGCATCACCGACACTATGGCCGAGCCGCGTGCCGACCTGAAGCCCCACGTGCCCCGCATCGTGGCCTTCGAGATTCCGAAGGAGTTCATCGGTGCTGTCATTGGCCCGGGCGGAAAGATCATCCAGCAGATGCAGGAGGACACCGGTGCTACCATCACCATCGACGAGGAAGACGGAGTGGGCAAAGTGCAGGTCAGCGCTCCCGACAAGGAGTCGATCGACGCTGCCGTCCGCAAGATCAAGGCCATCGTGGCTGTGCCCGAGGTGGGCGAGGTCTACGAGGGTACTGTTCGCAGCATCATGCCTTACGGCTGCTTCGTAGAGATCATGCCTGGCAAGGACGGTCTGCTCCACATCTCCGAAATCGACTGGAAGCGTCTGGAGACCGTCGAAGAGGCTGGTCTGAAGGAAGGCGACAAGATCAATGTGAAGCTTCTGGAGATCGACCCGAAGACGGGTAAGTACAAGCTGTCGCACCGTGTGCTCATCCCGAAACCCGAGGGATATGTTGAGCGCGAGCGTCGTCCGCGTGGCGACCGCGGCGAGCGTGGTGATCGCAACAACCGCAACAACGACCGTCGCGACCGTGGCGAGCGTCGTGACCGTGGTGAGCGTGGCGACCGCAACAACCGCCAGCGCAACTTCCAAGGCTCACAGCCTGCCGGCAACTTCAACGAAGCCGCTGCCGACATCGAGCCGAAGGACTTCAGCGACCTGCTCGACCACACCACCGACATCGACTAATCGATTGTCACAATACACCAGAATTCCCGGTTTCATCGCTCGATGGAATCGGGAATTTTCATGGGATACCTCGATGCATGATATTGAAAAAAACATAAAAAACACC
>JAFZAP010000099.1 GCA_017557185.1 Prevotella sp.
CACGATGAAGGAATTTTTGCAAGTACTGAGGCGATTCATCCCGCCTTATCGGAAATATCTGGTGTTGTCGATAGTGTTCAATATCCTATCGGCCATCCTGAACATATTCTCGTTTATGACGCTCATCCCGATGTTGAACATCCTGTTCAAGACGGGCGATGCCGAGAATGCCACGCAACTCATGGCGTGGGACTGGGATCATCTGGCGACGGTGGCGATGAACAATATGAACTACTACGTCAACCAGTTGATAGACCAGGTGGGCGTGACGACGACACTGCTCATCATCGGCATTGTGTTGGCAGTGATGACGGCGCTGAAGACAGGTGCCTACTTCCTTTCGTCGGCCACGATTGTTCCGATTCGCACGGGTGTGGTTCGCGACATCCGCAACCAGCTCTATCAGAAAATCACATCGCTCTCGCTGGGCTTCTTCAGCGAAGAGCGCAAGGGCGATATCATTGCACGCATGAGTGGTGATGTGCAGGAAATCGAAAATTCCATCATGTCATCGCTCGACATGCTGTTCAAGAACCCCATCCTCATCATCGTCTATTTCGTCACGCTGCTCATCGTCTCCTGGCAGCTCACGCTGTTCACGATTATCTTTGTGCCGGTGTTCGGCTGGTTCATGGGGTTTGTGGGCCGTAAGCTGAAACAGAAGTCCATCAAGGCACAGGCGTTGTGGAGCGACACAATGAGTCAGGTGGAGGAGACGCTCGGCGGACTGCGCATCATCAAGGCGTTTTGTGCTGAAGAGCGGATGAACGAGCGTTTCGATGCCGTGAACTCGGCTTACCGCAACGACATCATGCGTGTGAATATCCGCCAGGCTCTGGCTCATCCGATGTCGGAATTTCTCGGTACGGTGATGATAGTCATCGTCCTTTGGTTCGGCGGCATCCTCGTGTTGCGCAACCAGTCGCTGTCGGGACCGACGTTCATCTATTACATGACGATTCTCTATTCCATCATTGAGCCGCTGAAGCAGTTTTCAAAGGCGGGCTATAACATCCCGAAGGGACTGGCTTCGATGGAGCGCATCGACAAGATACTGTTGGCCGAGATTGATATCAAGGAGAAGGAGAATCCCATCGACATTGCCTCGTTCGAGCATCAGATAGAGTTCCGCCACGTGTCGTTCCGCTATGGTGAGCAGTGGGTGCTGAAGGACATCAATCTTGTCATTCCCAAGGGAAAGACGGTGGCGTTGGTGGGCCAGAGCGGCAGCGGAAAGTCAACGCTTGTCGATTTGATTCCCCGCTACTACGACGTACAGGAAGGCGAAGTGCTCATCGACGGCATCAACGTGAAGGACTTGGGTCTGCACTCGCTGCGCCAGCTCATCGGCAATGTGAATCAGGAGGCGATACTCTTCAACGATTCGTTCAGGAACAACATTGCGTTTGGCGAGAACGGAGAGTTGACCGACGAGAGCGACGAGCGAATCGTGGAGGCAGCGAAGATTGCCAATGCCCACGAGTTCATCATGCAAAGCGAACACGGTTACGATACGAACATCGGCGACCGCGGTAGCAGACTCTCGGGTGGTCAGCGACAGCGTGTGAGCATCGCGCGTGCCATTCTGAAGAATCCGCCGATTCTCATACTCGATGAGGCCACGTCGGCCCTCGACACCGAGAGCGAGCGCCTGGTGCAGGATGCGCTGGAACGCCTGATGAAGACGCGTACGACGGTGGCTGTGGCCCATCGCCTGTCAACAATCAGGAATGCCGACGAAATCTGTGTGCTCCACGAAGGGCGCATCGTCGAACGGGGCACCCACGACTCTCTGCTCCAGCAAGACGGCTATTACAAGAAACTGCACGACATGCAAGCCATATAGGCGCTTCGCGCGTTCAATGCGGCTGCGCCGCGGTTCAATGCGCTTCGCGCAGTTCAAGAGGTTCAAATGGTTCAATGCGCTTCGCGCAGTTCAAGAGGTTCAAATGGTTCAATGCGCTTCGCGCGGTCAAGAGTATAATGCGACTTCGTCGCGTTCAAAAGCAAAAATGATGAGAAGAAATCAGCATCGCCCGGTACGCTTCGGCATTTTCGACACGGTGTTTGCACCCGTGGCGGCACTGTTGTGGAACCTGCTGTTGGCCTATGTGGTTTACTTCATCGCTCGCGTGGCTTATCTGCTGGTGAACATCGGGCTTTTTCAGGACAGTCTGCAGCCGGCTCATCTGCTTCGCCTCTTCCACGGAGGACTGGTGTTCGACACGCCCGCCATCATCTACACGAACGCCCTCTACATCGTGCTGATGCTGTTCCCGCTCCACCTGAAGGAAACCTACGCCTATCATCGCTTCTGCAAATGGCTCTTCGTGGTGGTGAACAGTCTGGCACTGATGATCAACCTGGGCGACTCCGCCTACTTCCCCTATACGCTTCGCCGCACCACCACCAGCGTGTTTCGCGAGTTCAGCAACGAGAGCAACCTCGGTGGAATCTTCCTCACCGAGACCCTCCGCCACTGGTATCTCGTGGTTCTCTTTGTGGTCGTCGTCTGGGCATTGTGGAAACTCTATGCCACACCGCGCATCCTGAAACGCTATTTCAAGCAGCGGGAGCAGCAGTGGGTCTATACCGGAGTGATGCTGGTGGCGCTGCTCATCTCCGTTCCGCTGTGCATAGGCGGCTGTCGCGGCGGACTCGGACACGGCATTCGGCCGATCACCATCAACAACGCCAATCAGTATGTCGACCGCCCCACGGAGTGTGCGGTGGTGCTCAACACGCCGTTCGCCCTGATTCGCACCATCGGCAAGAGCGTGTTCGCGGTGCCGTCGTGGTATGCCGACCTCGACGAAGCTGCGAAGGTTTATTCGCCCGTTCATCAGCCGAAGGCAACCATCATGCCTGCCGACAGCATCGGGAAGCGCAATGTGGTGATTCTCATCGTCGAGAGCTTCGGGCGCGAGTATATCGGAGCGTTGAACAAAGACTTGGACGGCGGGCGCTATCAAGGCTACACGCCGAACATCGACACGATTGTTTCCCGAAGTCTGGTCTTCGAGCACTCGTTCTGCAACGGACGCAAGAGCATCGACGGAATGCCTTCCGTGCTCTGTGGCATTCCGATGTTCGTAGAGCCGTTTGTGCTCACGCCGGCATCGATGAACACCTATACCAGCATCGCAGGACTGCTGGCCGGCGAAGGCTATCAGACGGCCTTCTTCCACGGTGCCAACCGCGGGTCGATGGGCTTCATGGCGTTTGCCAACAAAACAGGCTTCCAGCAGTACTACGGCCGCGAGGACTATGCTGCCGACAGCCGCTTTGGCGGCGATGCCGACTTCGACGGCCACTGGGGCATCTGGGACGAGCCGTTCCTGCAATACTACTGCGCGAAGATGTCGTCCCTGCGGCAGCCGTTCATGACGGCCGTCTTCACAGCGTCGTCGCATCATCCGTTCCAGATTCCTGAGCAATACCGCGATGTCTATAAGGAGGAGCAGCTGCCCATCCACAAGTGCATCCGCTACACCGATATGGCGCTGGGTCGCTTCTTCCGCGAGGCCAGCCGCCAGCCTTGGTATCACAACACGCTCTTCGTGCTTACCAGCGACCACACCAACCAGAGCAACCACGCGGAATACATGTCCGACATCGGCCTGTTCAGTTCACCCATCGTCATCTTCGACCCCAGCGGCGAACTGGTGCAGCCGGGTGTGAGTCCGTCGGTGGCTCAGCAGACCGACATCCTGCCCACCGTTCTCGGCTTGCTCGGCTATCCGAAACCCTACCTCTCGTTTGGCATCGACCTCCTCCATACGCCCGCCGAGCAGACGTTTGCCGTGAACTATCTCAACGGCGTCTATCAGTATGTGAAGTATGGCTATGTGCTGCAGTTCGACGGACAGCAGACGAAGGCCGTCTATAGCCTCGCCGACCGACAGATGAAGCGGAACCTCGTCGGCCGCGTGAAGGAGCAGCCGCTGATGGAGCGCGAGCTGAAGGCCATCATCTGGCAGTATATGTATCGTATGGAAAAGGACAAGTTATACCCACCCCCAGCCCCTCCCAAGGGGAGTGGAGCCTAAATAGCTTTAGATAATGAGTAATCAAAATAAGAAAAGCAAAAACACCCTTAAGAGTAATCAAACTCCACTCCCCTCGGGAGGGGTTGGGGGTGGGTTTTTATGGCTTCTCTCGCTGCTTCCGCTGCGCGTGTTATACCTCCTCAGCGACCTCCTCTGCCTACTCATCAGCCGTGTGGTGAAGTATCGCCATCGGGTCATCTGGAACAACCTGAAGGTGTCGTTCCCCGAGAAGAGCGATGAGGAGCTGCGCCGCATCGAGCGCGGATTCTACCACTACTTCTGCGACTATCTGGTGGAGACCATCAAACTGCTCACCATCAGCCGCGAGGAGTTGCGCAAGCGCATGACGTTCACAGGTGTCGAGGAGCTGAACCGCGTGTTTGCCAACGGCCAGTCGTGTGCCGTCTATCTCGGGCATCTGGGCTGTTGGGAGTGGATTACCTCCCTGCCCCTATGGGTACCCGACGATGTGCAGTGTGCCCAGATCTATCATCCGCTGGAGAATGCCGCCTTCGACAGGCTCTTCCTTCGTCTGAGGGAGAGGGTAGGGGCGAAGAGCATTGCGATGAACGACACGCTGCGCGAGGTGGTGCGCATGCGGCGCGAAGGCCAGAAGGCGTGCATCGGCTTCATCTCCGACCAGAAACCCCATTGGGTGAACATCCACCACTGGGTGGACTTCCTGAATCACGACACACCCGTTCTCACAGGCACCGAGCGCATCGTCCGCTCGTCGGGCTTCGCCGCTTTCTATGGTGCGATGACGCGTCCGCGCCGCGGCTACTACAACTGTGAGTTCCGCCTGCTCACCGAGAATCCGAAATCTACCGACGAATGGCAGATCACCGACCTCTACTTCCAGCAGCTTGAAGAGAACATCCGCCAGAATCCTACCATCTGGCTGTGGAGCCACGACCGCTGGAAGCGCACCCGCGAGGAGTTCAACCGCCGCTTCGAGGTGAAGGACGGCAAGGTGATCGCACGCCCCGACACGTTCACCATCGGTTTCGATGCCAAGCGCGTGGTGCGCAACGCCACGGGACTGGGCAGCTATTCGCGCACGCTCATCAACTCGCTGACGGCCGTCAACGATTCCGCCCGCTTCATCCTCTATGCCCCCGATGCCGGCAGCGACCAGCTGCGCCAGCAGGTGGCATCGTGCTACAACGTGCAATTCGCCTATATGCGGCCCTCCGCCCTCTCCTCTCTCCTCTCTCCCCTCTCAACTCTCTTAAAGGCCCGCTGGCGCTCGCGTGGCATCGTCAAGGACCTGAAGCGCGACGGCGTACAGCTCTTCCACGGCCTTTCAGGCGAACTGCCCAAGGGTCTGCGGCGTGCCGGCATCCGCTCCATCGTCACCATCCACGACCTGATTTTCCTGCGTCATCCCGAATACTACAAGCGCGTCGATGCGCGGCTCTACGAGCGGAAGTTCCGGCGCACCCTTCGCGAAGCGGATCATATCATCGCCATCAGCGAGTGCACGAAGCGCGACATCATGGAGTTCGGACACGTGCCCGAGGAGCAGATTAGCGTCATCTATCAGTCGTGCAGCACCTTCTTCAAGTCGCGCGAGGGCGAGGGCCGTCTGCAGGACGTCAATGCCCGCTATGAGCTGCCGCCGCGCTACATCGTCAGTGTGGGCACCATCGAGGAGCGCAAGAACATTCTGCTTGCGGTGAAAGCCCTGCCGCTGCTGCCCGACGACCTGAGTCTGGTCGTGGTGGGTCGCAGCACACCCTATTGCGAACAGGTGAAGCGCTACGTCGCCGAAAACGGCCTTACCAAGCGCGTGCTGTTCCTGCACCAGGTGCCCAACGACGACCTGCCCTCTATCTATCAGATGGCTGAGGCTTGCGTCTATCCGTCGCGCTACGAGGGATTTGGCATTCCCATCATCGAGGCCATCCAGAGCGGACTGCCCGTGGTGGCTGCCACCGGTTCGTGTCTCGAGGAGGCCGGCGGTCCCGACAGCCTCTATGTCGACCCCGACGACCACGAGGCGATGGCCCGCGCCATCAGCCGCTGTCTGCTCGGCGCCGAAGGTCGCGACGACCGCATCCGTCGCAGCATGGAGTATGTGAAGCGGTTCGAAAATCAGGACGTCGCCCAGCAGATTATAGAAGAATATAGGAAATTAACAGCCTCACCCCAACCCTCTCCTTAAGGAGAGGGAGCCCCACTCGCTTAGATAATGAGTAATCAGGAGAAAAATATTAGCAATAATAGTAATCAAGCCCCCCTCCCCTCGGGAGGGGCTGGGGGTGGGTTTATTTCCATCATCACCGTCTGCTACCAGGCGGCAGAGATGTTGCAGAAGACCATCGACAGCGTCCGCCAACAGGACTACGAGCCGCTGGAATACATCGTTGTCGACGGTGGGTCCACCGATGCAACACTCGACATCATCGCCCGCCACCAGGACATCATCACGCGGTGGGTATCAGAGCCCGACCGCGGCATCTACGATGCGATGAACAAAGGCGTCACGATGGCAACGGGCGAGTGGGTCATCTTCATGAATGCCGGCGACACCTTCGCCGCCAACGATGTGTTGAGAAACAGCCTCACCCCCGACCCCTCTCCAAAGGGAGAGGGGAGTAATTACTCGGTAATTTACGGCTCCGTCATAAAGAATGGGCGCATCGTCTCCCCTCACCGTTTCACGAATCCTCACCGCATGCCGTTTTGTCATCAGAGCTCGCTCACGCGCACCAGTTGTCTGCGCCAGCAGCCCTTTGACATCAGCCATCGCATGTCGGCCGACCTGAAGTTCTTCAAGCAGCTCCTGCTTGCAGGTCATCAGTTCCGGCAGGTACCGTTCCCCATTGCCGTCTTCGACACCACCGGAGTCTCCAATGCACGCCGCTCGGCAGGCCTCGCCGACAACATCCGCGTCGTTCGTGAAGTCGACAACTGGCGCGACCGCCTCCGCCTGCAGCCCCGCCTCTACTTCGTCTATTTCCTCTGCCGCCTCAAGGGGAAATAGTAGAACATACGCTCTGCTCTGCCGCTTTCGAAATATAGTTTTTTCGCATTTTTAACCTCCCATCCTCCCGTTTTCTTCTGAAATGCCTTTGTATAAAGGGGTTGCGGCACGGGAGGTGTTGCAAAAATACCTCCCGTCAACCTCCCGTCAAGCCTCCCCCTGCCCAGCCTCCGTCGCAAATGGGGGATTTGCTCCCCTTTGTGGGGCCGCAGCCACACCGGTGGCTGCTCTAAAGACCCCAGTCGCCGAAAGGAGGGGAAAAAGCCTCACCCCAGCCCTACCTCCGTCGCGAATGGGGGATTCGCTCCCCTTTGTGGGGCCGCAGCCACACCAGTGGCTGCTCTGAAGACCCCAGTCGCCAAAGGGAGAGGGAGTTCAGAGTTGTTGGCTTATCCTTGATAACAATTTTTGTTGTTGCCCCCTCCCCTTTTGGGGAGGGTTGGGGTGGGGCTGACGGGAGGTTTATGGGAGGTATGACGGGAGGTTGACTATTTTATAAGTGTTTGATAAAGAGATAGTTACGAGTAAAACGGGAGGTTGGGAGGTTAAAATGAAAAAAGCCTCACCCCGACCCTCTCCAAAGGAGAGGGAGCAGGGAAAAAGAACGAGGGGACATTGAGGGAGAAAGAACGAAGGAGCAATGCCAGAAACGTGGTTCCCCTCAGGCATCACCCCCAGCCCCTCTCCGAAAGGCGAGGGTAGCTTAAGGGATCGGGGGAGGCCGCTAAATCCTATGCTTTCAGACCTCAGGAGCATTACTTTGAGACATGTGGAGCATTGCTTACGAACAACTGGAGCATTGCTTTCGGACAACTGGAGCTATGCTCTAGGACCTCAGGAGCAATGCTCTAGGGTTCTGAAACCATTGTTCTTCCATGCTGAAAAGCATGTGATGAAGGTCTCGTTGCGGTGTTTTTCGCACTTTTTGAACTTGAAACTTGGCGCTATAAACTTTTTGCTGTATCTTTAACCTTCGGTTTTAGATACTTACGCTCGAGAAAATAATAAAGGGAGCTATATACAATTAGACCCTCCGAACTTTTTAGACAAACGAAACAGACGGACAGATGTTATTTACCCACAGATTCCAAAATAAGACATAGAGACAAAGAGAGATTTCTAAGGAACGTAGGAATGGGGGAAACGCGCTCGGCTGTGCCCGATTGCGTAGTAAATCGGAGGAAGAATGATGCGGAAGTAATTTGGATCATGGAGGGAGATTCCGCGCGCGGAATCATAACGTTTGACAGGTTCGGCACCGACAAACTCGTTTGTCGTGCAGACCCTATCGAACGTATGACGATGGTGAGAAACACCATCTCCTCCATTATCCAATTACTTCCGTCTCATTCTTTCTCCGACTCTATGTCTCTTTGTCTAAATTCCTTGATTCCTTCATTCCTTAGAATCATCTAAGATCCATGGAGAAACTGAGGGGTCAAAAAGTATATAATTACCAAAATAAAAGCAATTTTATTTTGTTTTCTCCTCACTTATTCGTATCTTTGCAGCAGATATCACTTGATGGAAAGACGGTTATACATCATTGCTGGTTGTAACGGAGCAGGGAAGACAACAGCTTCTTACACCATCCTTCCCGAAATCTTTCAGTGTAAAGAGTTCGTGAATGCCGATGAGATTGCCCGTGGCTTGTCGCCTTTTAATCCAGAAAGTGTAGCAATTGAGGCCGGCAGGCTGATGCTTTCACGCATCGAAGAGCTATTGCGTCGGGGAGAATCTTTTTCCATTGAAACCACCTTGGCCACGAAGTCATATGTAAACCTTGTGCATCGTGCTCAGAAAGCGGGTTACCGCGTTCATCTCATCTTTTTCTGGTTGGAGTCGCCTGAGCTGGCCATGCAGCGTGTGGCAGAGCGTGTGAGAAACGGAGGACACGGAATCCCTACGGCAACCATCAAACGCCGATATGTCGCAGGAATCCGCAACTTGTTTCAACTATATATGGGTGAAGTTGATTATTGGTCATGTTTTGATAACAGCAAGAGCCCTCGCCTATTGATTGGATCGGGCGGTAAAGGTTCTAAGGCCATGATAGCTAATGAATTATTACTTAAAAAAATGAAAGGTTATGTCAAATAGTGAAATAAAAAAACTGACAATCCAACTTGAGAAAGGTCTGCTGCTAGCAGAGAAGCGGATGTTGCAAGAGAAGGCACTTCACGACCAGACCATTGTCGTCATGGGAGATGACAATACCATCAAGTATATTCCTGCCAAGGAAGTAATTGCCGAGCATGCTGAGTTCCAATAGAGATCAACGCCTCTGCATTGAGGCAAAACAAAATACAATTATCAACCTCTTAAACCGATGATTGCCTATGGGCTAAGGTAGTTATAAAAAGGACATATAGGATGAAGCGTTAGCTTTGATTCTTGCTTCAGAAAATCGCCAAATTAGAAGAAGCACCAAGAGTAAAGCCAATGCTCACGCCGAATGGCGTGGGCTTTTACTCGGATATGGTGCAATGGTGTTTGGCGATACCTCTGAAGCGTAGACGAAGTAATTAGTCCACGTTTTTTTTGTGCCTTATTTATAGCCAAACATCGAGATTATTAACAAAAACCTATATAGATATGAAACAGAGAATTATTACTACTTTGACAGTTCTCCTGATGACGGTCATAGGAGTTCAGGCCGGTGTGATTAAAATTGCCGGAACTTCAATCAGCACCACGGGTCAAGTCGATTTGTCCGCTGTCACGAATGGCAGTGTGTACTACGATGCCGAATCGAACACGCTCACCCTCAACAATGCCACCATCAATGCGGGCAACAGTGAAGCCATCTGGTTTTACACGAATAACGTGAATTTTACGCTGGTAATTATCGGAACGAATTCGGTGACAGGAAGTGAAGGGTTGAGACTAAACGTAAACAATGTCACTATCCAGCTCAGTAATAACCAAAGCGGTAGTGTGACCTTTGCAGGCTCAAGTGGCGACTGCGGCATTTTTGTGCCAAGCAACTCAACGCTCACCATCAATCAGGGGTGCTCAGTAACGGCACAGGGCAAATGGGGCATTGCAGGTAATAATGGCACGAGTGGCGAGACCGTCGTCATCAACAGCGCCACCGTCCACGCCACAGGCTCAGGCGGTTCCATCTGCGACCTGCAGTCGTTCACGATGAACGGCTGTGAAATCACCTCCCCTGCAGGAGCTGCATTTAATTCATCAGAGCATGCTGTCTGCGTAGGAACAACCAAGGTCACCAGCGAAGTAGTCATCGAGCCTACTCACGATGGAATCCCCATCGATGCAGAGCATTTCCCCAACGCCACCTTCCGTAACTATATCAGCTCAACCAGCGCGAACTACGACCGCGACGGCGACGGCTACCTGAGCGACGATGAGATATCGATGGTGACTTGGATGAATGTCGCAAGCAAGAGCATCAGCGACCTCACGGGCATCGAATACTTCACGTCGATGACGACCCTCTACTGTCATAACAACCCCCTCGGAACGCTCGACCTGTCGGGCTGCACGGCACTCAGGTCGCTCCAGTGCAACGGCTGTCAGCTCACCTCACTCCTCGTTCCGCAGAGCATCACCAGCATCCAGTGTTACAACAACCGCATCGGCTTTGCTGCCATGAATGCCCTCATCGAGAGCCTGCCCAACGTGAGCACCGGTGTCTTCATGGTGATGCTTGCCAGCGGCACAGATCAGAACGTCTGCACACAAGGACATGTGGCGGCAGCACAGGCCAAGGGGTGGAACGTCTACAACAGCAATTCCCAGGCCTACTCAGGTGTCGACATCGCCATCAACGGCACCAACTTCCCCGATGCCAACTTCCGCAGTTACATCAGTGATAACTTAGACACCGATCACAACGGAGAACTGAGCCAGGCTGAAATTGCTGCGGTGACAGTCATCGACGTCCCGACAATGGGCATCAACGACCTCAAGGGCATCGAGTTCTTCTCCAATCTGGAAGAACTGCACTGCTACAATGGAGATACAGCATCCGACAACGACAACCACATCACCTCGCTCGACCTTTCGGACAACCTCAGGCTAAAGCGTTTGGCGTGTGGACAGAACGGGACGCTCACAAGCCTCAATCTCTCAAAGAACACGTTGCTTGAGAATTTGCATTGCGCCAATAACTCACTCACCACCCTCAATGTGTCGAACTGCCCGAACCTGTGGAGATTGGTATGTTATAACAACCAGCTGACGACTATTGACGTGTCGAACAACACGGCACTGAGGTATTTTTACTGCCAAGGCAACCAGCTGACCTCGCTAAATGTATCGAACAACATGGCACTGATGGAGCTCTATTGCTACAGCAACCAGCTGACCTCGTTGAATGTCTCGAGCAACACAGCACTAAAACTACTCTATTGCTACGAAAACCAGCTGACCTCGTTGAATGTATCGAATTGCACGGAACTGAGGGAACTCAATTGCTACAGCAACCAGCTGACCTCGCTGGATGTATCGAACAATACTGCACTGAAGTATTTATGGTGCTACAACAACCAACTGACTTCGTTGAATGTGTCGAACAACACGGCACTAACAATTCTCTATTGCAACAGCAACCAGCTGACCTCACTGGATGTATCGAATTGTACTGCGCTGGTGACTTTCTCATGCCACTACAATCAATTGACCTCGCTGGATGTATCGGATTGCACGGCACTAAAGACTTTCTATTGCTACGGCAACCTGTTGACTACTCTAAATGTATCGGGCTGTACGGCAATGACGACGCTCTCCTGCTTTAGCAACCAGTTGACTACTCTAAATGTGTCGGGTTGTACGGCAATGACAGTACTCGGTTGCTCCAACAATCAACTGACCTCTCTGGATGTTAGTGGCTGTACGGCACTGACAGAGCTCTATTGCTACTTTAACCAGCTAACCTCTCTGAATGTTTGTGGCTGTACGGCACTGACAGCACTCGATTGCTCCCACAATCAACTGACCTCGCTGAATGTATCGGGCTGCATGGAATTGACGGAACTCTATTGCTCCGACAATCAGCTGACTTCGCTCGATGTATCGGACTGTTCGGCACTGACAACTCTAAAGTGTTATAACAATCAGATATATGGCGACGCAATGACCAATCTGGTGGTAAGCCTCCCGACGGTGAGCAGCGGACGTTTCATTGTTGTTTCCCCCACTGACGCTAACGAAAAGAGCGTCATCACCAAAGCCGATGCCTATATCGCCACCAGTAAGGGCTGGACAGTAATGACTCCCTATGGCGGCGACCCGTTTGCAGAGGGCATCGCCATCAACGAGACCAACTTCCCTGATGCCACCTTCCGCAGTTTCGTGCAGTCGAACTACGACAAGGATCGAAATGCCATCCTGTCAGAGACTGAGATAGCTGCCGTAGAGGAAATGGTTGTGGAGGGAAAAGGTATCGCCGACCTGACAGGCATCAAGTACTTCACGGCTTTGAAAGGCCTTTATTGCTCCTACAACCAGCTGACCTCGCTGGATGTATCGAACAACATGGCACTGACAATTCTCTATTGCAGCTACAATCAGCTGACCTCGCTGAATGTATCGAACAACACGGCACTGACATATCTCTATTGCTACAGCAACCAGATCAAGCGTGAGGCAATGGAAGCAATCGTCAGAAGTCTGCCCACGATAAATGATGGTAAAGGATATTTCTATGTCTACTGGGAAGGTGTAAATGACGGCAACGAGTGTACTGAGAAACATGTATTCGGACTAGAGATGAAGAACTGGCAAGCCCGTTACTACGACGAGACCGAACAGGATTGGCTTCCCTATGCCGGCATCAGCGAATCCTCGGGCGGTGCTAATGGCGACATCAACGGCGACAACAAAGTAGACATCGCCGACGTCACAGCACTTGTCGATATCGTTCTCACAAACGGCAATGGGTCATCAGCAAAAGCGCTCACACCACAAAAGAGTGAGCAGCAAGGGCTGAAGGCACCAGCTCCTGATATGCCGCAAACGAAGAAGAACACCGCAAAGGCTCAGCGGGACACGGATGCCCTCCCGTCATTAAAGAATGTGGCGAGGGAGAGGAATGTGACGTCCGACAGGAAGTCGGCACCCGCAATGGACGGAAAGCTGACGAAACAGCCCATGATGCCCGACATGAAGTTGAAGCCACAAACCCCGAAACATCCTGAAACCTACGAAGTGATGTAAAAACCGATATTATCCTCCAAATATATATAGTGTTTGAATAGTATTCATGAAATGATTTTTAGTTATTATTAGTTTTCCAGCCCCAGTCGTGAGACTCGGGCTGGTTTTTTGTATCAACAAATCACTTGTTGGGGTCGATGATGTCGTTGTCTCCGGCGATGTGCTTGCGGCCTTCGTAGGTGAGGAGCATGTCGCGGGTGAAGCGGTATTGTGACGATGCCAGCGAGGCGGTTTCGTCGAAGTGGGCGGAGCGGATGTCGAACAGGCCGCAGACGAGGTCGTAGGCGAGGTCGTTGGTGAAATACTTCGCTTGGTTTTGCTGCAGGGCTTCGTAGCGATCGGGGTGGCAGCGGATGTATTCGTCGGAGAGCCAGGCGAAGAGCGGGATGCGCGTCATCTGGAATCCGTTGAAGTTGGGTTTGCGTCGCCGTCCCGGCTCGGTGGCGTGGTCGCTGAAGTAGAGCATCGCCTGCATGTTGAGTTTGTCGCGACCGTATTGGTAGAACTGCTCCAATACGTGGTCGGTGTAGGCGATGGAGTTCTTGTAGCAGACGACGTTGTCTTGCACGCCGGGCTGTCCCCACCGTGTGAAGCTGCGGGGGTAGCGGCTCATGAAGTTGAAGTGGCTGCCCTTGAGATGGAGCACCACGAGGTTGTTTTGTGCGGGATCTACCTCGTCGAGGAAGGTGAGGAGTTCTTCGTCGTACTGCACGGTGCCTACCTGCTGGTGGGTCCACTTCGCCACATCGCTGGTCTCGGCAACGAGGGTGATGGGTGTGTCGGCGACGCCCAGATGACCTTGGTTGCTGTACCAGTGGACGCGGTAGCCCAGCTTGTGGGCGACGTCAACGATGGAGCAGGAGTCGTAGAATGCCTTCTGGTTGTATTGGTTGTACTCGGTGAGCGCTTTCTCAAGCGCGGGCACGGTCTGCATAGCGCAGGAGTAGGCATGCGGGAAGAGCAGCGTGTGGCGCTGGTCGGCGGCGAGCTGTCGCAGCCAGGGGGTGGTGTCTTCCTGCATGGGTGTGAAGGCGCTCATGAAGTCGCGGCATGCTGATTCGCCGATGACGAGCATGATGGTTGACGGCTGGCTCCAAGGCTTGCCGAGCCGCTCGGCATGCAGGCTCTCCAGGCGCTTGGCGGTCATGTATGAATAGAGGTGGTTGTTCTCAACGTATTCCTTCACTTCTGCAAACATCTGTGCTATGCCCGTGCGGACGAAGGCTCCGTGACGTATTTTCCAGGAATACCACATCAGGAAAAGGGTCAGGGCGAGGCAGAGCAGGTAGAGGGCCAGGGGTGCCTGATAGGTGACGGGCCACATGATGTTCACGCCAATGACAAGGGCGCCGAGCAACAGGACGACGAGTGCCATCGCTGCCACACGCCACCAGCCGTAGGAGCGCATGAACTCCAGCACTTCGTTGATGTGTGTCTCCTGCAGGATTTTCATGCCGTTGGTATCGATGCACACGCGGTAGAGACCATAATAGACCCATTGGAACAGCGGAATGAACAGCAGCAGGAACTCTACAATGCCTAGCAACAGGGGCGAGACGCCCAGCAGCTTCATTCCCCACAGGTAGCCCAGCGTGTAGAGTCCGAAGGCGGTGTCCATATAGTTCTCGTAGTCGGGCGACGTGCGGCGGTTGGTGAGGTGGTAGAGTAGGGGGTAGGTGATCATCCAGCTCAGCGCAACGAAGAAGGAGAGGAGGAGTCCCACCCCGGCCAAAGCCTCACCCCTAACCCCTCTCCAAAGGGCGAGGGGAACAATAAGGGAGGGGGATTGGGGAGAGGGGAATAGTGTGGCGATGAGTAGCGGAGATACTGCCAGCAGCGTGGCGAAGAGCAGGCGACGGCTCTGCTGCCCTCGTGCATTACGGGCCATACCCTGATTGCAGCCTAAGTAGATGCTGAGGCTGATGGCATAGAGGATGGCGGTGATGATAAGGACAGACAAGTATTGCATGGTTCAAGGCGACGTTGTCGCGGTTCAATGCGCCTGCGGCGCGGTTCAAAAGTTCTTTCTCCGTTCCGCTACGAAAGCGGCAAAGCCGAGCGCAATGCGCTACGCGCGGTTCAAATAGTTCAATGCCCTTCGGGCGGTTCAATGCGGCTGCGCCGCGGTTCAAGAGGTCGATGACCTTCGGTTCAAGGCGCTGCGCGCAGTTCAAGAAATACTATTTCTCTATCGAGGTGATGGGGCTCTTGTTGCCCTTGATGCCTATGACGAAGGCTTTGGCGGAGCCGAAGCGCAGGAACATGTCGAGGCGAACGGGAATATGGTTGTCGTCGTCGGTGACATAGAAGTCGACCACGCGCTTCCACTTGCCGTCGTCCTTCTCCATGTAGGAGAGCTGCAGACAGCGATAGCGCACGCCGTTGTCGCCCTTGATGACCGACTTGCCGCGATAGACGATGCGTGCGGGGTCGCAGCTGTTGCCGTCGACCATTGGGAAGTCGATGACGTGTCCTTTCTTCCAACCCTCGGGGTTGAAAGAGCGTGCGCGGATGAACATGTTGAGCATGTCGTAGACGCAGTCGGTGTAGGACTTCTTCAGCCAGGCATGGGTGCCGTCGTGCTTCTGGCGGTGCTGGCGCAGATTGACCTTGCCGCCGCTGTAGTCGTAGAACACCTCATCGACGTAGTAGCGCTTGCCCTCGCGGGCGCCCTTGCGGTAGTAGAGCGGTGCCATATCGAGCGAGGAATAGCAGAGCAGGGTGTCGCGCAACACGAACATGTCGTCCACTTTCTGATTGCCTCGTGTGGTGAGCGAGGCGCGCCAAGCGGGCTTGCCCTGATAGTTGCTCTGCACGGTGGACATGTTGGCGGTGCCTGCTTTCACCCATACGAACTTCCAGTTGTAATAGAGGTTGTACGACAGGTATTCGCCCGACTTGAAGGCGGTGTTGCGGAATGTGCACTGTGCCGATGCGGGCAGCGATAGGCAGAGGCAGAAGAATAGAAGGATGCTCGATATCTTTTTCATTCTTTGATTCGTTTTACGGGTTGTCATCTAATAGGTGAATACTCTCTTGCTATTTAGACGGAGCATCTCCCAAAAAGATTAAAAAGCGCTGGGGGACAGGGCTCCCTTATTCCTCGGTTGGCAACTTGATGCCCAGCTGCTTGGCGCGTTCGGCGTTCTTGCTGCGAATGGTCTTTTGCTTGTCGGCTTTCTGCTTCACAAGTTTGCCGGGCTTCTGCTGATAAAGCGGCAGGGAGGTGGGATTCCAAGTCTCGGTGATATCCCACTTGGCCTTGCACTCGATCTCCTCGGGATAGTAGTAGACTTCCTCGGGCTGCAGATCGGCATCATAGTCGCCCGTGTCCCAGACGCCATTGCCGTTGTGGTCGACGAACATGCGCAAGAAGTATTTGCCGGGATTCACGTAGAAGAACTCGGCATTGCCGTTATCGGTGGCGGCCTGTTTCACAACGGCATCGCTGCCGTTGAGCAACTCCGCTACGACATGCTGTCCCTTCATGCCGGTGAGCGTGACAAAGAGCGTGCCGTAGGCATCGTAGCCCTTCACCTTGAAACCTTGCTTATACACTTTGTTGACGGCGCCATAGAGGTCGCTGATGGCGGCGCTGTCGACTTCGAGGCTGTACTCCTGATTGGGCCGCCACTCGCCGCGCAGTCGCATCGTCAGGCTGTTGACGGGCGACAGCTCATAGCGTGCCTGATACCACGTGGTGTCGACCTTCGTGTATAGATGTATCATCGAGGTATCGACCTTCTGGAAGGGGAAGGTGCTCTTCAGCGTGATGTTCTTGTCGGGGTCGAGTTGTGCAGGCACCTCGAAGGTGAGCTTCATCGGCTCGATGGGCATGATGCTATCGTAGGGCTCGCCGCGCTTCTTGCGCTTGTCCTGTTGTTTCTTCCAGTCGTCGTAGGCCTTTTGCTGTTGCTTCTGACGCTTGGCATAGGGCACCTTCGACACCATCGACAGCGTGTCGGTATAGCTCACCAGCTGGCCGAGGGTGTCGGTGATGTAGTATTGTGCCTCGACGAGCAGCGTGTCTTGGTTGATGAGTGTGGTGTCGCGAAGCCAGTAGGTGATGGTGTCGGCATTCAACGCCGTCTGGTCGCCGCTCTTCGACGATGAGGTCTTGCCGGGGGCTGCGTGTTCGTTCCAAGCGCGGTCGATGAGGAAGGCACCGTCGGAGTTGAAGTTCAAGCCTCGCAGCACGGGCACCTCGTCGTGTCCGTAGGTGAAGTAGAACGCCAGCCGGTCGGGGTCTTTGCGCTCGGTCTTGATGAGCATGCGGTCGGTCTGCCTCTCGGTGAAGGCGCGCAACACGATGTCGTCGGGCATGTAGTGAATGTAGGGAATGGGCACGATGCGCTCGATGTGGAGGGTATCCTGCCAGATGGTGTCGTAGCGGGTGTCGGGTTTCGACGACGGCGTGAAGACATCGCGCGAGAAACCGATCTTCTCACTCTTCTGCGAGAATGTGTAGTCGCCGTCGGCATCCTGCAGGGCGAAGGCGCGATAGCTGCCAGGAGCGATGCCCTTGATGACGAAATAACCGCGGCTGTCGGTGCGCGAGATGCGCAGCAATGCCTGTGTGCGGAAGATGGAGTCGGGGGTGTCGGCAGGGTATAGACCCACCTGTATGCCTTTAATGGGTTCGAGGTTCTCAGCATCGAGCACGTAGCCGCTTACCTCCATCGTGTCGATTTCGCTGCCTGTCGAGAAGCTATAGGTGTAGTTGCCCAGCGGATTGCCTTCGTTGTTGTCGGTGATGGCGTCCGAGAAGTCGATGGTGTAGGTGATGTTGGGCTTCAGCGAGTCCTTCAGCTCCACCTCGATGCGCTTGCCGGCAGCCTTTATCTCAGGCATTTCCAGTTGTGGCGGCGACACGATGACCTTCTCGGTGGGGTTGTCGATTTTGATGAATTCGTCGAAGAGAATGCGCACCTTCTGCGATGTGACGTTCGTGGCGCGGTCGGCAGGCGTGGCTCCGATGACACGAGGCGGTGTCTCGTCGTACCACCCGCCGTCGGGGTTTCCCATGCGGGCACAAGAAGTGAAGAATGAAAAGCAAAAGGCGAAAAGTGACAATGTCGACATTGCCACCTTCCACGGTTTCCGGGTTCTATTTGTTGCTTCTGTTTTCATTCTTCAAAGATGGGGTTGCGAATCGCAACAGACGGGACGGCGTTGATGCAAGCATCACTCTGCGCTCGGCTGCATAGCGTTCATCTTCAAGAGTTCGTCGATGTGCTTGCGCGAGTTCGAGAGGCGCGGAATCTTGTGCTGGCCACCCAGCTTGTGGTGGGCTTTCAGCCAGTCGTTGAACAGGTCGGCGCGGGCCTTCACAATCTCCAGCGGCTGCAGCGTCACGCTATGTGAGCGCTTCGCCTCGTAGTCGCTGTTGAGTTCCTGCAGGTGGTCGTCGAGCAGGCGCGCAAACTCATCCAGATCCTTTGGCTCGCGAGCAAACTCAATGAGCCACTGGTGGCGACAGTGGGCGTGTTCGTCCATGAACACCGGAGCTGCCGTGTATTCGCGCACTTCCGCCCCCGTCTTCTCGCAGGCATAGGCCAGTCCGCGCTCGGCGTTGTCCATGATCAGCTCTTCGCCAAACGCGTTGATAAAGTACTTCGTGCGACCAGTAATGATGAACTTATAGGGATTCTTCTGCGTGAACATCACGGTGTCGCCGATCATATAGCGCCACAAGCCGCACGACGTGGTGATCATCATCGCATAGTTCTTGTTCGTCTCTACGCCCCAGAGGGGAACGACTTCGGGGGTGGGGGAGTCGAGCGGAATAAACTCGTAGAACACATCGTAGTCGAGCATGAGCATCATCGACGTGTCGGCAAAGTCGTTCTGCAGTCCGAAGAAACCCTCGCTGGCGTTGTAGGTCTCCATATAGCGCATCTGCGGCGAGCGGATGATCTGCTCATACTGGTGGCGATAGGGCGTGAAGGCAATGCCGCCGTGGAAAAACACCTCGAGGTTTGGCCAAACCTCGTCGAGGGTGTTCGCACCCGACAGCTCCAGCACGCGAACCAGCACACTCATCATCCACGATGGAACGCCACTCAGGTTCGTAACGTTTTGGTGAATTGTCTCGCGGGCAATCTGCTCACGCTTCGCCTCGAAGTCGCTCATCAGTGCAGTTTTCTTCTTAGGAACGCGCAGCAGACCGGCAACGGGGTTTATGTTCTCAATCAGAATCGCACTGAGGTCGCCCACCAACGAGTGTGCAACATTGTAGTTCGGCTGATGACTGCCACCCAATATGAGGCTCTTGCCATCGAACATGCGGCTCTTCGGGTTGTTCTGTAGATAGTACGCCATCGCATCGATGCTGCCACGATAGTGGATGCGCTTCAGGCCCTCGCGGGTTACGGGGATGAACTTCGACTTGTCGTTGGTGGTGCCACTCGACTTCGCATACCACGTCACCAGCTCCGGCCACAGCACGTTCTTCTCGCCGTGACGCATACGGTCGATCCACGGAGCCAACTCCTCGTAGGTGGCCTGCGGAATGAGTTTTGCAAAGTCGTCGTAAGAGTGTACACGCGAGAAGTCGTACTTTCGCCCGTACTCGGTATTTGCGCCCTGTGCCAACAATCTATCGAGCACCTGCCGTTGCAGTTGCTCACCGTCGGTGAAATGGCGCTCCAGTTCTCTCTGTCGGGACAGCAGAAACCTGCCCACAATACTTGTCAGATTCATATTGGGTGCAAAGGTACGATTAAGTGAGCGAAAAACAAAATAAAAGTCATTTTATTTTTATACTCCCCGCCCACAAAAGCGGACGGGGAGTATGGACTTATCCTACTTGAGAGCCAGGCTTTACCCCGCGCAGCAGGGAGGTCACCGCCAGCGAACCATCATGGTCGACAGCCGAGAGAATCATACCCTGACTCTCGATGCCCATGATCTTGCGTGGTGCGAAGTTCGCGATGTAGAGCACGTTCTTGCCAACGAGTTGCTCGGGCTCCCACCATTCGGCGATACCGGAGAGGATGGTTCGTGGCTGGCCGCTGCCGTCATCAATAGAGAACTGCAGCAGCTTCTTCGACTTCTTCACCTTCTCGCAGGAGAGAACATGGCCTACGCGGATATCGAGTTTCTCGAAGTCCTCGAAGGATACTTCGGGCTTCACGGGCTCGGCTTTGTATTGTGCGGCCTCGTTCTCCTTGCGGATACGCTCCAGACGGTCGAGCTGTGCCTGGATGGCTTCGTCGTCGATTTTCTCGAACAGTAACGAGGGCTCTGCCAGCTGGTGGCCAGGCTTCAGGATATCGGTCTGTCCGAGCTGGTTCCAGTCGAACGACTCGATGTTGAGCATCTGGCGGAGCTTCTTCGAAGAGAAGGGCAGGAACGGCTCGAAGGCAATGGCGAGGTTCGCCGTGAGCTGCAGGGAGACGTAGAGAATGGTCTCGCAGCGCTTGGGATCGGTCTTCCAGACCTTCCAGGGCTCACACTCGGTGATGTAGCGGTTGCCGATACGGGCAAGGTTCATGGCCTCGAACTGTGCCTCGCGGAACTTGAACTGGTCGAGCAGCGATTCCACCTTCTGCTTCACGTCCTTGAACTCGTCAATAGCACGGAGCTCGATGTCGGTGAGCTCACCACAGGCTGGTACGACTCCGTTCCAGTATTTCTTCGTGAGCTGCAGGGCGCGGTTGACGAAGTTGCCGTAGACGGCGACAAGCTCGTTGTTGTTGCGATCCTGGAAGTCGCGCCACGTGAAGTTGTTGTCCTTCGTCTCGGGAGCGTTGGCCGTGAGCACATAGCGCAGCACGTCCTGCTTGCCGGGGAAGTCGACGAGATACTCATGCAGCCAGATGGCCCAGTTGCGTGAAGTTGAGATCTTATCGTTCTCAAGGTTCAGGAACTCATTGGCGGGCACGTTGTCGGGCATGATGTACTGTCCGTGGGCTCGCATCATCACGGGGAAGATGATACAGTGGAACACGATGTTGTCCTTGCCGATGAAGTGGACGAGGCGCGTGTCGTTGTCCTGCCACCACTGTTGCCAGGTGCCCCAGCGCTCAGGATTGGCGTCGCAGAGTTCCTTGGTGTTCGAGATGTAACCGATAGGCGCATCGAACCACACGTAGAGAACCTTTCCTTCGGCACCCTCCACAGGCACGGGGATTCCCCAATCGAGGTCGCGGGTCATCGCACGCGGCTGCAGATCCATGTCGAGCCACGACTTGCACTGACCATAGACGTTGGAACGCCACTCCTGGTGTTCGTTCAGAATCCACTGCTTCAGCCACTCCTGATACTCGTTCAGGGGCAGGTACCAGTTCTTCGTGTCCTTCAGCACGGGTGTAGAACCGCTGATGGTTGACTTCGGGTTGATGAGCTCGGTGGGCGAAAGGTCGCGGCCACACTTCTCGCATTGGTCGCCGTAGGCACCCTCGGCGTGGCAGTGGGGGCACTCGCCGACGATATAGCGGTCGGCCAGGAACTGGCGGGCTTCTTCATCGTAGAGCTGCGTGGTGGTCTTCTCGACCAGTTTGCCTTCGTCGTAGAGTTTACGGAAGAAGTCGGCAGCAAATATGTGGTGTATGTCGCTGGTGGTGCGGCTGTAGACGTCGAAGGAAATTCCGAAGTCCTCGAAGGAGCGCTTGATGAGCTCGTGATAGCGATCGACAACATCTTGCGGTGTGATGCCTTCCTTGCGGGCACGGATGGTGATGGGCACGCCGTGCTCGTCGCTGCCGCCGATGAAAACCACGTCCTGCTTCTTGAGTCGCAGGTAGCGCACATAGATGTCGGCAGGCACATAGACGCCAGCCAGGTGTCCGATATGCACACCGCCGTTAGCATAGGGCAATGCGGCGGTGACGGTCGTCCGTTTGTAGTTTTTCTTTTCCATTGTATATGTCAATTCAATTATATTCTTCTGTTTGAAACACGCTCGGTGTTATTCTGAATGAGGATGCAAAAGTAATAAAAAAAAGGGAACTGTCAAAATATTCTGTTCACTTTGTGCAAAAAAGGCAGAGCGCACATCGCGTTCTGCCTTTCTGGTGTATGAAATAAAGGCTCGGCCTCTACTTAATAACAAACTTTCTCCCGCCAACGATATAGATGCCTTTGGGAAGTCGGGAGGCGGATGTCCCAATGCTGCCAACCTTACGTCCGCTGAGATCGTAGATAGCATCAGAACTATGAACGGTGGACTTTGAACCAAGAACAGTTTCGATGCCCGTTGTCACTTGCGCCTGCAAACCTTTCTCGTTGTAATAGCCGCCATTGGTGAAGACGAGGTCGGCAGTCTGGGGAGAACCGTTGTTGCTGAAGATAATCATCGCGGGCTGTTTGGCAGAGGAATTGTATTGCTTCGTGCCGTCCCAGGTCCACTTCCATACTTTCTTGCCATTGTCGGCGGTGCCGAGGAACGTGCAGTCGACGCCAGGCCAGTTCTTGCGCTGCGAGTAAGTGAAGTTGTCGGAGGGAGAATCGGTCCAAGCCCAGCAGCAGATGGTGCTGGTCCACGTCTGCGGAGCCTCGAAGAAGGCGCACACCTCATCATCGGTACGTGTACAGAAGTCGGGTACGGTAACCTCTTCGGGCTTGGTCTCGCTAACCTCGTAGACGCGCGTCTGAATGGCACTGACAGCAGAGCCAATGAGCAAACCGACCTTCAAAGTGGTGGTCTTCTCGGCAGGAATCGTGACCTGTGTGCCTGAGGCGCAGCGAGTGCCGTTGCTAGCCGATGGTGTAGTGCCGTTGAGGGTGTAAACGAGCTGTGCCGAACTGTTGTCGCAGACAGCGGTGAGCGTGACGGGGAACGACTTCTCGTAGTGGCCGGAGGCGCGGTCGACCCATGCGATATTCATGGACGGCTGCAGATAGTAGGCATAATGATAACCGTTGATGACACGCACCCATTGCCCGTTGGGGGTGTATGTGCTGGATTCAGGACCCAGCACACAGAGCAGTTGGCCATCGGTGCCCGTTGTTCGCACGACATAATAGTTCTTGCTCGTGGCCATATTGGCGGTGGTGCTCTCGTTGTGGATACCCACAAGATTTCGTACATCAATCATCGCCTTGATGTCCTGCTTGCAGTCAAGCCAATGGGTGAGGAACACGCATGGTGTGCCGGGCATAGCGAGCATGTAGGCATTGGCAGCGAGGGTGTCCTTCGTGAGTGGATCCTGTGAAGCATTGGAGCGACGTTCGGTGTCGTGGTTCTCGACGAAAGTAACTGCATAACGACGATAGGCACCACTTTGGGTGTTGTTGCTGATGAGTGGCCAGCTGCCATCGTTCTGCTTGCCAAGGTTCGACCAGTCACCACGATTGGCGGCATTACGCACCGTGTAGCGGAACTGGAAGTCGAAAGCCGCCGAGGTCTTGCCTGTAGCATCAATCCAGTTGCGAATGGTGTTGGTGCCATCCCAGCACTCTCCGACGCTGTAGGTGGGGTTGGCCGACTCGTTGTAGAGCTTGGTGTAGGAGCCGGCATAGCCCTTCACCATGTCGTAGCGAAAACCGGCATAGCCGAGGTCGTTAAGCAACAGGTCGAGATAGGCTTTCACACAGTTCTGCACGTTATTGCTCTTATGATCGAGGTCGCGCATGCCGTCCCAGCCTTCGCCGGTGTCGGCATTGCCAAGTTGAACACCGAGGCGGTTGGCCTCGGTCTTTGCCCTTCCGTTGTCATCGTCGGAACAGACATCGGTGGATGACATTGAATAGGTCACCCCCTTATATGTCTCGCTGGGGAACCCGAACCAGCCGTTGTTGCTCTTGCGGTGGTTGATGACGACGTCGGCAATGGTTCCGATGCCGTTTGCCTTGAAGGCCTTGATCAGCGACCGCAACTCCTGCTCTGTGCCGAATGATGAACTGTAGTTGGTGAACCAGTAGAGGTCGTCATAACCCATGCTAGTGCCGCCACAGTTAGCACTCTGGGGCAGCCAGACGAGTGAGAAATACTCGCCAAGCTCCTTAGCTTGTTTTTCAAGAACAGTCCAGTTCGTGGCATCAAAGGAGTCCCAGTAGAACGCCTGAAGCATCACGCCCTTATACTGCGAAGGCCAGCCGTCGGCTGCATATGAATTGGAAACGGAAAGCTGAAAAGTGAAAACAAAAATCAGCGTGAGCAGTTTTCCAAAATATCTTTTTTCCATAATCTTATTATTTCAGGATGAAATAGCCGAAAGGTGGCATAGGCACGGAGTCGCGCAGTGCAGCGATGAAATTCGTGCGCTGGTCGACAGCCTCCTTGTTGAGCCACGGCTGTGGGGTTGGAATGGTGATAGCCGAATCGCGCAGGTTGACTAGCACGAGCATATGATCAGCATCTTTGACACGTTCGAAAGCCAGCACGTCTTTGTTCGGATAAGGCAAAATGGCTCCCTCACGGACAACGGGGTTTTGGTTGTAGATACGGATGAGCTGCTTGTATTCGTTGTAGGTCTGCGGATTGGCAGTCCAGTCAACAGGCACATAATGGAAGAAGTTGATGGGTTCAGGATAACCCACTTCCTGTGAACCATAGATGAGGGCTCCGCCATGCAGGAACACCGAGGCCACATAGGCAGCCATAGAACCGCGCAGGGACGTGAATTCCACGGGAGGCGTCTTCTCGGTAGAATGATCGTGGTTGGTGGTGAAGCGCAGCTTAACCTTGCCTTCCGGGAGACTATCGTATTCGGCTTTGTCGGCATCGAAGAGCGATGAGGCGGGATCTCCCTCGGTGAAGACTTTTACAAGTTGATCCTTGAAGTCCCAGCCGTAGTTCATATCGAAGCCAGCGGTGAAGTTGTCGGGGCGCTTTCCCTCGGCAAGCATTAGGATCTGGCGGTTGCCGGCGGCAGCACGGAGGGTGTCGATGGCCTCTTTCCAGAAGTCGGCAGGCACACCATCGGCTACGTCGCAGCGGAAGCCGTCGATGCCCACGTCAACTATCCAATACTTCATGGCATCGATCATGGCGGCACGCATGTCCTTGTTGTCGTAGTTCAAATCGGCTACATCGTACCAATCCCAAGGCCGCGGATGGATGATGGTGTCGGCCTTCTCGTCGTGGGTGTACCAATCTGGATGTTCCTTCACCCAAGGATGGTCCCAAGCCGTATGGTTGGCAACCCAGTCGAGGATGATGGCCATGCCGTGCTCGTGGCAGACGCGGGCGAGATGCTTGAAGTCATCCAGAGTTCCGAACTCGGGGGCGATAGCCTTGTAGTCTTGGATGCAATAAGGAGAATTCTTTCCCTTCTCGATGCCAATAGGATAGATAGGCATCACCCACATCACGTTGACACCCAAAGCAGCAATGCTGTCGATACGGTCGGCAACGGCAAGCAGCGATTTCTCGGGTGCGAACACACGGGGATTCACCTGATACATGGCAACATCCTTGACAGCAGGCATCTGCTTCAAAGGCGCCACGGGACCTTCTGGCTCATGGGGTTTCGGCTGACATGCGGCAAAGAGGACAGTGATTGCGAATAAGAGGTAGATAGCTTTTTTCATTTTCTTGATGCGATACGTTTTTTCTAGATTCTCTAGCTGGTCTAGGTATCTAGACAGTCTAATCGTTCAAATAAAAAGGCGGAGGGAACATGTGTGTCCTCTCCGCCCGATTTCATTTATAGGCTCGCGCGAGCCCGGATCATTATTCTACCGTGCAATAGATGTTGTCCGAAGTCTTGCGGGTAGGATAGAGCTTGATGTTGTTACCAACGGCACTGAGGTTGGCACCATTTGCAACAAGGTTGTCAAGGGTGTCACCACCGAGGTTGATGCCCCAGTCGCTGTTGACGCGGAACTTCCAACCATTTGCGTTCACACCTGGATTCGTTGCCTCGAAGCAATAGTCAGCAGCGTTCCATGTCATTTCAACATCACCGCCCCAACCATTGAAGTCGCCGATGATACCCATCTTGTTAACCTTGACGGCGTTCAGGGTATTATTGGCAAGGTCAAGAGTCACATAGTAAACACCCTCGCCTGCAGCAGCCTTGATGTTGTCGCCGCCATCGGCAAAGTCGCCGGTGATACCTCCGGTGAAGGTTCCGCTATTAAGCTGGGAATCCCAGTTTCCGGGAATCTTCTGGAACTTGAACTCATTGCCCCAACCATTCGGATCGGCACAATAGAGGTAACCTGTGTAGATTCCGCTTTCATCAGCAAGAGCGAGCTTCTGCTCAGCCTTTGACCATCCGTCGGTAGCTCCGATGAAATAGACAAACTGCTCGAAAGCAACAGCCTTATACGACCAGGTGAGTTCCATCATGTTGAAGGTGAGGTCGTAATACTTAGCACCGGGAACAGCCTCAATGACGAGATTGCCGCCACCATTATTGTAAACGAATGTTCCAGCGGCAGTACCTGCGGCGAGACACTTCGACCAGTCGCCACCCAGACCAGACTCAGGAGTCATTTTGAACTCAACGTTCGAGCCATCCTCAGGAGCGGGGATGCGGCAGGTGAATGTCGGGTTCTCATAAGGATCACGTCCGTCGTTGGTGAGCTTGTAGCTGGTATCGTTGTTGTTCCAACCATTGATGCTTCCTGTGAAGTAGTAAGCAGCCTCGATGTCAACGAACAGAGCCGTAGCAGTCCAGGTCTGATCGAGCATGTTGAATACCAGGTCGTAGAACTTGGCACCGGCAACGCCCTCGACGACGAGGTTGCCACCAGCATTGTCATAGACGAACTTGCCTGCATCGCTGCCTGCGGCCAGACACTTCGACCAGTCACCACCCAGACCCGACTCAGGAGTCATCTTGAACTCAACGTTCGAGCCGTCCTCTGGTGCGGGGATACGGCAGGTGAATGTCGGGTTCTCGTAAGGATCGCGACCGTCGTTCGTCAACTTATAGCTAGTATTGGTGTTGTCCCAACCATTGATGGAACCTGTAACATAGTAGGCTTGTTCAACCTCAGGAGCCTGAGGAATGACACGCAGTTTGAAAGGAGCAGACGTTGCAGTTTTCACCGCTGTCGTACCATTGCTGAGCCACATGCTTACAGTTGCCTCTACTTCGCGCTGTACAGGACGGCGACCGAAGTTGTCGGCAATGATGGCCTGCAGTTCGGCTGCGGACATGATTCCATTGGCATCGATGTCGTAAGTTTCATCACCGATGGTAATGGTGTAGGAAGGAGTATAGGCAGCATCAGAAGCCGTTGGGGCCTTGATGGAGCAAACCTGAACGTTTTCGTCGGTTACTGCATTGAGGTCGATGACACCCATCTCGGTAACACTTCCGTCGCCAAAGGCAACCGTCTCAGGTTGGGGCGTTGTAGGAATCTGCGCCCAGTCCTTGTAGTCGTCTGTACAAGCAGTCAGTGCGGCTACGAAAGTTAGTCCGAAAAATATTTTCTTAATCATAGTCATTGTCTTTTTATAGGTTTGTGGAGGGGCACGGAGCTCGTGCCCCATCCAAACATATTATTACTGCTTGATAAAACGAATGTAACCAGTGATGTCGTTGAAGAGGATCATGTAGGTTGCGCTCTCTGGGATGACGAGGTTGTCGCCGTTAGCCACGCCATAGACATACATGCCGCCGCCATATTGTACGAACGAACCGCCACGGTTGTAATCCCAGGACCCAGCCTGCTTGATCTTAATCTCAGCACCAGCATCAAGAGAGGTGGTGATGTACCAGTCGTGGTTCTCCCAACCAGTAGAACACGGTGTCATAGGCGTATCGCCCCAATCGTTGAACGAACCAGCGATGGCCATGCCGTCAAAGACAGGTGCGCTTCCGTCGTAAGCCTCAATGGCGAGCTTGTCGGAAGCAGTGTTCAGCTTCACGGTGTAGAGACCTGCAGCAGGAACAGTGATGTTGCCCGAACCGCCGTCGTTTTTCACGAAGGTGCCGAAGCTGTCGCCCTGACCCCACTGTGCAGCCCAACCGTCGTCGAGTGCGCCACGGAGTTTGAAGCCGCTGCCACCGAGATAGCCAATCCACTGGATGTCACCCTGACCGGTCTTGCTATCGTACTCGAAGCCGTCGATGGTCTGCATCGGGATAACACACTTACCGATGTCGCTTCCCCAAGAGCCGTCAGCAATATCAGCACCGATAAGCCACCAGATCTCTGGATCAGCAGCAGTGAGCGTTGCCCAATAGGGGATGGTGTTCAGGTCGATGACATTTGAATAGATGGGGAAATACTCCGTGAAAGAAGCATCCTGAACAGCAGCCTTCACGCGAATCTTCATCGTCTGCTTGGCGGGGAAGTTGGCTTCCTCGCCCGTGTAGAGCAGCATCAGTGCACGATTGATCTCGTCGGTGGGAATATCGGCACTAGTACCATTATAAGTCTGTGCGAGAGCAACGTAATCAGCACCCGTGTTGTCTTCCTTGTTCTCATCGTAAGCCTGGTTGAAGGTACCCGAAAGCGGAGAAACTTCGATGGTGTAGGTAGGTACGACGGGAGCAGCAAAGTCGGTGAACGTGGGTTGCGACCAAGTGAAGTTCACGGTGGTCGACTTCTTCAGGTCGACAGCACCAGAACCAATGCTGGGTGTATTGACGTTGAACACCGTAGGCTGAACGAGCGTTGGATTCGACTCGTTGTCGTCTTCGCACGATGTGAGTGCAAATGCGCCGGCAAGCAGCAGCATTGCAAATGAATATATCTTTTTCATCGTCATTATCTATTTTCAGTTAGTCAAACTTAAATCAATAACCTGGGTTCTGAACGAGGTTAGGATTAGCATTCACGTCCTCTGCAGGAAGTGCATAGAGGTTACGGAACTCGGGCAGACCGGCACCATTCTGGGCACCACCTTTCCACTCCCACAGATAGTCGTTGCTGTTGGCACCTCCGAAGTAGCCAAAGCGCACGAGGTCGGTGCGGCGGAATCCTTCAAAATAGAGTTCGCGAGAACGCTCGTCGAGAATCTGTCCGAGAGTGTACTGCGACAGAGTCTGTGCATGAGCGCGGGTACGCAAAGCATTGATATAGCCGGCACCGGCAGAAGTGGTCGTGCCGCCATTCATGCGAGCATCAGCCTCTGCGGCGATGAGGTAAGCCTCAGCAGAGCGCATCAGGAAGTAATCGGTGTCGATGAATTGCGAGTTGTGCGGTGTGGCACCCGTAGAATAGGTGTTGCGGTATTTTGCCACAGCATAACCAGATGAATATTCGTTGGGGTTGGTCACAACGAGTTCGCGGTCGATACCGAAGAGCAGTGCGCGGTCGTCGCCAGCAGCAGCCACCATGTCGGCGACATTGGCCTGCGGTGCATCGTTGCGCGGGAAGAACTTGGCAACAAACTGCGAACGAGCGCGGTTACCTGCCCAGAACTCACTGCTACCATAATTGCTGTCGATATCCATGTCAGACTTCCAAGTAGAAGCCATCAGGAAAAGAGTTGTACCCCAAGAGGTTGTGGTAACACCATCTTGCAGCAGAGGCAGGACAGCCTCCACAGAAGCACCGCTTTCGCCATTGTCGCCCATGAAGAGCATCTGATAGGCGCTCCAGTTGCCGTTGCCCTTTGTCCAAAGTTTGTGAGGACCGTTGATGACCTTCTCTGCATAGGTCTTGGCATCCTGCCAACGGGCGGTGCCAGTGTAGACCTCAGCATTCAGATACATACGAGCCAGCAACAGGTTGGCGGCATCCTGGTCGGCGCGGCCATAGCCCGTGTCTTTGCTTGTGCGTGCCACGGGGCTTTGCATGCTGGTGATACAGTACTTCAGTTCGCCTTCAATCCAGTTGAAGAGGTCGGCGCGCTTGATCTGCTCAGGAGCAGTGGCCGAAATCTCCATCGTGAAGGGTACGTTTCCATAGAGATCCATCAGATGATAGTAGTACAGAGCACGCAGGAAGCGTACTTCTGCCTCACGTGTTGCATCCATGCCGGCGCAAACATCGAGGTAGTGGTTGCAATAGTCGATACCGGCATACAGACGGTAGTAGAAACCTTGCAGCATCGGGTGGGAAGCATCCCACTGGTTGTAGTTGAACTGGGGAATACCCGGGTCACCCCAAGCGCAGATAGCCTCATCGGTAACGAGTTCGTTGGCATTCCAGAGCTGACGTACGAAACCAGTCGTACCGCCATCCAGACCATCGATATCGCAGTCGCCATTGGCACCGCCCTGACCAGCCACAGCCATATTGGCATAGCACTTTGTGTAGAGTGCGGGCTCATCGGGAACCATCACGGTGCTAGGATCGATGGGTGTTACATCCAGGTCGCCAGTGCAAGAACTCAACCCTGCTGTCAGCAGGAGTGCTGCTGCAGGAACCATATTTTTGAAATATCTTAAGTTCATAGTCATTGTCTATTTACGAAGTTCTAAATTACAAATTACGATTTCTCTATTAGAAGTTGAGATTCACACCAAGCTGGAGCGTGAAGGGGCGCGGATAAATACCGTTGTCGATGCCACCTTGCACCTCAGGATCGATACCTTCGTACTTCGTGATGGTGAAGACGTTGGTAGCACTCACGTAAACGCGGCCATTCAGATAGTTGTCGAACGTATTGAACGAATAGCCAAGCGTAATGTTGTCGCACTTCAGGAACGAAGCATTGTGAACGAAGTAGTCGCTGACCACCTTGTCATAGGTCTTCCAACCACGGCTCACAGCCTCAGGCATCACGTTCTGCAGATAGAAGAACGAGTTGTCGTAGCGCTTCTCCAAGTTCGAGTAGCCAGCCTGCTTGTCCCAATAGACATAGTTGTCGAAGTTGGCACGAAGACCGAAGCCGAAGTCCCAGTTCTTATACTGCAGACGTGAGCTCAGACCAGCGATGTAGGGAGCAGCGGGGCTCTTGTAGAAGTAGAGGTCGGCGTCAGAAATCTGGCCGTCGCCGTTGCGATCGACGAATACACCTTCCAGAGGCTTGCCATCCTGACCGTATACCTGCTGGTATACATAGAATGAATTGGCGGGATGACCTACGGCGTGAGCCTGCACGGTGTTACCTGTACCAGCCGAGATGCCACCCGTCTTGATGATGGCCGACTCACCGGTGAGTTCGGTAATCTTATTTTTATTATAGGTGAAGTTACCCGTGATCTCCCACTGCCAGTTCTCTGCGCGGATGGGACGTACGGTCAGCGAAGCCTCAATACCGCGATTCTCCAGCGAACCGATATTTGACGTTACAAAGTTGCGGAAGTTAGCACCAGCAGGCACCGAAGCTGTGTTGATCAGGTCGGTGGTCTTACGATAATAGTAGTCCACACTACCGCTCAATCGGTTGTTGAAGAATGTGAAGTCCAGACCGGCATTGGTCGTTGTCGTGGTCTCCCACTTCAGGTTGCGGTTATAAGCATCCGGACGATAGAGAAGACCGGAATCGTTGACACCGGTGATAGGATAACGGCCGTTGGTGTTGTTGATGTTTGCGTTGTAGGAAGCAAAGTAGGTGTAGTTTCCGATACCGTCCTGCTGACCAGTCTTACCCCAGCCGAGGCGCAGCTTCAGTTCGTCCATCCACTTTATGTTCTTGAAGATAGGCTCCTCATTGATCTTCCAACCGAAGGCAAGTGAGGGAAATGTTGCCCAATGCTCGCGGAAGCGGCTCGAACCGTCGCGACGTACTGTTGCAGTAAGCATGTAGCGATCGAAGGCAATGTAGTTGGCACGTCCGTAGAACGATACCAGATAGCTCTCCTGCTTCCACTCACCGACTGAGGGCTGATAGGGCTGGCCGGCTGCTGGCACCACACTTCCGTCGTCGAGAGTGACGGTACCCGTGTTTGTCTCGGGATAGAGTCCTGCATAGTAGCTGTTGCCCCAGTACTTGTTGTGCGACCACTCATAACCACCCATGATATCGAAGTGTTGGGTCTTCAGGAAATCCTTGTAGTACTGTGCATAGGCTGAGTAAGTCAAGTTGTACTTGTTCTCCTTCGTAAAGCCATCGTTGCCATAATAGAAGTTAGCACCCTGGCTCCAAGGCTCGTAGGTTGTCTTCTGCTTGCCGTTTGCCCAGTCGCCAGAGAAGTTCATGTGAAGACGCAGGTCTTCGAAACCATGTACCTGGTAGTCTACCTCAACATTACCCATGTAGTCGAACGAGTTGGCACGGTCGTTCTTCTCGCGAATCAGTGCCAAGGGGTTCGAGGCTGCATTACGCTCGGTCATGATAGGATAGTTGGGGTCGTTGAGCGATGTACCCACCTTGGTCCATGTGAAATAGTGGTTGAAGAGTTCATAGCCTGAAGCGTAGACAGGCTGTGTGGGATCAAAACGCACAGCCTCACCAATGGCAGACGTGTTAGCATAGCGGTTGTGAGCATGCATGAACTTACCATTGATGTTGAACTTCAGGTGGTCGTTCAACAGCGAGGGGTTAAGCGTTGCGCTGACAGTGGTACGCTGGAAGTTAGATGTCTTCAGGATACCATTCTGGTCTGTGAAGCCTGCACTGAAGCGGTAGGGCATGTTCTTGATGCCGCCGGAAACAGTAACGTTGTGATCAACGCCAAAAGCCTGCGTGTAGATCTGATCCTGCCAGTCAGTATTGGCGTTGCCCATGAGTGCGGCAGCGTCAGAGTCGGCTCCATAGTAGGAATTGATAAACTGGCGGTAGGCATTGGCATCCAGAACATCAAGCAGCTTCGTCTTTGTTGACCAAGAAACATTGCCGTTATAAGTCACGGACGGCTTCTGGCCCTTGCGTCCCTTCTTCGTGGTGATGATGATAACACCATTAGAACCGCGGCTACCATAAATGGCGGTTGCCGAAGCGTCCTTCAGAACGGTGAAACTCTCGATATCAGCGGGGTTCACCATCGATAATGGGTTGGCAACACCCTTGATACCTTGGTTGTCCATTGCAAGACCATCAATAACAATCAGCGGGTCGTTGCTGGCGTTAAGCGAGGAACCACCACGAATACGGATGGTTGCACCGCCACCAGGCGTACCACCACCGTTGGTGACGTTCACACCGGCAATCTTACCCTGAATCATGTCCTGAGCGTTCGTTACCAGACCGTGGTTCTTTTCGTCGGGCTTGATAGCCGTCACTGAACCGGTCAGGTCATTTTTCTTGGCGACACCGTAACCGATGACCACCACTTCGTTAAGCGACTTTTCTGCATCATCCTGCAGCGTGATGACCACGTTGGGTGATGCCGACACTTCCTGCGTAGCATATCCGATGTAGGAAACGGAAATCGTAGCGCCGGAATTCGCTTGAATCTGGAAGTTACCGTCAAGATCGGTAATCACGCCGCCCTGTTGTCCAGCAACACGGACGGTGGCACCGATAATGGGTTCGCCGGTAGCATCCTTCACGTTGCCATTGACAGTAATCTGCTGTGCAAAGGCACTGACGGAGAGAATGAGCCCACATATCAATGCGAGCATCCTCTGAGGCATAAATTTTACCTGCTTCATCATTACTACATTTTTAAGTGTTTAAGTTATTATTTGGTTGTTAGTATACCAGGTTGTAAATGCCGCTAACAGCCTTGTTTTCAGGCCCTAATACGACAAAATACACTGCAAAGGTAATATTTCCCACTGTTTAATGTACTTTTTTTATGCAAAAAACGTTGTTAATGTTGTGCAAACGTTTGCATTATAAAAACAATAACAAATTGAAAATGAAAGAATAACATATCAACCGATTTTCCTAACTTTGCATTCAGGACACCTATGGTCTGACTACTAACAAGCAAAAAGAGATGAATAAAGCAACGCCAATTACGATGAAGGATATTGCACGGGAGCTGGGTGTTTCCGTTGCTACGGTGTCGCGTGCGCTGAAGGATTCTCCGCGCATCAGCCAAGCTCAGCGCGAACGTATTCAGGCTTTTGCACAGGCACATCGGTTCACGCCGAACTACGTGGCGGAAACCCTGCGAAACTCACGTGTGCGCCCGCAGAAAATAATCGGTGTCATCATCCCGCAATTTGCCCATTTCTACTTCTCTTCTATCCTGAGTGGTATTGAGCAGGAAGCGTCGGCCCGTGGCTATTCCATCATGGTGGCACAGAGCGACGAGCAGTACGCTCGCGAAGTACGCATCTGCAAGTCGTTCTATGAACATAAAGTGTGTGGCATCATCGTCTCGCAGGCCAAGGATACGCTGAAATACGACCATTTCCAACAACTCATCGACCTTGGCGTTCCGCTGGTGTTCTACGATCGTATCTGCACGGGCGTGAATGCCTCCCGCGTGGTGGTCGACGACTATATGGGGGCCTTCAATGCAGTGACCCACCTTATCAACACGGGCTGTCGCCGCATAGCCTATTATGGTTCGTCGATGACACTGGAGATTTCGAAGAACCGTTACAACGGTTATCGTGATGCCTTGCTCCGACAGGGGTTGCATCCGCGCGAAGAGTGGGTACACATCTGCGATAATCGTGCGGATGCTGAGGCCATCACGCCGATGATTCTCTCTGAGGAAGAGATTCCCGATGCGTTCTTCGCGGTCAACGATGATACCGCTATCGGCATTCTCTACACAGCCAAGCGCATGGGGTATCGCGTGCCTGAGGACATTTCCGTTTGTGGTTTCACGAACGGCCAGCGTGCCATAGCCTGTGATCCCATGCTGACAACCGTTGAACAACGTGGTGTCACCGTGGGCGAAGAGGCCGCCAACATCCTCATCAGTCAGGTGGAGGGCTCTCTGCCGCCCAACCACGTAGAGAAGCGTGTGGTCAGAACCCGACTCATCATCCGTGGAACAACAAGGTGATTGATTTGAAACAACAAAAGAAACAAGAACTAAAACCATAGCAATAAAACAATGAAACAGAAACCGAATTTGAATTTTTGGGCACTCTGGAACCTGTCGTTCGGGTTCTTCGGCGTACAAATCGCCTATGCCCTGCAGAGCGGAAACATTTCGCGAATCTTCCGCACCCTCGGTGCCGACCCTCACGATTTGAGCTACTTTTGGATTCTGCCACCGCTGATGGGTATGATCGTGCAGCCCATTGTTGGCACATTAAGCGACAAGACCTGGTGCCGTTTCGGCCGCCGCATCCCTTATCTTTTCATCGGTGCTTTCGTGGCTGTTGCTGTGATGTGTCTGCTGCCCAACGCAGGTTCGCTAGGCTTAGCCGTGTCGCAGGTGATGTTGTTCGGTCTTATTATGCTCATGCTCCTCGACACTTCCATCAACATGGCCATGCAGCCGTTCAAGATGCTTGTGGGCGACATGGTGAACGAGGAGCAGAAAGCCAAGGCCTACTCTATCCAGTCGTTCCTCTGCAATGCCGGTAGCGTGGTGGGATTCCTGTTCCCTTACATCTTCGCAGCCGTGGGCATCGCCAACGTGGCAGCTCCAGGTGTCGTGCCGCCGTCGGTCGTTTGGTCGTTCTACATCGGTGCCGCCATACTCATTCTCTGTGTGCTCTATACCACAGCGAAAGTGCGTGAATGGCCACCGAAGGAGTATGCTGAGTATAACGGTAAGGTTGGTGAGTCCGAAGAAAACGAAATCGACGCTTCCAAACTATCTGAGAATGCGGAAACAGCCGTGAAGTCTGAGAAGTCCGACTGGATCACTCTTTTGCGTCACGCTCCCGCAACGTTCTGGAAAGTGGGTCTTGTGCAGTTCTTCTGCTGGGCCGCACTACTCTACATGTGGACCTACGTCGTCGATGCTGTGGCCGAGACCGTATGGCAGACCACCGATTCTTCCAGCGAGGAGTATCAGGTTGCCGGTAACTGGACGGGTGTGCTCTATGCTATTCAGGCCATGGGCTCTGTGTTCTGGGCAACCATGTTGCCTCGTTTCAAGAACACCAAGATGGCTTATGCCGTGAGTCTTGTGATTGGTGGCATCGGCTTTGCACTCATCCCCTTCGTGCCTAACCAATATGCACAAATCGTTCCGTTCCTGCTCATCGGTTGTGCTTGGGCTGCCATGCTTGCCATGCCGTTCACGTTTGTCACAAACGCCCTGCAGGGTTATGGTCACATGGGTACATACCTGGGACTCTTCAACTGCACCATCTGTCTGCCGCAGATCATCGCCGCCATCTGTGGTGGTTTCATCCTGCGCATGGTGGGTGGCCATTCTGCCACGATGATGGTTGTTGCTGGCGTGCTGCTCGTGTGCGGTGCAGCCTGTGTGGGCTTCATTCGTGACAAGAAATAATGCTCATGCGGAAAAACGCCCTTCTTGCTATCCTCTTTGCGCTGTTACCACTTTTGGCAACAGCGCAAACTGATAAACCCTACCACGGGGACGGAGCCGACGACTATCTTCGTTTCGTCCCCGTGGCAGGGGTTTTCGCTTTGAAGGCCTGTGGCGTAGAGGGAGCTTCGTCATGGAAAAGGCTGGTGGTGAATACGGCTGCCAGCTATGTGCTTTCATCGGGTGTTGCATGGGGAATGAAACATGCTATCCATGAGCGGCGGCCCGACGGCACCGACAGCCGCTCATTTCCTTCGGGACATGCCACAGTAGCATTCGCGGGTGCACATATACTATATAAGGAGTACGGACATCGCTCCGTGTGGTATGGAGTTGCTGGTTATGGTGTTGCGACCGCGGTTTGTGTAGATCGCGTCTGTCGCAACCGCCACCACTGGTACGATGTTGCTGCGGGTGCAGCCATCGGCATTCTTGGCACCGAGGCGGGTTATTGGTTGGGTGACAAGATTACAGGCGAGCGGTCGCGTTATGCGGTTGCTGTTGGACCGCAGTCGGTATCACTCGCCGTCACGTTCTAAAGGCGGCATGAAGTAAGAGATTTCTGCTAAACGTTTGCACAACGATATTTTTGTCAGAAAACCTTATAGCATGGGTGGTTTGGTTATTATTGTTTCCAAACATTCATGTTGTCCTTAGGAACACCCGTCTTTCCATCAAGGAAAAGCATAGTTTTCGGAGTGTTAGGACAATGCTTTCAGACCGCTGTAGCAATGCTTTCGGACCGCTGTAGCAATGCTTTCGGACTGCCAGAGCAATGCTTTCGGAGTGCTAGAGCAATGCTTTCGGCGTCTAAGAACAATGCCTTTGGCGTCCAAGAGGAATGTCTTTGAGGTCCAAGTGCAATGTTCTTGTTGAAACCCCGTTGTTTTTTTGCGGTATTCTGTCAATATCTTTAACTTTTATGACGATTCCCTTTTCGGGTTAGAGGCATGAAAGCTATCAAATAATTCTTTACATTTTCTCTTTCCTAATTTGTCTTGTTTTGGATATTTTATGCAAACGTTTGCGCATTTAATTTCTTCTTTTGCCCTTTTGATGAGCACACATTCTTTGATTTCTTCGTAATTTTGAAGCAGAAATTTAAAAACCACAATCTATGAACATCTATTTTCATGTTGAATACCACACGGTGTTTGGCGAAGAACTTGTGCTGAACATCGTCCGCAAAAACGAGGACGGCAAGGAAATGACCGCCCAGTATAGAATGGGCACCACTGACGGTCATCAGTGGACTTATGCGCTGAATAACTATCAGGTTCATGGTGCAGCAGCAAAGCGTAGCGGTCAGGGAGACCGGCTTGACTATTTCTACAGTGTAGATAATAACGGTAGCGAGGAGCGAACCGAATGGCGCACAGTGGCTCACAGGCTTGAGTTGCTGCCTGCCAGCGCATTATGCTTCCACGTCTACGACCGCTGGATCGACATGCCAGAGGACAGCTATCTCTACAGTTCGGCATTTACGGACTGCCTGAAAGAAGGAAAAGGCGATGCTCCTCTGCTTCAAAAGGAGGGCCAGGGGGGTGGAGCGCCAATGCTCCGTCTTGTCGTCCGCGCTCCGCAGCTGCGAGCTGGCCAGCAATTGGTCATCAGTGGCGAGAACGACGAACTGGGATTCTGGAATCTTGACAAGGCCCAGCCCATGACGGAGCACAACTACAACGAGTGGGTTGTCGACCTCGATGCTACAGCTTTTGCCGGTCGCCGCGTTGAGATGAAGTTCGTTGCCGTCAGTAAGGAGGGGACACCTCTTTGGGAAACGGGCCAGAACCGCGTACTCGAGGTGCCTACCGACCTGCGACGCGGTGACGTATTGGTCTATCAGATGGATCAGGCATTCTTTGCTCTCGCGAATCAGCGCGTGGCCGGAACGCTCGTCCCAGTGTTCTCGTTGCGCTCGAAGGGGTCGTTTGGCGTGGGCGACTTCGGCGATTTGCGGTTGATGGTCGACTGGGTGGCCCGCACCCGTCAGCGGCTGTTGCAGGTATTGCCCATCAACGACACCACATCCACTCACACCTGGACCGACTCCTATCCCTATTCGTGTATCTCTGTGTTCGCCCTTCACCCGCAGTATGTCGACTTGCGCCAGCTGCCTGAACTGAAGGATGCGAAGTTGAAGAAACAGTTTGAGGCATTGCGTCAGGAGTTGAACGCCCTGCCGCAAATCGACTACGAGCGTGTGAACAACGCCAAGCGCGACTACCTGCGCGCCTTGTTCGAGCAGGAGGGACAGCAAGTGTTGAAGTCGGAGACATTCAAGACGTTCTTCCGCGAAACGGAGCAATGGCTGGTGCCTTATGCCCAATATTGTCTGTTGCGTGACCAGACGGGCACAGTCGATTTCAAGGAATGGAAAGGCCACGAGACGTGGAACGAGGCTGATCGCAAGGCACTCTGCAATCCGCGCACGAAAGCTTATAAGGAAGTGGCTTTCTACTACTATGTGCAGTTTGTGCTGAAGACGCAGATGCAGGGCGTTCACGACCACGCACGCCAGCAAGGTGTCATCCTGAAGGGCGATATCCCTATCGGTGTGAGTCGCGAGGGTTGTGATGTATGGATGGAACCGAAGTACTTCAACATGAATGGTCAGGCCGGTGCTCCGCCCGACGACTTTGCTGAGGACGGCCAGAATTGGGGCTTCCCCACCTACAACTGGGACGAGATGCTGCGCGACAACTGTGCCTGGTGGGTGCGCCGATTCCAGAACATGAGCCATTTCTTCGATGCCTATCGCATCGACCACGTGCTCGGCTTCTTCCGCATTTGGGAGATTCCCATGCCGCATGCATCAGGTCTGATGGGACAGTTCTCGCCCGCGCTGGGCCTGAGCCTTGAAGAAATTCATTCGTGGGGCGTTTATAGCGAAATCGACTCGCTGTTCCTCGTCGACCACAAGGATTCAGAACGCTATCATCCGCGTATCAGCGTGCAGAAGACCGAAGCCTTCCAGCGTCTCTCGGCTTGGGAGAAGGAAGCCTTCCAGCGACTCTACGACGATTACTTCTACCGCCGCAACAACCAGTTCTGGTATCGCGAGGCCATGAAGAAACTGCCGCGACTTGTGCAGGCCACGCGCATGCTGGTTTGTGCCGAAGACCTGGGCATGGTGCCCGACTGCGTGCAGTGGGTGATGAACGAACTGCGCATCCTCTCGCTCGAGTTACAGTCGATGCCGAAAGATCCGAGCGTTCGCTTCGGAGTGCTTGAGCGCAATCCCTATCGTTCCGTATGTACCATTTCTTCCCACGACACGCCCACGTTGCGTATGTGGTGGGACGAGGATTACGAACGTGCGCAGACCTATTACAACCAGGTGCTTTGGAAGGACGGCCCCGCTCCTCATCCCATGCCCGGCTGGCTCGCACGCGACATCATCGCCAACCATCTGGCATCGCCTTCAATGGTATGTGTCATCGCTCTGCAGGACTGGCTCGCCATCGACGAGCACTTGCGGTTGGCCGATGCCAATGCCGAGCGTGTGAATATTCCTGCCAACCCAAAACATTACTGGCGCTATCGCATGCATCTGAACGTGGAAGACCTCATCGGTTGCGAAGGGTTCTCGAATGGCATCGCCCAGATGGTAACGCTTAGTGGGAGATAGGACACCCACCCCTGCCCCTCTCGAGGGGAAGGGAGTTTGAAATGCATCAATAACAAAAAGCCTGGCAGTCCCCCACAATCCGCCAGGCACTTCCCTCCTTTGGAGGGGTCGGGGGAGGCTTTATATGAAGAAAACTATTCTAGCCCTTGCAGCCCTTGTGCTGCCAATGGTCGCCTCACATGCGCAGACCGTAACGAAATCGCCCGATGGCAATCTTGCGCTGACCTTCAGCCTTGCCAAAGGCGGAGTACCCACCTACAGTCTCAGTTACAAAGGAAAGGCTGTTATCGAGCCATCACGTCTCGGCTTCGAACTTGCTCGCGACAAGCATGCCTCACGTGGCCTTCGCGAGACCGACTTGCTCGACGGTTTCACGCTGAAGAGCGAGCAGACCTCCACGTTCGATGAGAGATGGGAACCCGTGTTGGGCGAGACGCGCACCATCCGCAACCACTATGTCGAGTATGTTGCGGTACTACAGCAACAAACGGAACAGAGGGAGATGCTGCTGCGCTTCCGCGTCTTTGACGACGGCATCGGCCTGCGCTATGAGTTCCCACAGCAGCAGGAGCTGAACTATTTCCTCATCAAGGAGGAGCGCACGGAGTTTGCGCTGGCAGGTGATCACATGGCATGGTGGATTACAGCCGACTACGACACGCAGGAATACCCCATCCAGCAGACGCGTCTCTCTGAGATTCCCGCCCGTCAGAAGCTGTCGTTCGACAAACGTGGCCGCCTCTATCAGAACGGTACCAACGAGCGGCAGGTCGATGCGGTGGTTTGGGACAACGCCTCGATGACGCCTGTGCAGAACGCTGTTCAGACCTCCTTGCAGATGCGTTCCGACGATGGCCTCTACATCAACATCCACGAGGCAGCCTGCATCAACTATGCCACGATGCATCTGGAGTTGGTTGGCCCAAGCAAGTTCGTTTCTCATCTCACCCCCGATGCAACGGGTCTGAAGGGCTGCATGCAGACTCCCTGCCATACACCTTGGCGTACGGTGATGGTCTCTGATGATGCACGCGATATGCTCTCCTCGAATCTCATCCTGAATCTGAATGAGCCTTGTGCCCTCGATGACGTGTCGTGGATTCACCCCACGAAGTACTGTGGTGTTTGGTGGGAGATGATCGTCGGTAAGAGTTCGTGGAACTATACCGACGAATTCCCTTCCGTACAACTCGACAACATCGACTGGATGAAAGCCAAACCCAATGGCCGTCACGGTGCTACGAATGAGAAGGTGCGCCGATACATCGACTTCGCAGCCGATAACGGACTCGATGAAGTGCTCGTCGAAGGATGGAACGTGGGCTGGGAAGACTGGGCGAACCGCTGGAAGCGCGATGTCTTCGACTTCCAGACGCCCTATCCCGACTTCGACCTGAAGGCATTGAACGACTACGCCCACTCGAAAGGCGTGAAGCTGCTCATGCATCACGAGACATCATCCAGCACGCAGAACTACGAGCGCTACTTGGAGCAGGCCTATTCGCTGATGAACAAGTATGGCTACGACGCTGTGAAATCGGGCTACGTGGGCGACATCATTCCGCGCGGCGACCATCACTACTCGCAGTCGATGAACGACCACTACCTTTTCTGTATCAAGGAGGCCGCGAAACACCACATCATGGTGAATGCCCATGAGGCTACGCGCCCCACGGGTCTCTGCCGCACCTACCCGAACCTCGTTGGTAACGAGAGCGCACGTGGCACAGAGTATGAGGCCTTTGGAGGTTCAAACCCTGACCACACCGTTATTCTGCCTTTCACACGTCTGCAGGGTGGTCCGATGGACTATACGCCAGGAATCCTCGAGACACAGCTCAACACATGGAGCGACAACACATCGTATGTGCGGTCGACGCTCGTTGGCCAGCTGGCGCTCTACGTCACTCTTTATTCGCCCTTGCAGATGGCTGCCGACCTGCCCGAGAACTATGCGAAATACATGGATGCCTTCCAGTTTATCAAGGATGTCGCCTGCGACTGGGACGACTCGAAGTATCTTGAGGCAGAGCCTGGCGACTACGTAACTGTTGCCCGCAAGGCCAAGGGCACCGACAATTGGTTTGTTGGGGGCAAGTGCGATGAGCAGGGACACGCAACCACATTGAAACTCGACTTCCTCGACAAGGGTCACAAGTATGACTGTACCATTTATGCCGATGCCAAGGATGCCCATTACAAGAACAACCCCAAGGCATACGTGATTACCAAGAAGACCGTCAAGGCTGGCCAGACGCTGAAGCTCAAGGAAGCTCCCGGCGGTGGCTTCGCCATCTCGCTCATTGCTAAATAACAAAAAACGCTTATAACGATGAAAAAGATATTCATGTTTGGAATTGCTGCTTTGATGATGGGTTGCAACCCAAAGCAGGAAGAAGGTTTCTGTTTTGACGAAATGACATACTCTCCTTCGGAGACAGTTTTTAATCTCTTTGCACCGACCGATGCAGAATGCTATGTCAAGGTGGGTGGCGACAGCGTCGCGATGACGTTGGTTGACAGCATTTGGACCGCAACCGTGCCTGGCGACCAGAAAGGAAAAGAGTATGTCTTTGTGGTAAACGGGCAGGCTTCGCCAGGTGTCTTTGCAAAGGCAGTGGGCATCAATGGCAAGTGTGGTGTCATCATTGACATGAAGGAAACCAATCCCGAGGGTTGGGAGAAAGACAAGCGGCCAGAGGTAAAGTCGCCTGCCGACTTGGTCATTTATGAGATGCACCACCGCGATTTCTCCATCGATGCTTCGTCGGGACTGAAATATAAAGGAAAGTTCCTTGCGCTATCAGAGCCGAAAGCCATCGACCACCTAAAGGAACTGGGTGTGAACGCCATCCATATCCTTCCCAGCTACGACTTCGGCTCCGTTGACGAGACACGTCTCGAGGACAATAAGTATAACTGGGGCTACGACCCAGTGAACTACAACGTGCCTGAAGGCAGCTATTCCACCAATCCCGCCGACCCGCAATGCCGCATTCGTGAGTTCAAGCAGATGGTGCAGGCCCTGCACAAGGCTGGCATCCGTGTCATCCTCGATGTGGTTTATAACCACACTTATGATATTGAGCACAGCAATTTCCAGAAGACGTTCCCCGACTATTACTATCGCAAAAACGACCAAGGAGAGTATTCCAACGGCTCAGGTTGTGGCAATGAGACGGCCTCGGACCGTCCGATGATGCGCCGCTTCATGCTGGAGAGCGTGAAATACTGGATTGACGAATACCACATCGACGGCTTCCGCTTCGACCTCATGGGCATTCACGACATCGAGACGATGAACCTCATCCGCGATGAAGTGAACAAGATAGACCCCACCATATTTATATATGGCGAGGGATGGAGCGCTGGGCAGTGCGCCTATCCGCAGGATAAGCTCGCCATGAAGGCCAATGTCAACCAGTTGCACGGCATTGCAGCCTTCAGCGACGAGATTCGCGACGCCCTGCGTGGCCCGTTCTCCGACGATACGAAGGGTGCTTTCCTAGCGGGTCTCGCTGGCGAGGAGGAGAGTTTGAAGTTCGGCATCGCCGGTGCCATCGCCCACCCACAGGTGGATATGACCAAGGTGAACTACTCGAAGGAGCCTTGGGCGAATGAGCCGACGCAGATGATTTCGTACGTCTCGTGTCACGACGACATGTGTCTGGTGGACCGACTGAAGGCCAGCGTGGCTCCCCTCCGTTCAGAGGGGTTGGGGGAGGATGAGCTCATCCGCCTCGATCTCTTGGCACAGACCGCCGTCTTCACTTCGCAGGGCGTTCCGTTCATGCTCAGCGGCGAGGAGATGCTACGCGACAAGAAGGGTGTTCACAACTCTTTCGAATCGCCCGACAGCATCAACCGTCTTGACTGGAACAACCTCGAGCGCTATCCGCAGGTGTTCAGCTATTACAAGCAGATCATCCAACTGCGCAAGAACCATCCTGCCTTCCGTCTTGGCAAGGCCGAACTGGTTAGAAAGCACTTGGAGTTCCTGAGTCTAAGGAACCAAGGAGAAATGGAGTCAGGGAGCCAGGAAAACACCCCGTGTTTGGTTGGCTTCATCTTGAAGAACCATGCCGGTGGTGACCAGTGGAAGGACATCATCGTCATCCTCAATGCCAACCGCGAGCCGCAGACGGTCTCTATTCCTGAAGGTAAATACACCGTAGTCTGCTGCGACGGTCAGATTGACGAGAACGGTCTCGGCGAAATGCATGGCGACAAAGTTGTCGTTGATCCTCAGTCGGCCCTGATTATTCATGATTGAGAAAATATGAAAAATTGGAAATTTCAGTCTAACCGCCTTGATGAGATTTATTTGCATGATAATGTCATCACAGAATTTGTTAAAGACGGAAACGATGTCATTCTTTTATTCAATGACATTGAAGATGGTGTAGCATATGGTTTCGATGTTTGTAAAGAAAATCCTTTGAACAACACCGGAAAGCATAAACTTACAGGACGAGCTGCGATAATCTTGAAAGATTTTTCGCTTTTGGAAGGAAAAGAGCATCTTGTAGGGGATGTGACAAACACATTGGATGAAGATCATTTATTCGATGGTCATCTGCATGACCAAATTGTCTCTAGTTTCGAATGGAATGATCATTCAAAAACATTCACATTGTATTCTTTCCCAGATGAAAATCCTTCAAAGTATTATCGTATAGATTTCGTATTCCATTGCTCAGAGGCGTTTGCCTGTTGGAACGAATTTGTACAAGATTCTTGGTTTGAAGAAACAGAATAATTACAATAATAATTATCAACTTATGAAAAGATCTCATTTATTTACAAATCTCCTTTTCCTCTGCGGCCTGATGACCTCCTGCAACAACGGAACAAAGGATGCAAAGCTGCTGGCCGAATTGACTGAAAGCGACGTGCAGATTTCGCGCATCGATCCTACCGACTGGTATGTCGGAATGAAAGACCCCACGCTTCAGCTGATGGTCTATGGTCAGGGCATCCGCGAGGCAGAGGTCAGCGTGAAAGGTGCGAAGATCGATTCGCTCGTGCGGCTTGACTCACCGAACTATCTGCTCGTTTATTTGAACGTGAAAGACAGCAAGGCAGGCACATTGCCACTGACCTTCAAGCTTGGCAAGAAGAAAACCATCGTCGCCTATCAACTCAAGGAGCGCGAGAAGGCAGGCGAAGAACGTGAAGGCTTCTCGAATGCCGACGTCCTCTACATGCTTATGCCCGACCGCTTTGCACAAGGCGAGAACCACCCCGCACAGGTGGAAGGCATGAACACCTATCGCGAAGACCGCTCGCAGCCGTCTCTGCGTCATGGCGGCGACCTTGAAGGCATCCGCCAGCATCTCGACTACTTCAATGAGCTCGGTGTCACCGCCCTGTGGTTCACACCCGTGCTGGAGAACAACTCGCCCGACACCGACAACGGCTACAGCACCTATCACGGCTACGCCACCACCGACTACTATCGCGTCGATCCTCGCTTCGGTACCAATGAGCAGTATCGCACGCTGGTCAGCGATGCACATAAGCATGGACTGAAGGTCGTGATGGATATGATTTTCAACCACTGCGGCTTCGAGCACCCATGGGTGAAGGACCTGCCCTCGAAGGACTGGCTGAACACGCCCGAATGGCTCTCGGAGAAGCAGAGCGGCCGCGACCCGATGACGGGCTTCACCGCCAATGCCGATGGCTCGGCACCTGCCAAGAGCCAGTATCTGCAGACCAGTTACAAGCTCACACCGGTGATGGATCCCTATGCTTCGGAAGTTGACCTGCGCGAGACCGTCGATGGTTGGTTTGTGCCCTCCATGCCCGACCTCAACCAACGTAATCAGCACGTCATCAAGTATCTCATCCAGAACTCCATCTGGTGGATAGAGACCGTAGGCATCGATGGCATTCGCATGGATACCTACCCCTATGCCGACCGCACGGCGATGGCCGAGTGGATGCGTGTGCTCGACGAGGAATACCCCAACTTCAACACCGTTGGCGAAACCTGGGTCACCGAGCCTGCCTATACCGCTGCCTGGCAGAAGGATTCAAAGCTCTCCGAGCAGAATTCCTATCTGAAGACCGTAATGGATTTCTCGTTCTTCGACAGGCTCAATCAGGCACGTCATGAAGAGACCGATGGCTGGTGGAACGGCTTCAACCGCATCTACAACTCACTCGTCTACGACTATCTCTACGAGAATCCGTCGAACGTCATGGCGTTCATTGAGAACCACGACACCGACCGCTTCCTCGGCGACGGACAGGACACGCTCATGTTGAAGCAGGCTTTGGCGCTGTTGCTCACCATGCGCCGCACACCGCAACTCTATTACGGTACGGAAGTCTTGATGAACGGAACGAAGGAAGTCACCGACGGCAATGTACGCAAGGACTTCCCGGGCGGATTCCCTGGTGATACACACAATGCCTTCACCGCCGAAGGTCGCACGCCGGCCGAGCAGGCGATGTTCACATGGCTCTCGAACCTGCTGCATTGGCGCAACGGCAACGAAACCATCATTCGCGGCTACCAGACTCAGTTCTGTCCGTGGAAGGGTGTCTATGTGCTCGCACGCCGTTGGCATCGCAACACCGTGATGACTATTCTCAACGGCACGTCGCAGCCTGCCGTGCTCGAGGTGGAGCGCTACAAGGAGCTCTTCGACGTAGACCAGTTGCAACGCGAGGCCACAGATGTCATCAGCGGACAGAAGTACGACCTCACAAAGGATTTGCCGCTCCGTCCGCGCCAAACGCTGGTGTTGGAATTTTAGAACAAATCTCTGATATTCACTGCATGTGCGGCACCTGTCATGAGGCGGGTGCCGTTTTCGTTGCCATCACAACGGAAGAACCATATTTGGTCGGCATATTGTTCTGCCAGCTCTACGTCGTGCGTAGAGAGTAGGATGGCCTTGCCCTGCTCGTGGGCGAGCATATGCAATAGTTTCATCACCTCTTGTTTGCTGGGATAGTCGAGGAAGGCGGTTGGCTCATCTAAAAGAATAATAGGTGTTTGTTGTGCCAACGCCTTTGCTATCATCACCTTTTGTCGTTCACCATCGCTCAGCGTGCCGATGTCTGTTTGCGCCAGCGGCGTGATGCCCACTAGCTTCATCGCCTCTGACACCACAGCCTTGTCTTCCTGCCGTAGTGTTCCCCAGAAGTTCGTATAGGGTGTGCGACCCAGGGCCACCACCTCCTCAACGGTGAGATTGCGCACATCGAGCGGATCGGTCAGCACAACAGCAACATCACCCAGCCACAGCTCTGCCAGCGTGCGGAGCAACGTTGATTTTCCTGTGCCGTTGCGGCCGAGCAGACACGTCAGCTGTCCGCTCTCGAGCGTTGCCGAGAGTCCGCGGGCCACCACCTTCTCGTTCTTGCTTCCTAGTTGGTAGCCGATGGTGAGGTTTTCGAATGTCAATGCCTTCATCGTTTGCAAAGTTACATATAAGTGAGCGAAATGCAAAAAGAAAATCATTTTTTCTTTTTCATTTCCGAACGAAAGAAACTTCGACCGCAGGTCAAAGTTACAAAAAACTTTTCACTTTTCACTTTTCACTTTACACTTTTTTCGTACTCTGACATACGTCGAAGGTACTCTCGTTCGGAAAAGCCCCAATAAATTTGGCTTTTCGCTCTCTTATTCGTACCTTTGCACACGTTATGCCACAGACAACGCCCATATTGGAGTTGCAGCGGCAGCGCATGCTGCTCGAAATAGAGTACTTCACCGAAAAAGAAGCCTATCGCAAGTTCACCGAGAACCGCGGTCTGGCACGCTCGGTGAAGCGGGGCGACACGTGGTTTCCGCTGCGTGTGGGCAAGAGCTACTACAACTCGCTGAACCAGCTGTGCATCGAAGTTTTCCGCACCACCGATCAGGATATCGAGCACAACTTCGAGTTCGGAAGGCCGGTGCAGTTCTTTAAACAACCCACCCCTAACCCCTCCTACTACAATTTCACCGCCACCGTTTCCTATGTCGATGGCGACAGAATGGTTGTTGCCGTGCCTGACACCGCACCCATCATCGAGTTGCAGAACACTGACCAACAGCTAGGCGTGCAGCTCTCCTTCGACGAGACCAGCTATCGCACCATGTTCGATGCCCTCGACCGTGTGATGCGAGCGAAGAACAACCGACTAGCCGAGTTGCGTGATTTGTTTTATAAGCCCACCCCCAGTCAATTTTATACCTTTTCCCCACTCTCCTTCCCTTGGCTCAACCCAACCCAGGAAAATGCTGTGAATATGGTGTTGCGGGCGAAGGATGTAGCCATCGTGCACGGCCCTCCCGGTACAGGCAAGACCACCACACTCGTCGAGGCCATCTTCGAAACGCTACACCGCGAGCCGCAGGTGCTCGTGTGTGCACAAAGCAACATGGCTGTCGACTGGATCAGCGAACGTCTTGTCGATCGCGGCGTGAACGTGCTGCGCATCGGCAATCCCACACGCGTCAACGACAAGATGTTGTCGTTCACTTACGAGCGGCGCTTCGAGGCCCATCCCGATTACGAACTGTTGTGGTCCATCCGCAAGGCCATCCGCGAACTGCGCCAGCATCGCAAGCGCGGTTCCGAGAACTGGCACCAGAAGATGGACCGCCTGAAGAGCCGTGCGGCAGAACTGGAGATACGCATCAACGCCGAGCTCTTCGGAGAAGCGCGCGTCATCGCCTGCACCCTTGTGGGCTCAGCCAATCGTCTGCTAGAAGGACAGAAGTACAACACGCTGTTCATCGATGAGGCTGCACAGGCGCTTGAGGCAGCCAGCTGGATTCCCATCCGCCGTGTTCGCCGCGTGATTTTGGCTGGCGACCACTGTCAGCTGCCGCCTACGGTGAAGAGCCTTGCAGCCCTGAAGGCGGGGTTGGGGAAAACACTCATGGAGCGCCTCGTCGAGAACCACCCCGAGGCAGTCACCCTGCTCGGCGTGCAGTATCGCATGAACGAGGAGATCATGCGCTTCTCCTCCGACTGGTTCTACGGAGGTAAGGTGCAGAGTGCTCCGCAAATCAAGCATCGCAGCATTCTCGACTACGACATCCCGATGGAATGGATAGAAACGGATGTCGACGGCGAAGAGTTTGTCGGCGAGTCTTTCGGACGCATCAACAAAAAGGAAGCCGAGCAGACACTCGACATACTGAAAAAGTATTTCACGAAGATTGGTAAGGCCCGCATCCTCGAGGAGCGCATCGACGTCGGCGTCATCTCGCCCTACCGCGCACAAGTGCAATACTTGCGGCACCTCGTCAGGCGCGACGGGTTCTTCAAACCCTACCGCAGCCTTATCTCCATCAACACCGTCGACGGCTTCCAAGGACAGGAGCGCGACGTCATCCTCATCTCCCTTGTGCGCTCCAACGACGACGGCCAGATAGGCTTCCTGCGCGACCTGCGCCGCATGAATGTCGCCATCACCCGTGCCCGCATGAAGCTCATCATTCTTGGCAATCCCGACACAATGACTCGCCACCCCTTCTATCGCAAGCTCTACGAATACGTCGAGGCGCTGCGCGAAGCCTCTGCTGACACCGAAGAGCAACGCTCTTAACTTTCTAGAGCATCGTTCTTGTGTAGAAAGAACATCGTTCTAAAGATCGCGGAGTATTGCCCTAATATTGTAAATCAACTTATTTTAATCAGTAAATTAACTTATTTTAATCAGTAAATTAACTTAATTTGATGAGTAAAATAACTTAATTTACTGAATAAATTAACTTAATTTACCGCACAAATTAACTTAATTTACTTTACTACCTCGTTGCTCTTGTCGCACTAGGTCATTGAGACAGGCAAACGAGATGATTGCTTTTGACAAACGAAAAGATTGCTAACTTAATGCGTAGCCTTTAGATATTGTAAGTCACCGTACCAATAGCTGGCAGTGCAGCCGCCATCGATGAGCAGGTCGGCACCGCTGATGAAACGGCCACGGGACGACATCAGGAACTCTGCCAGATCTCCCACTTCGTCAGGAGTCCCTGCACGACGGGCGGGCATGCCCCCAATCATCTTCAGATAGCCGTCCTTGCGAGGGCCATGCAACTCGTCGTTGGCTAGCGGGGTGATGATGATGCCAGGACTGATGCTGTTGATGGTAGCACCGCGACGTCCCCAACGGGTAGCCTCGTACATCACTCTCAAAACATTGCAGCGCTTCGAATACTGATAGGCCTTCAGCGTATCATCGATGGCCTTAAGAAACGGAAGTTCCAACAGTTCTTCTACTGGTGTCATCGCCAGTGCATCATTCTGCTCCTGCGGTAAGGCAGGCAGACGATGCCCGCTCTGCGACGAGATAATCACACCTGAGCCTCCCTCGGCAATCACCTTGCCGAACTCCTCCAACAGCACACTCGTGCCATAGAGATCCACACGCAGAATCTCCTCAACGGGAGCCTGCGAGGGTGACACGCCAGCGGCATTCACCACATTCGTCACCTCGCCCTTGCTGGTGGCAAACTCCACCAACTTCAGGATGTCCTCCTTCGAGCCAAGGTCGCATTTGATGGTTGAGCATTCAAAACCTGCATCCTCCAGTGTCTTCGCTGCCCGCTCTGCGTTTTCTACACTATAGTCAGCCAACACCACATGCTTGCCTGCCGACACTCGGCGGATGATAGCCTGGCCAATACTGCCAGCACCTACCAATACTGATACCTGTTTAGCCATATGTCTCTATGAGATATTTTACAAACTGAGGGTCGCTGAAGTTGATGGTACCCGTATCGTGCTGGTTCATGATGGCAATCTGCGCCATCTCGTCAGCTGTCAATGAGAAGTCGAAGATGTCGAAGTTTTGCTGCATACGCTCCTTGTGTGTACTCTTGGGGATGGCCACGATGCCACGCTGGGTGAGCCAACGGAGGGCTACTTGTGCTGCACTCTTACCATACTTCGCTCCGATATTAGCCAGCAGTTCACTCTTCACGATGCCTTCGACACCCTGTCCGCCAAGTGGGCCCCATGCCATCATCTTCGTGCCGAACTCAGCATGTATCGGCTCTATGCCCGTCTGCTGGATGAGCGTGTTGCATTGCAGTTGGTTCATCATCGGCTTCACCTCCACATAGTGGGCGAAGTCGAAGAAGCGGCCTGCCTGGAAGTTGCTCACACCGATGGCGCGAACCTTACCGGCGCGATAGGCCCTCTCCATTGCCCGCCACGTGCCAAAGACGTCGCCGTAGGCCTGATGGATGAGCAGCAGGTCGATATACTCCGTCTGCAACTTGCGCAGGCTCTCGTCGATGCTCTTGGCAGCCTTTTCCTCGCCCGCATTCGAAATCCACACCTTCGTCACTAGGAATAGATCCTCGCGTTTCAGTCCGCTTTTGCGCCACGCATTGCCCACGCCCTCCTCATTCTGGTAGGCCTGTGCCGTGTCTATCAGGCGATAGCCCACGCTCAGCGCATCCGTCACGCATCGTTCACACTCGTTAGGCGACACCAGAAACACGCCGTAACCCAACAGGGGCATCTCAACGCCATTTGATAATCTGAAAGTTTTCACCATGACAATTTACTATTTACAATTTACAGACTTGCCAAGAGTATCTCCTTGATGTCCTGCTCTGTCAGGGGTGCGTAGGCATTCTCCAGACCTTCGTTGACGGCGATGTGATGAGCCATCTCGTCGATGCGGCTGTCGTCGATGCCCACCTCACGCAGGTGCATGGGGATGTTGATGCTCTCGAAGAAACGGTAGGTGGCGTCGATGGCACGTTCGGCAATCTCCTGCTGGGGCAGCGAGGCGTCGATACCGAAGACGTTGATGCCGTACTTCACGAAGCGGGGCAGTGTGCGCTCGTTGAGAATGTGGCGCATCCAGCGAGGGGTGATGATTGCAAGACCTTCGCCGTGGGTGATGTCGTAGTAGGCAGAGAGGGCATGCTCGATGCCGTGGCAGGGCCAACCTGACTGGCTGTTGCCAAGAGCGAGGATGCCGTTGCAACCGTAGGTGCAGGCAAGCATCATCTCGGCACGGGCGGTATAGTCCTCGGGATTCTCCAGGCACTTGCGCCCGTTCTCCATCAGGCTGCGCAGCATCGACTCGCAGAAGCCGTCGTTGAGCAGCGTGGCGTCGGCCACGAAGTATTGTTCCATCGTGTGGTTCATCGCGTCGGCAATGCCTGCAGCGGTCTGCTTCTTCGACACGGTGAAGGTATAGACGGGGTCGAGAATCGATACTGCAGGGAACAGATGGGGGTCAAGATAACCGATCTTGTCGTTGGTCTCTGTGCGCGAGATAACACCTCCGCAGTCGTATTCTGAGCCTGTAGCGGCAAGGGTCATGATATCGACGATGGGCAGGGCAGCCTGCGCTTTTACCTTATAGGAAATCAAGTCCCAGGGGTCGCCGTCGTAACAAGCTCCGGCAGCAATGGCCTTCGAGCAGTCGAGCACGCTGCCGCCACCCACAGCCAGGATGACATCGATGTGGTGTTCCTTGCAGAGGCGCACGCCATCGAGCACCGAGGGGTCGTACTTGGGATTAGGCTGGATGCCAGAGAGTTCCACGATATCGTAGCCCTTTAGCAGTTCCTTCACGCGGTCGTAGAGACCTATTTTTTTGATACTGCCACCACCATAGGTGAGGAGGATTCTCTTTCCAAACTGCGCCATGACGCTGGGCAGCTTCACAATCGACTCCTTGCCAAAAATGAGGCGAGTCGGGGTCATGTAATCAAAGTTCTGCATAATCTTATTAATTTAGATGTTTGTTATTTTGCTAAAGACGCGATTTTTCTTGCCTCGCTGTCGGCATTCGCTGCCTCAGCCCCGTGGATTGGAGTCCCATCCAAGACATTAGCCGTAGGACAGAGCTTCTTGATGAAGCGGACACTGGACCC
>JAFZAP010000011.1 GCA_017557185.1 Prevotella sp.
ACCATCCTTTACCATCGAACGTACCAAGGCCAGTGTTACGAAGGGCGATGAGTTCAGTTCGAAGGTGTCGCGATGCGTCAGAGCATTGTTCAGGTTCAACTTCACTGCTATCATCTCTCCTTTCTTATAACTGCGATTGCCTCTGCCGTGTTCCTTATTAAAGTGCTTAAACAGAGCCTGCCACCCCTTCTTGGCCGTCTTCTCACCTGTCACTTGCAGGATGGCCTCTGTCACCATCGCATCGGCTTTCATCTGGTTGTTCCAGCGGTCTTCCACCCACAGACCGGTATGTCCATCCCATTTAGCAACACCAGGACTATGAATCCATGCCACGCGTCCAGGATAGATGCCACGCCCTTCGCCAACGGGTTTGTTCACACCCAGCATCTGCTTAGGAGTGTGACCGTTGAAATGTCCAAACGACAGACGGTTGCGGTCTACAGCCTGATCCAAAGGCTGGATGGTGGTCGAAGGCCCAAGATCGGGATTCTTCCAGGCACAGAGTTGCCATACCACCTTGCCATCCTTGTCGATTTCGATAGCCTGAACGGGAGGATTCAATGAATCAAGAGGCGTCTTGCTCCACTCGCTCCACCAGTCGTTAATGATGGTGTTACCATCCTTAAGGCGTACAGCCTTTTGGGGCGACTTGATGCCGTAATCGGCAGTCTTTATCTCGCGCAGCACCTTATCTAATCCGCTGCCGCGATCTATCTCTCGCACCAGTCCACGCCCCACGAAGAGCATGCGATCAGTGGCATATTCCGCAACCGACCACGGGCTGGCTATCTCCCAACGCCCGAGTTCGTTGCCCTGCACAGAATATTCAGCCACATAGCCCTGACTCATGTGGGCCAACAACAATGTGCCGCGACTCGATAGACGTGCATTGCGGAACTGTCCGTGTACTCCTTCAGAAGCAGGAATATCAAACTCATAAACAATCTGACACGATGGGATCTCCATCACCACGACTTTCGCTGGATGACCGTTCTGCACAAACAACACATGCTTTTGTCCGATGGGCTGGATGGTGTGAATCTCAGTACCCTTTGGTGCCTCGTAGCTCCATAGGGTCTTGTTCTCTTGAGTAACCTCGCAGATACCATATTGGTGAGCCACCAGGATATGCCCATCCGTCATCAGCACGGCATCACTAATTTCGCCACGTCCTTGCGGATTGCGCAACTGCCAAGCCACATCTCCGTCTTTAACGATGTACATACGTTGCAGCTTGCCTTCGCCTGCATAAAAGAAATTATGGCGTGCAAGACTCCTATCAATAGGAGTCTGCGCTGATACTGAAACCATGCTCAGCAACAACAATGATGATAGAAGTATTTTTTTCATTTAAGTAGTTTTCTTAATAACGTGTGCAAAGATAAAATTTATTTTGTGAAAATCAAAGAAAGAACAAAAATTTCTATCAAAGATAGATGTTCATCCCACCCATGAATGTGGCACGTGGCATGGGGTAGCCCAGATTGATTTCGTAACTCTGTGCCAGCAGGTTCTCGCCACGCAGCCAGAGGTCAATGTTCTTGCTGAGGGCATAGTTGACGGTGGCGTTCAGCAGACAGAAGTTCTCCTTCTGCTCGTCTTTACCAACGGCGGTATAGAGGCCGTTCAAGTATTGCAGACCGGCGATGATGCTCCACGTCTGACAGTTGAAGCTGGCGCCGAGGAAACCCTTATATTTCGGTGCAGCCACAACAGGATTCTTCATGTGCAGCAGCGAGTGGTTGGTGTTTACAGACCAATGGCTGCTGATGCGATACTGTGCTTCGAGTTCCACGCCGTAGTTCTCAATCTCGCCTGTATTGATATTCTTTCCAGCAACGGCCTGAATCATATTGTCCCCCTTGATATTGAAGAGGTTCGCTCCATACGAGAAGCCACCCAGACGGTGGCGCCATGACAGTTCGTAGTTCCACAGACGCTCTGCGCGCAAAGAGTCGTGGTTAGCCGTGCCGTACATATACATCTCGCGGGTATTGGGATTGCGGAAACCTTTACTGACGGATGCCTTCAGTGCACCGGTCTCGATGGGACGCACCACGATACCTGCCTGCGGCACCCATTCGCCGCCAGCCGTCGAGTGGTGGTCGTAGCGCAGACCGGCATCGATGGTCAGCCATTCGCTGATGTCCTGACGGAAGTCGACATACCCCGCCACCTCGTTCTCGTGCGAGTGTGCACTCTGCATCAATCGGCGTTGGGTAGTGACTGTCTCGCCTGTCTCGCGATTGGTGTACCAGGCACGTCCGTATATGTGCTGATAGTCCAAACCCACGGTGACGCGATTGCCCTCAAAGAGCTGCGCACTTTGATACCACGACACGCCAGCCACGGCATCCTTCGAACGGAACAGGTCGGTCTGAGGTGAGCCACCATCGGCGTTGTAGCCATCATTGATCTTGTGTCGTCCGAAGTTGTCGTAGACACTCAAAGCTCCGCTGGTCTTGTTGTAGTGGTTTTCGATAGTCAGGCTGGCAGCACCACGGGTAATCCACTGGTCGTTCTCCAGCTTAGGCTGCGTCACGGTGCCAGGATTCGAGGCATTCCAGTGAGTCAGATCCAAATCAACTGCCGCATTCCAATGATCGCTAATGTCATAACCCAGCTTCAAGTAGCCGCCATACTGTTCAAATCCCATGTTGGGGCGATGGTTATCCGTACGACTGTATTGTGCGGCAATGGTACTGCTGAAACGTCCGCTACGTAATTGGTTCGTGGCTTCTGTCTGAACAGTACCATAGCTGCCAGCGCCAAGGTTGATGTGTGTCTTCACGCCATCCTCATGCATTGAGCGAGTGACGATGTTCAGCACACCGCCCATCGCGTTACTTCCGTAGAGCACGGAGGCCGGGCCACGAAGCACTTCCACCCGCTCTGCCATCAGCGTCTGATAACTGTCAGAGATGGGATGACCATACACACCGTTATATTGCGGATGTCCGTCGATGAGCACGAGCAACTGTCCGGCAACACCCGTGACACCGCGCAGGCTAATACCACCTGCAGCCCCCGTCGATACGCCGTAGCCCATCATCGATCGAGACGTCACAAAGAGTCCTGGCACCTGTTGCATTACCGTGGGCAGCACACTCGTCTGCTGCTGTTCCGTCAGCGTCTGCCTGTTAATGACATTCACCGTATAGGGCAGATGGCGCACATCTACGGCGTTGCGCGTTCCCGTTACTACCACTTCCTGAAGCGAAAGTGAGTCTGTCTGAGCATATACTTGGCTACTGGCAAGTACCGATACCATCATTAATACCTTCATGTATTTCATATCAATTCACGACAATTTTCTTGCCATTTACAATATTGACCCCGCGTTGAAGTTTGTCAACTTTTTGACCATTGAGATTATATATAGCATTAGGATTATGTTGCATGGTACCTACTTCATTTATGCCAGTTGGTGAACTGTCTGTCTGTATTGCCTCAACATAATAGACATGGCAACCGCTGGTGTTGTAGACCAACACATCGACACTTCCGGCATCTTCCGGAACAAGCCACGCTTGGTCGGTATAGGCATCGGGAACAGCCACATCCTTGCCATTGGGGCCATAGAGTTGGGCGCCTTTAACTGCATTTGTCAGGGTTCCATTGTTTACAAAGAGCTGTACACCTCGGGCACTGCCGTTCCTATGCGATTCCACGCCCATCACTATCTGTGTTCCAGCCCTGACATTGGGGATGATAAAACAGAGGGTTCCTGCCTGGCCAAGCCACAGGTACTGCGGTCCATGATAGGTGCCGATAGATGTAGAGGAATAATCGACGGCAATGGCGAGATTTCGCTTAGTGCAGAACTCTTCAGGAAAGTAAAGCCCTTTACACTCAGGAATAATCTTGCCGTTGGCCTTTAATGTTCCATAATCAGTATCGGAATGATACCAGAAACATCTGTTGCCCACGGGGTCTGATGTACCCAGATATTCCTGATCACTCCACCCCGTCTCGTCACCACTATCTGCATCGGCTGTCAAGTTTGCAATCGTAGCAGTACTGATATTTGAGAAGTCCCAACGTGGCTTTTCCGGCCGTGTTACCACAATTTCGGGTTCTGGCTCCGGCACTGGTTCCTGCGACGATGGGCTGATAGAGTCGGGCAGGTAATATCCTAAATGCGGAGGTTGGTTATAGGCCACATTTTCCCAGCAAACGCCCATACGGTAAGTATGGTCATGCATCAGAGTGGGAACACGGTAGACCGTCGGGATATTGGTGGAATAGATGGCAATCGTGCCTGCCCCGTCGTGCAGGATGATCTCCTCGCGCCAGTCGCCCAGAATGTCGGCCATGAGGTTCGGGGTGTTCTTCGTGCTGTTGCAGGTCTGGCCAGGTCCGTAATTACCCAGTGCTATGAGGCGCTGGGTACCGTTGCCGTTCCATTTGTCTATTATTCCGCCATCGAGCAGCTCATCCTGCAGATCACCATCCCAATATACGCGGAAGTTCAGAGCTGTAGCGGCTGCCGACATCACTTCACCAGTTACGGCGCTACGCTGCTGTTTATCCTTACCCGAGCTAAAGTAGAACCCGTGGTGATTTGGATCGAGCTGTGCTGCTATGCCACGACCGTTGTCAACGCCAGCCGGACCTCCCTTCAGGAGCACTTCGCCCGTATTGGCATCGTGCACGTCCCAGGAGTAAGTGCCTTTTTCTTCGTGCACCTGGAAAATCTCCAGTCCGGGACGCTCAGGATTGAGGTCGCTCAAGTGCAGTGCATCGCCATGGCCGAAGCCTGTGGCGTAGCGCAGCGTGCCATCGTAGTTCAGTGCGGCAGCACCCCATACAACCTCGTCATAGCCATCGCCGTCTACATCGGCTATCGACATATTATGATTACCGTTACCATACATGGTGCGGCTACCGCCACCGCTGGTTGTCGTTGGCGGCGTGTAGGTCTTAGTTGTGCCTTTACCGTCGGCATCGTAGGTGGTAACAGAATATTGTGTTGTGCTGAGCGAGGAGTGAAGCCACCTCTGATGCAGGTGCTGACCGTCGAAGCTAACAGCCCATACAAAGGCGAAGGTATAATAGCCTCGGCAGAAAATGCCGCTGGCCGGCTTGTCAGCCCCGTCAATGTAGGCCACGCCTGCCAGGAAGCGGTCGCCACGGTTGTAGCCGATGTCTGTCTTTCCCGGATAGTTATACCAGTCAGCACTGGCCTTGGCATCACCGCCATATCCCCTATTGCGGTTAGGGTTGTAGAAGATCGTGTGCAAGGCTTCACCAGTTTGGCCGTCAAACACCGTGAGCCACTCCTGTCCTGCAGTTACACGACCACCATCGTCGACATAGACGGCTGAATTGTCCACATTATTTATTACATCCTCGGTAGCAGCTTCGCTCACGTATTTTCCCTTGCCGTCCTTGGCGCCCGGAGCCGTCTTGCACATCATCTCGGCCCGTCCGTCGCTGTCGAAGTCATAGACCATGAACTGTGTGTAGTGGGCACCGGCTCGGATATTGCGTCCCAGGTCCACGCGCCACAGCTTAGTTCCGTCCAGCTTGTAGCAGTCCAGGATTACGTTATCGGTGGCACCGCTGATGGAGTTATCGTTTGAGTTGCCCTCCCACTTCACAAAGAGTTCGTACTCCCCGTCGCCGTCTGCGTCGCCCACCGACATGTCGTTAGGCTTGTAGAGACCGTTGGCAGCGCCCCTTGGCGGACGGTCCAGAACCAGCTTCTTGCAGATGGCATCCCAAGGTTTGACGGCAGCGGTGGTATCAGCAGGCAGCCCGTCAACGAAGGTCACAACCTGATACGTGTCGGTCTTTTTACCCGAAGAGTCCCTGTAGTTGGTGATCTCTAAGTCCTGGGCTATGCTCTGCCCATTACGCAATAGTTCAAACACAGTTCCTTTCGGGCTGTCGTAGCCCAGGAAACGCCAACTGAGAAAGATACCAGAGCCTTGAGCAGGGAGTGCAATCAATCCACGATCCAACCGCTCCATTTCACTCACAGGAGTCTGCTGTGCATGACATAATGATGCAGCCCAGAC
>JAFZAP010000100.1 GCA_017557185.1 Prevotella sp.
ATCAAAGGCTCGAATGGCAACCGCCTCTACCAGCTGCCAGAGTTCCTTTAGAAAAAAAACTTCGGAAAAGTTGCACGTAATTCAAAAATTCTGTGTAACTTTGCACCCGCTTACAAAAAGCACTCGGGATGTAGCGCAGTTGGTAGCGCACTACGTTCGGGACGTAGGGGTCGGGCGTTCGAGTCGCCTCATCCCGACAAATAATAAGGAATTCAGTACAACTGAGTTCCTTATTTGTTTGATTGGACGTAGGGTTCTGAGCCAATGGCCGCCTCATCCCGACAAAAAGCGACAAACGAGTAATTTCGTTTGCCGCTTTTTCTTTTTCAACGATGTAACTTGTATCAGAACACAAACCCGAGATTCACGAAGAAGAGGGGTTTCTTGGTGAGATTGCAATAGCTGAGGGTAGCGCCCAATGGACCGAACATCGTGTTGTAGTAATAGCTGGCGGAAGCACCCAACATTGTTCTGTAATCAAGAAGTTCCTTGAGCTCATCGGCATTCTGTCCTGCTGCCAAGCAAAGGAGTACGATGTTGTTTTGTGTGAGATTGACCTGTCCTTGCAGCTGTGCCGCTACCAATTTATCCCACGCCATCTCTACGTGGCCGATGCCGGGGAAGGGCGTCTGCTGCTCGAAATAGTGGCCGAACCATTCGCCGCCAATCATGTTGCTGATGATGAGCGGGGGCTTCGTGCCGAAAAGCATACGGCCATAGAGCATGGGCCTCAGCGCAATATGCTTGTTCAGAGCGAACGACATGCGCCACATGGCATTGATTTCGCTGATACCTGTATGGTCGTTCATCTGATAGAAATTGTCGGTGTAGTAGGTGTAGCGCGCCATGAACTTCGCTCCTCGTGTTGGGAAATACCACTCGTTTTCACCGTTGTAGTCGACCATTGCGTAGTAGTTGATGAAATGCTTGTTGTCGGGGATTGAGATCTGATGCTCAGGCAAAAGGTCAACGAGCAGATTGCTGAAATTGTAATAGTCCCATTCGGCACCGATGCTTACGTTGAAGTTGCGCACGAGGAAGTTCAGCGGTGCCACTTGCAGGGTGTGCTGGTTGTATGTCAGATTATAGCTCTTGGTGCCAAACTCATAAATGTTGATATCGTTATGGCAGAAGGCATACGACAATGTCGGACGAATGAAGCTTGCAGGGTGGAAGCCCCAGTCGGCCTTCGCCATGATACGCTTACCCAGACGGAGCGTGAAGTCGAGTTCCATCGGCATCTTCGTACGGAACGGTAAGGCAGCATTCGCTTGCAGGGCCACCATCTCCTCGTTATCGAAGCGCAGGCCCACGCTCACCTGATTGTTCTTCTTGGCTCCTCCGATGAAGTTGATTCTTGCCGCCGATGTACCGTCGGTCTGCGGAACGGCATTGTTTTCTATCCTGACGTCGGCAGTGTTATAGAAGAGGTCGAGGCGCATCGAGGTTGTAATCTGGTCGGCACGATGGGTGTCGATGCTGTCGCCCTCCTTCAAACGGAACTTCGTGCGGATGAACGCCTCATCGCCTGCCGACATGTTTTCGAATCGCAACTGCCCAATCTTATATGTCGTGGGCTGCACCAACGGCTTTCGCTGGATGAGTATTTTCGGCACCGGTGTCTTCGGAGTCTGTCCCAGTTTCTTTGCCAGAGCCACCAATTCGTCCCAATGTTCCATAGCAGCCTCCTCGCCTCGGCGGATGAGGGTGTCAATAGCTGCGTGGCTGAAAGAGGTGGTACCATACCCTTCGACGTTCACAATAATAGGAATATCGGTGATGGCGAGATTATCTTCAAACTTGTTCTTGCAGTTCACATCGATGATCTGCGAGAGCACGGAGCCTGTGGAAGTGATTTCATCGGCAGTCTTCAGCTTGCTCTGCACCGATACACCGATGATGTAGTCGGCTCCCATCTCTTTGGCAATGTCGGCAGGGAAGTTATTGCGCATTCCACCATCGACAAGCACCATATCGCCCATCCTCACAGGGGAGAAAGCAGCGGGAATCGACATACTGGCTCGCATGGCCACACTGAGCACTCCGCTATGAAAGACATACTCGGTATTATTCACAATGTTTGTTGCCACACAGGCAAACGGGATAGGCAGTTTGTTGAAGTCGATGGAGTCGGTATAGGGTGCGGTGAACGCATTGAACAAGGTGTTGATGTTCTTTCCGATAATCATTCCTCCTTCCGGAGTCACCGCATTCTTTCCGAGTTTCAGGCTTGTGGAGATGATATAGGTGTTCTGCTTCTCGCGCTCCTGCAGACTCTGGTGGCTCAGGTCGTCCTTGTCCGAAAGCACATAGGTCCAGTCCTGTGCCCGGACGATGGAATCGAGTTTCGCAGTACTGTTGCCGCAGGCATAGAGTCCTCCGACGATGCTACCCATGCTGGTGCCCGTGATAAGGTCTATGGGAATGCCTGCACGCTCGATGACTCTCAGCGCACCGATATGTGCTACGCCCTTTGCGCCGCCGCCGCTGAACACAATGCCCACCTTGGGCTTTAGCGGAATCGACGCACGTTTCATCTTAACTTCGTTGTCGGGCAGTGTTTGTCCTTTCGTTGTCAGGGTATAGCCCAGACAAAGACAGACAGTAAGGATGAATACTAGCTTTCTCATGTCCTATGTTGGTAAATATTTGTTACTTTGTTTCCTTGTCACGGTTCTCTTACTTGCAGCTGCTCACGATACTTGCGCAGTTGTCGCATCAGCTTGCGGGTGATGCGCTCGGTGCCCGGCTTGCCGTAGATGTTATTCAACTCGTGAGGATCAACCTGCAGGTCGTAGAGCTCATAGTAGTCGATATCGGGATCGTTGGTAATATAACCCGAAGAGAACATCGACTTAAAGCTGTTGTTCTCGCGCGTTCCTGCCTGCTGCTGGTACTTGTTCTCCTGCAAAGCCCGCTCGCCGCCGTGACCGTAGAAGTGGATGAGCTTATAGCGGTCGGTGCGAACTCCGTCGTGTTTGCGTGCCAAATGCCAGGCAGGGTAATCGTAGTAGTGATAGTAGAGCGAGGTGCGCAGTTTCTTCTTCCCTTTGAACAAGGCACGCAGCGAGTGACCAGTCATCGCCTTCGGCTGCTTGACGCCTGCGTAGTCGAGGAAGGTGGGTGCATAGTCGATGTTCTGCACCATCGCCGTACTCACTGTTCCAGCAGGAATGTCGCGGGGATAGCGCATCACGAGCGGTGTGCGCAGGCTCTCCTCATACATGAAACGCTTGTCGAACCAGCCGTGCTCGCCCAGGTAGAAACCCTGATCGGAGGCATAGACCACAATCGTGTTCTCGGCCAGTCCGTGTTCGTCGAGGTAGCGAAGCAACCGCCCCACATTCTCATCGATGCTATGGATCACCGACAGGTAGTCACGCAGATAGGTCTGATACTTCCACTCCACCAGTGCGCGTCCCGTGAGGCTGTCCTTCTGGAAGCGGTCGTAGCGGTCGCCGAAGTAGCGTTCGTAGGCCTCGCGCTCATCAGCGTTCAGCCGTCCGTATTCCGCAATGGTCTGGCGGAAGCGTCCACCCGGTCGGCCCAGCGAGTCTACCTTCAGGTCGAGCGCCAGTTCCATGTCTTTATCGATCTCCATCTTCTGCGTGTGGGCTGCCGAACCACGTGTGCTGTAGTCATCCCACATCGTTTCGGGAATAGGGAATTCCACGTTGTCATACATACCCAGATACTTCACGTCGGGGAACCAACTGCGATGGGGAGCCTTGTGATGCACGAGCATACAGAAAGGTTTCGACGTGTCGCGATGGTCCAGAAAATCAATGGCATGATCGGTTATCAAATCGGTGGCATAGCCCTCTTCGCGAACATACTTGCCTCCGGAGGTCTCGCTCTTGAACTCAGGATTCCAATACGAACCCTGATCGTAGAGCACGTGGAAGCGGTCGAAGCCCTTGGGCTCGCACAACAGGTGCCACTTGCCGATCATGTACGTCTGATAGCCCGCCTGCTGCAACAGCTCGGAGAAGAATGTGCGCGTGGAGTCGATTCCCTCGAGCAGCATCTGCTGTCCGTTCTGATGGCTGTAGAGGCCTGTGATGAGGCAGGCACGACTGGGCGACGACAGCGAGTTCTCGACGAACGACTGGTCGAAGCGTACTCCCTCGCGAGCGATACGGTCGATGTTCGGTGTCGGAGCCAGTCGCCCCACAGGATGCCCGTAGGCCGATATGGCCTGATAGGCATGGTCGTCACTCATGATGTAGATGATGTTGGGCCGCGATGCGGCTGCCCTACCCTTCTGGGCTGTTGTCTGTGCAACAACGGTGGGCACGGTATTGGTGGCGGCGAGTGCCAACAATGGAAGTACTTTCTTTGCCACGATTCTATTTGCGTTTTAAGTTATCTTTTTACTATTTAAACCGCGCGAAGCGCATTAAACTCTTGAACCGCTGCCAAGCAGCCTTTGAACGTGCTGCAGGCACCTTAGAATTCCACATATGGGCGCAGGCGCTCAATGGCTCGAGGCGGAAACTCGGGCAACAAGCGCAGGTCGTCGAGACTGCTCAACGGTCCTTTCAACCTCCGATAGTCGTTGATGGCACGTGCCTGATAGAAATTGAGGTAAGGGTGCTGACGGAGTTTCGACAGCGAGAGCGTGTTGAGGTTCAGCTTCCGGATTTCGCCCGTATTCACCTGGAAATAAGGCAGCGCCTCCTCAGGAAAGCCCTCTATCTCAAGCAGTTGTTCTGCTGAGGTATAGCCGCCGAGTTGCTGGCCGTAGGCAACAATGCGACGGGCAAAATAGCTACCGATGCCCGGCACCTGCTTGAGTGCTGTGGTGTCAGCCAGATTCAGAACGACGTGCTCACCAGCCTTCAACTTCACAGGATAGCCTATTCGGGAATCATTCTCTTCTCCTCCCCCATCTCTGGGTGCTGGCGACAAGGCTTCATAGCCATTCTTACCACGAGGCCCCACCAGTTCGGCAGCAGGGCGGTAGTCGGAGGAAATGCGGATATAGGGCAAGAGTTCACGATATTGTTTCTGCGTAAGACCATAGAGACGGGCAAAGTCACTGGCCTCCCTGAACACTCCGCCCTTACTTCGATACCGATAGATGCTGCGCACCTGCCAAGGTTGCAGCCCCAATCGCAGCAACTGGGTGGAATCAGCAGTGTTAGGATCGAACTCGAATCGCTCTGCCTGCTGCTCGGGAACGGCATAATAGGAAGACTCACCACTCCCTCGACTGAGTTGCGAGGCGGCATTTTGTTCTTGTAAATCGTTGGTTTGCTCCTGACCGATGAAATCCGACGACGCTTTCAGGTTATCTTCTCTTCCTACCCAATAAATCAAGCCGACAGCAACAAGCACCACCGCCAACACGACAAGGAGTGCTGAACGATCGCTCTTTCTGATATAGAAGAAATCCCTGAACGTCATAGCGAATCAAAAGAGATATATGGTTGCATGCGAAACATGCACGACAGACCAACCCTATTGCTGGTCGAGAATCTGCAGGGCACGCTGCACAATATGGTTCTGCTCGTTGATAACGGCAAAGTATTCGTTCATATCCCAGAGGTCGCGGGCAATGAGCGCCTTCAACTGCGAGCGCAGCATGGGCAGCGTCTGCTGCAGTTCCTTCTCGTCCTTCGGCTTCACCTTCTCCTTTTCGGCCTCAACGACAACCTCGTCGATCATCTCCTGCGGCACCTCAAAGCCCGTGCGGAAAGCCTCAAAGGTCTCATACTGCTTGCTGAGCTGCTTGCGGTTCTTGTCGATGAACTTCAAGCTGGTATTGATGATGATACCCTTGGCAGCGAGCTGGCGGTGGAAAGAAGTATACTGCGTGGTGTCGAGGGGCACGAAGAAGTCAGGCATGATTCCTCCGCCGCCATAGACGGTGCGATGCAAACGCAGCGTCTCGTAGCGCAGTGAGTCGGAGAAGTGGATGCTGTCTTGCGAATAGAGCTCACCATGTTTGAAGCGTTTCTCGATATCCTCCTCGTAGTCACGCTTCTCGCCCTTCACATAGGGCTTCTGAATGCAACGGCCAGAGGGCGTATAGTAATGGGCTACCGTGAGCCGCATCATCGATCCGTCGGGGAACTCAATGGGGCGCTGCACCAGTCCTTTACCAAACGTGCGACGACCAACCACCTGTCCGCGGTCCTGATCCTGCAGGGCACCCGTGACAATCTCGGCTGCCGATGCCGAATACTCATTGACAAGCACTACGATGCGACAGTCGTTACGCAGGTGGCCGTCGCCCGTAGCACGGAAGTCCTGACGCGGAACGGAACGACCCTCTGTATAGACGATGATATCATCCCTGTTCAAGAACTCGTTGGCTATCTGCGCTGCTGCCTGCAGATAACCGCCGCCATTGTCCTGCAGGTCGAGGATGAGAGAGACAAGGGGACTGTCCTGCGAAGCTGTGCGCAACTTCTGCAGGGCTTCCATGAACTCCTCATAGGTGGTAGCACCGAACGAACCGATGCGGATGTATCCTATGCCAGGCTTGATCATATAGGCTGCGTCGAGGGTGTGAACAGGAATCTTGTCGCGCGTCACGTTGAACGAGAGCACATCGCTGATACCTCTGCGCACTACGCCAAGGCGGACCTTCGAACCCTTCTTGCCGCGCAGGCGCTTCATGATATCCTCCTTCGACATCTTCACACCCGCAATAGCTGTATCGTTGACGCTGATGATACGATCACCAGCAAGGATGCCGACCTTCTCCGACGGACCGTTCAGCGTAGGCTGAATGACGAGGAGCGTGTCCTCAACCATATTGAACTGCACGCCGATTCCCTCAAACGAACCCTGCAACGGCTCATTCATCGCCTTCGTCTCCTTCGCGGTACTATAGGCGGAATGGGGGTCCAGCTTCTCGATCATGCCGCGAATGGCATCCTCGACAAGCTTGTTCTCATCGACAGAATCCACATAGAGATTCGTGATGGCCATCTCCGCCACCTGCAACTTCCGAATAGGACTATCGTTGCCGAGGTTTAGGTGAAACTGCGAACATACGTTCAAACAGAAGCATAGTGAAATTAAGACAAATATAGTTTTTTTCATTTTCATCATTTTATATAGACATACGAACAGATGGTTTATTTTAGACATACGGAACACACGAACAGATGATATTTTTATAGAGTCTCTGATTTGGGACGGTAGATACGGTATTTCCTTCTGAACTCAATGATTTGAGAACCAAAGTTGATGAGAAGACCGTCATCGATACCTATTGCCGTGAGGTAATTGACTAGTTGTACCTCATGACTTTTCTGCAACGTCTCCACTGCTTTCAATTCCAGAACCAATCGATTCTCAACAATGATATCAGCTTTGTAGTCACCAACGCTAATGCCATCGTAGAGAACGCTGAAGGGTACTTCCGCCTTACAGTCTAACCCATGCTTTCTGAGTTCTATCAACAAAGCATTTTTATATACCCTTTCTTCATATCCGGGAACCAACTGATACCTGACATTCATGGAATAATCCATCACGTCTGTTACCAGTTCTTCTATATCCCTCATACCATTCTTATTTGTATATATCCTTAATCTATTATCCTTCTACCACGAATACATCAAACAACATATGTTCGTCTGTCACGTATGTCTTAAAACATCGTATGTCTCTTATTGTTCTTCTGCCAAATCCTCCTCGATCACGAGGTTGTCGATGATGAAGTTCTGGCGCTCGGGGGTGTTCTTGCCCATGTAGTACTCCAGCAACTTCTGTACCTGGTCGGTCTTGTGCAGAGTGACTTGTTCGAGGCGGATATCAGGGCCGATGAAGCCGGAGAACTCCTCGGGCGAGATCTCGCCAAGTCCTTTGAAGCGTGTGATCTCCGGATCGGGTCCCAGTTCCTGAATGGCTGTCAGCCGTTCCTCTTCGGTGTAGCAATAGCGCGTCACGAAGTCCGATTTCTTGATATTGGGGTTCTTCTCCTGCTGCTCGGCAATCCGCTTGTCCTCTTCCTCCAGCACCCCTTTGTTCTTGATCTTCGTACGGCGATTGCGCACGCGGAACAGCGGAGTCTGCAACACGTAGACGTGACCTTTCTTGATCAGCTCCGGGAAGAACTGCAGGAAGAACGTGATGATGAGCAACCGTATATGCATACCGTCGACATCGGCGTCGGTAGCAACGATCACCTTGTTGTAGCGCAGCGAGTCGAGACCGTCTTCGATATCGAGCGCCGCTTGCAGCAGGTTGAACTCCTCGTTCTCATAGACCACCTTCTTCGTCTGCCCATAGGTGTTCAGGGGCTTGCCGCGCAGCGAGAACACCGCCTGTGTGTTCACGTCGCGACTCTTCGTGATGCTTCCGCTTGCCGAGTCGCCCTCGGTGATAAAGATACTCGACTCCTCCTTGCGCGAATCCTTCACATCGCTATAGTGGATGCGGCAGTCGCGCAGCTTTCGGTTGTGCAGGTTTGCTTTCTTCGCCCGCTCGCGTGCCAGCTTCGTCACACCAGCCATCGCCTTGCGCTCGCGCTCGCTCTCCTTCACCTTGTTCTCGATGGCCTCCGCCACCTCGCTGTGAATGTGCAGGTAGTTGTCGACCTGCGTCTTGATGAAGTCGCCCACATACTTATTGATTGTCTCACCGCCGGGAGCCATCTGCGTGGAGCCCAGCTTGATCTTCGTCTGACTCTCGAACATCGGCTCCTCCACATTGATGGCGATGGCCGCCACGATGCCGTTACGGATGTCGCCGTACTCGTACTTCCCGAAGAACTCCTTGATCGTACGGGCTATATGCTCCTTGAAGGCACTCTGGTGAGTGCCGCCCTGTATGGTGTGCTGGCCGTTCACGAACGAATAGTACTCCTCGCCATACTGATTGGCATGCGTCAGAGCAATCTCGATGTCTTCGCCTTGCAAATGAACAATCGGATAGAGCGGGTCGTTGGTCATGCGGTCCTTCAACAGATCCTCCAGACCGTTGCGGGACAGGATGCGCCTTCCGTTATACATGATCGTCAGCCCGGAGTTCAGATAGGTATAGTTACGCAGCATGTTCTCCACGATGTCGTCGTGGAACTGGTAGTTCTTAAACAGCGTGTCGTCGGGCTCAAAGAAGATATAGGTGCCCGTCTCGTCCTGCGAAGGCTCCGTGCGGTCACTCTTCAGGATGCCGCGTTCGAACACCGCCGAGCGCACTACACCGTCGCGATAGGAGCGCACCTCGAAGCGCGAACTCAGGAAGTTCACCGCCTTGATGCCCACTCCGTTCATGCCCACCGACTTCTTGAAAGCCTTCGAGTCGTACTTGCCACCCGTGTTCAGCTGGCTGACGGCCTCAATGAGCTTTCCCTGAGGGATGCCGCGACCGTAGTCGCGCACCGTCACCCGCAAGTGGTCCTCGATG
>JAFZAP010000101.1 GCA_017557185.1 Prevotella sp.
CAGTCCGACATGTCACGCCCCAGATCGTTGAAACGCATGGTGCCACGCTCGTTGAGATGATATAGCACCAACAGCGACCACTTGTCGCCGAACTTTTCTATTACGTTGCGTATGGGGCACGCTTTGTATTTCTCGTCTATTGCTCGATTTATCTTACGCATATGTTTGACTATTTTTAATCCGCGTGCAAAGGTACAAAACTTTCCGAAAGTAAGCAAATTTCTGAAGTGGTAAATTGCACATAGACAATAATTTCAATCTTTAACATTTTTTATAATTAAAGAAAATGCCTGTATTTCAGCAATTCTAACAAAAAAGTAAGTAAGCCACTTTTTGGTGCCTTCTTGCAGCAGTTACCGAAAGTTAGTACCTTTGCACCGTCGAAACAAAAGTATTAACAATAAAAACAAGAAGAATTATGGCAAAGAATGTAGTTTTAATCGGTGCAACGGGTTTCGTAGGCAATGCTATCCTGAACGAGTTGGTTTCCAGAGGTCACAAAGTTACGGCTATCGTACGCAACATGGACAGTGTGAAGGTGAAGAATGACCTGATAGAGTATGTGGTGGCCGATGCTACCAATCCTGCCGAACTGGCTGCTTTGGCTAAAGGCAAGGATGCTGTCATCAGTGCCTACAATCCCGGCTGGGCGAATCCACGCCAGTATGAGGAAACGCTGGAGAACTATCCGAAGATTGTCGAGGGTGCAAAACAGGCCGGTGTGCGCCGACTGCTGATTGTCGGTGGGGCTGGTACGCTGTTCGTAAAGCCCGGTGTACGCCTTGTTGACACGGGTACACTGCCCGAGTCGTGGCTGCCAGGAGTAAAGAGCCTTGGCGAGTTCTACCTGAATACGCTCATGAAGGAGCAGGATATAGACTGGATATTCTTCTCGCCCGCCGGAAACCTCGGCAACCTGCAGCCCGGCACTCGCACCGGCAAATACCGTCTCGGCAAGGATGACTTGCTTGTTGATGAGAAGGGCGAGAGTTTCATCTCTGTGGAGGACTATGCCGTAGCAATGGTTGACGAACTGGAGCAGGAGAACCACCACAAGGAGCGTTTCACGGCTGCATATTAAGCGTATGTTACAGACAGCACTCAGATTCCTGGACGGGCATAAGGAGATTACCCTTGCTACGTGTGAGGGTAATCTGCCAAAGCTTCGTGTCTTCCAGGTGATGAAGCGTGAGGGCAATATGCTCTACTTCGCCACTTCTCCCGAAAAGGCTGTATGGCGCGAACTTCAGCAGAACCCTAATGTGGAGCTGCTGGCATACGCGGACAATGTTTCCGTCCGTTGCAGTGGTATGGTAAACTTCGACGTGGAGGATGACGTGAGACAATGGATCTATGAAAATAATCCCGTGTTGCCCCGTCTCTACACCAGTTGGGAAAGTCTGGCTTACTTCTGTCTGCCGATTGCCGAGATGGACTACTTCGACCTGACACCTACACCGCCTCTATTCAAGCATTTCGACCTGATGACGGGTGAAGTCAGTAACGGCTTTGTCGGTGAGCGATTCAAAAACAAATAATTTAGTATAAACTCAAAAAAGGTTAGAACAATGAAAAAGGTATTATTCGCAATGATGGCAGCTGCCATGATGGTAAGCTGCGGTAACAAGACACAGCAGACGGCTCAGAACGATGCCGCCGAAGTAGAGGACTCTCTGACGGGGGCATTCACCGCCTATGACATGGAGGGCTACAAGCTGCATGTGTACAACTCGAACGACGTGATGGGCGATGCCAGTTACATCATCGAGGGCAAGGATTCGCTCATCGTGATGGAATATCCGCTCTTCAAGGTGAATGCTAAGGAGTTTGCCGACTACATCGAGAAACTGGGCAAGCCCGTGGAGATTGATGTGACCGACTATCATCTGGGCGGCTCTGACAAACTCCCCCTGACGATGCCAGAGGGTATGCCCGCCTTCATCGAGGGGCCCGTCTATGGAGGTATGATGAAGCAGTTTGCCGAGCAGTTTGGCGACACGATGGTAGAACTGCCAACACAGAGGGCTGCTGAGGTACCCTTCGGACAGACGCAGAAGTGGAACGGCATCGACTTCCGTTTCGAGCATGGCGCAACGAGCGACTTCCCTGGTGCCTCAATCATCATCGGCGGTCAGGTGTACTACACGCACTGGACTCCAGCCGAGGCTCATATCAGTCCGCTGCAGATTGGCAACGCTGCTGCTGTTGACGCTGAGTTGGCAGAGGCCAAGAAGGCTCTGGCTTCTGGTGCCAAGTACTTCATCGGCGGTCATGGCGGTCTGGCTGAGAAGGCTCAGGTGGAGTTCAAGATTGCCTATCTGGAGAAGGTGAAGGAACTGATGGCTGCCAACAAGGACGCCGCAGCATTCACCGAGGCTCTGAAGGCCGCATATCCCGAACTGCCCGGCGATGCCGATGCACTGGCTCAGGCACTCTATAAGAAGTAAGGACAATGGACAGGCTGGAGAATCTGAAGAACATCATCATGTATCTGATGGCTGACGAGCATGTCAGCCATCGGATTCCTTCTACACTCGAAGAGCGGCAAAGGATGATGCGGGCACTGATGAATGTGTGGGAGC
>JAFZAP010000102.1 GCA_017557185.1 Prevotella sp.
GCAGGGAACAGTTCGCCCTTGGCACTACGAAGTGAGGCTTTGGCAGCCTGCACTTGCAGATGAGCAGTCTGAAGGTCGCTGTTGTGTAACAGTGCTTCGTCGATGAGTGCGGCCAGGCGGGACTCGGTAAAGGCCTCGCGCCAGTCTGCGGGCAAATTACCTGCCACGCTGTCGGCGGTAGAGACACCTGCTGCATTGAGTTGCTCTTTCAATATATCGTTTGCTGTGGAATCAGAGTGATAGGATGAGTAGGTCTTACAGCCCGACAGCAGACAGACAGCGACTAACATTGATACCGCAGTCAATGCAGGGCGCGGTTTGAAACGCTCTTCCATCGTCTGGAAGAAAATGAAGAACACCGGCACGAAGAGCAGCAAGGCCAGTGTGCCTACCAGCATGCCACCAACGACACACAGTCCCAAAGTTACGTTTCCCATGGCTCCGGCACCACTCTCGAAAATCATAGGCATCAGACCTACGATAAGCGTGAGCGCTGTCATCAGAATGGGGCGCAGACGGGCTTTGGCAGCACTCATTGCCGCCTCGGATATTGACATTCCCTCGCGTCGACGCTCACAGGCATATTCCGTAATCAGGATAGCGGTCTTCGCAATCAGACCGATAAGCATGATGATGCCCACCTGCATATAGATATTGTTCTCCAGTCCTACAAGGTTGATGAACACGAAACTGCCAAGCAGTCCGAAAGGCACGCTGAACATGACGGCCATAGGAATGAGCAGACTCTCGTAAAGACAGCAGAGAACAATGAAGACAAGCAATAGGCTGATGGCAAACACCCAGGCCGTGGATGATGAGGAAGCGGCCTCCTCACGTGCCGTTCCAGTGTATTCATAGCCATAGCCTTGAGGCAGCGTGGTGGCCGACACCTCGCTGACGGCATTGATGACATCGCCCGAGGTGTAGCCCTCGGCAGGCGTCAGTTCTACACTGATGCCCTGGAAGAGGTTGAAGCGGTTGAGCGACTGAAGGCCATAGGTCTTCTTCAGTGTGATGAGCTCAGTAATCGGGGTATAACCACCGTTTGCCGTAACCACCAGGATGTTGTTCAGGTCGTCCTTGTCCATACGTAGTCCAGGATCGGCCTGCAGCATCACGTGGTAGAGCTTTCCGAAACTATTGAACTGCGAGGCATAGTTACCGCCGACATAACCGTTAAGCACACTGAGCACGCTGGCAGGCTCGATTCCATAACGCTTACACAGCGAGGCATTTACCGTAACGGTATATTGCGGATAATTCACTTCATAAGGAGAGTACACCTCTTCTATCTCAGGTCGTGCTTCCAACGCCTTCATGAAGTCATCTGACACGCTCTTGAGCTTGGTGATGGAACCACCGCCGTAGTCTTCAACATACAGTTCCACACTGTTGCTATAGCTATAGCCGAAGACGGTGGGGAGCAGGAACACGAACATCGAACCACCCTTCACTTGATGAGTGGCTGCCTCTATACGGTCGTAGATAGTGAAAATGTCGTGGCCGTCGTCCTGGCGGTCGTCCCAGTGCTTCAGACGTCCCATCACCAGTCCGGTATTGGGACCTTCGCCACCCAAGATATTCCATCCGGCTATCGAACCCGTGACTCGCACATCGGGGTCGTTCTCTATGATTTCCGACATCTCCTTCACCGTCTTTTGTGTCTGCGACAATGTAGAGCCCGACGGCGTGGTGATGTCGACAAAGACGATGCCTGTGTCCTCATCAGGTACCAGACCAGTAGGGGTGCTATAAAGCATCCATGCCAACAGGACGATGCTAACAGCAGTCAGCACACCTACGAGCCAGCGGCGACGGATGAACCAGCCCATTGCCCGACTATATTTCCCTAACAGCGCGTTGAAGGCCTTGTTGTAGGCATGACGGAAGCGTACTGACCATGTTTGAGCCTGTTGCTCAGTCTCTGGGGAGCGTGGCTTCATCAACAGCGCACACAGGGCAGGACAGAGGGTTAGTGCACAGAACGTGGATATGGCTACAGCCACCGCCATCGTCAGTCCGAACTGGCGGTAGTAGGCTCCGCTAAGTCCACCCATGAATGCTGCGGGAATAAACACGCACATGAAGACAATGGTGGTGGTAATGATGGCTGTCGATATGTTGTGCATCGCCTGAGTAGTGGCATTCTTGGTCGTTGTCAACGGGTCTTCCAGTTTCTCCTGCACTGCCTCCACCACCACGATGGCATCGTCGACCACGGTACCGATGACCAGCACCAGTGCGAAGAGGGTAATGAGGTTGAGCGTGAAGCCTACCATATACATAAAGGCAAAGGTACCCACAAGCGATACAATAATACTCACAGACGGAATGATGGTGGCGCGCCAGTTCTGCAGGAACAGCAGCACCACGAGAATGACGAGCAGCAGAGCTTCAAACAGTGTCTTGTAGACCGCATTCATCGAGGCATCGAGGAAGTCGTTGGTGTCTAAGAGTACCCGGAACTCCAGTCCAGCCGGTAATTTAGGCTTCAGCTCTTCCATCAGTTGGTCAATCTGTAGGTTCACCTGTTGGGCGTTGGCCCCCGTAGAAGGGGTAATGATAGCAATCGTGCCATTGTGAGAGTTCACCCAGCTGTCGCACGCATAGTTCACCGAGCCCAGTTCTATGCGTGCCACGTCTTTCAGGAGCAGGTCGTGATAGTCATTCGTTTTAATCACGATATCCTCAAAATCCACCGCATTTTCCAGGCGTCCCCGGTACACCAGCGTATATTGATACGTCCCCTTCGAGTCCTCACCTAGCGTACCGATGGCTGCTTCCACGTTCTGTCCTTCCAATGCATTGACAATGTCTTCGGGATTCAGTTGGAACATGGCCATCTTCTTCGGGTCCATCCAGATGCGCATGCCGTAGACGTTTCCCATCAGTTGGATGTTACCAACGCCGGCAATGCGCTGCAGGCGCGGCTGCACGTTGATGTTGAAATAGTTGGTAATGAAATTATTGTCGTAGCGGTTGTCGGGACACTCCAGAGCAATGATGCGCAGCATGCCCTGCTCTTCTTTCTCCACCTGAACACCGATTTCCAGCACCTCGGCGGGCAGGTAGCCTTTGGCCTCTTCCACACGGTTCTTTACACGGATTTGTGCCAGATCGGGGTCGGTGCCCGGATGGAAGGTGACATTGACAGTGGCGATACCACTACTGGTCGACGACGATGTGATATACTCCATGCCCTCCACACCGTTCACAGCCTCCTCAATAGGCGTGACCACACTTTTCATCACAGCCTCGGCACTGGCTCCAGTATATTCTGTACTAATGGTGACCACAGGCGGTGCTACATTGGGGAACTGCTCTACGGGCAGATTGATATAGCCCACAATGCCTGCTAATAGGACAAGCACTGAAAGGGCGCAGGCAAAGATGGGACGACTGATAAAGAAACGACTAATCATGATTTTTCCCCTCCTTTCTTGTCTTTCTTTTCTGTTACCTCTATTCCGTCGGTCACGAATCCGGCCCCTTCGGCAATAATGGAATCGCCAGGTTCCAAGCCAGCGGTTACCACGAAGTTCTGCCCGTCGTTATAGTGCAGGACATTAACCTCAGTCGCCACAGCCTTACCGTTAACAACTTTGTAAATGAGATATTTGTTATTGGTATCAACAGCAGCCTCCTGCGGTATGACGATGACCTGATGCATCACATAGGGCAACACGATAAAGCCGTTGGTACCGGTACGGATCAATCCCGTGCTATCGACGAACGATGCCCGTACGTATGTAGCACCTACACTGGGGTCCACAGTGCTGTCGATGGCATCAATACGCCCTTCCTGAGCCAACTTACTGTCCATGTTGCTGTAAAATTTCACAGGGGGCAGTTTCTTCAGCAGCTCATCAAAGGTACTACACTCAAAATCGCGCATAAGTCCGGACAGCATTTCCTCCGACAGACTGGTATAGGCATACATCTCATTGGTTTTATTCACTCTCGTGATTTCTGTTTCACTGTTGACGTCCACGTAATCGCCCACACGCAGATTGATCATATCGACTACGCCATCTACAGGACTACAGATGGTGGCATAGCCCAGATTGGTGCGGGCGGATGCCAGTTCTGCCTGCGCCGCTTCAACCTGTGCTGCGGCTTCCTCCTTGGCATGGCGCGCCCGACGCAGGTCAAACTCGCCAATCATCTGCTGAGCATAGAGTTTCTCCTTACCCTCTAAGTTCAACTGAGCCGAGGAGAGTGCGGCGCGGGCAGTGGACACCTGGGCCTTGGCGGCATCGACAGCAGCTACGAATGGAGCCTGGTCGATGATGAACATGGGCTGTCCTTTCTTCACACGCGCACCTTCCTGAACGCAGATCTTAACCAGTCGTCCACTGACC
>JAFZAP010000103.1 GCA_017557185.1 Prevotella sp.
ATTTCGAGACCATGATGAGATAGAGTACATGAAACTTGTCGACTGGCAACGCCAGATAAAGACTCGTGGCGCGAACAAGGAGAAACCCGAGCGCCCCGACGTGAGCTTCTGGTTTCCGCCATCAGACCTGACTAACCCGGCATTCATTCAGAACGCGATGGCCTTGGAGAAGCATGGCGGTCGCACGCAGTATCTGAACCTGCCTGAGGTGGAGATGGCTGATAAGATGTGTGGAGGACACCGACAGGTGAGCCAGACCGTCCGCAACATCTATGACTGCCAAAGGGCAGGCGCTCTAAGGGCCACGGCTGATGGCGTGACCGGCAATCCCATCCTGCGGGTGAACATCACGTTCAGCTCCACCCCTGACGCAGCACGCTCGTTCTACAAGAAGGACATGACCAACGGCTTCTTCGGTCGCATCCCCTTTGCCTACAAGGCACGTGGTGAGCGAAAAGGCCGCATTCCACGACAAGGTTCGTACAACGAAGAGTTCCTGAAAAAACTCGACAAATACATCCTGCGTTTGGACAACTGCAAGGGACGATTCGTGGTGAAGCCGTTGAACAAGATTGCCGACCAGTTGGCAGAGGAGATGGCCAGTATTGCCGACCTTGCCGACGACGATGTGCTCTTTGAACTCAGCCATCGCAGCATTTTCGCAGCATGGAAGAAGGGTGCTACGCTTTGGATTCTGAACGACCAGACATGGTCGCGCAGCATTGGCGAATTTATGATTTGGTTTTGCTATTACGACCTTTGGTCGAAGGTCAAAGTGTTTGGCGACATGTTCAAGGGCGGGGAAGCCCAGCAGGAAGAGACGCAGAAGCGCGGTCCGAAGAACTTTCTGCAGGAGCTGCCTGATTCCTTCTCAGAACAGCAGCTTGAAGCTCTGCGCGTCAGCATGGGCAAGGCGAAGGAAGGAACGCGCCACCAGATTTCTGTATGGACAAATCGCGGCCTGATAGAACTATCTGAACAAGGTCTTTACTCTAAGACTGACAAATACCTGAAAGCGAGTCCAAAGATTAAAGTTCAGAGCGAATAGTTATGGAAAAGTATGAGATTCAGAAGCTCCGCGACCTTCCCATTGAGGGGGTCGCAGAGCGACTTGGATTGCAGGTGGTCAGGCATAAGGCGCTCTGCCCGTTCCACGACGACCACCATGCTTCGCTGTCGTTCAGCATCCGCCGCAACACCTACCGCTGCTTCGCCTGCGGAGCCCATGGGGGCACGATAGATCTGGCGATGCGGGTCCTCGGCAAGGATTTTATGGAGGCATGCCGATGGCTAAGCCTCACCCCCGACCCCTCTCCCATAGAGAGGGGAAGCCTCACCCCCAACCCCTCTCCCGTAGAGAGGGGAACATCTTTCGATGCAAAGCGCTATGAGCGATTCTTCGCGCGTCCTTGGCTCTCTCCAGAAGCCCGAAAGTTCCTCTTCGAGGAGCGCAAGTTAGACCCGAGGGTGGTGCGCTGGTGCCGCCTGACATCGTGGAAGGACCGACGGGAAGTGCCGTGGTTGCAGATTCCCTACTACGACCGCGAGGGCAAGTTGATAGGCGTTCAGAACCGAAACCTCGTGAAGGGCGGCTTGCCCCGCTTCCGCTTCCCACAAGGCTCGGAGTGCAGCATCTACAACCTGCCCGTGTTGAATCTGCTGCGTCCCGGCGAGGCGCTCTTCATCACCGAGGGCTGCTCCGACTGCTGGGCGATGCTCTCCGCAGGCCACAAGGCCTTCGCCATCCCCTCCGCCACCCTGCTGAAACGCAAGGATATAGAGCTACTAAAAAGCCTCACCCCCGGCCCCTCCCCCGTAGGGAGGGGAGAAATAAAAGCCTCCCCTATGGGGGGAGGTCGGGAGGGGGCTCTCTCCTTCCACATGTTCCCCGACCGCGACGAGCCCGGCGAGCGTCTCTTCCTTCAGTTGCAGCAGGTGTTGCCAAATCTGCAACACCACCAGCTGCCACCCGGCTGCAAGGACTTCAGCGAGTACTATTTGCAGACAAAATAAAAAACGCGCCCTCATTGCTGGGGGCACGTCTTCTGAGGGAGCCTACCCCGACCCTCCCGAAAGGGAGGGAGAATGGGGTGTTCCCCTCCCTACTGGGGAGGGGTTACGGGGTGGGGCTTTCCTTCTCGACTGCATTCTCAGGAGTCTCCTCCACCTGCAGATCATCGAGGAACACACGTCTGCGCTGACCACCGCTGGCACTGGACCAGTGGGTCTCGGGCTGGAAGTTCACACGCGAACCCACCACATGCTTCGAGGCTGAGAAGTCCTTCGCGGTGTCGGCAGGCTTGGTGGCCAGACCGATCTTGAACGATCCGAAGCCATCGAGCTTCACACGGTAGGACTCCTGAAGCCAGAGCTTCATGACGTTCACCAGCTCGTCGAGCACAGCGATGACATCCGACTTCTTCACCGACACGTTGTCCTGAATCATCTGGGCAAGGTCCTTGGTGCACTTCGGAGTCTTCGGGTAGATGGCACGGGCGTACCACTTGCCACGAGTCGTCGACTCAGCGCGGTTGTCCTGGTAAAGACGATACTTGATTGCCATAATGTATTCTTGCCCCCCTCTAATCCCCCCAAAAGGGTGGAAGCCGTAACAGGGGCTTGGGCTGTGGTTAATAAAGTTTTAGCCCCTTCTCGTTGGGAAGCCAAGTCCTGGGGCGAGGATCATGACTTGCATATCATGTGGCCTTTCTCTTCTCCCTTCCCTTATTATTCCCCTCGCCCTTTGGAGAGGGGTTAGGGGTGAGGCCGGGCAGGGGGTAGGCTTCATCATCTTTGCTACTGCAAATTTACAAAATAATTTCCAGATATCCAAATATTGTGCAAGGAGAATACAATAAAAAAAGTTAATTATTTATTGTTGAGCCGCATCCAATATTCAGCTGTAAGCTAAATATTTACGCTATTATTTTTAAAGAAAAACTTTAATATTTTCAGAGCATTGTTCCTGTCCCTACGGAGCGCTGCTTTAGACCAAAGAGAGCACTATTCTCAACCCTACGGAGCGCTGCTTTAGACAAAAGAGAGCACTGTTCCCTACCCTACGGAGCACTGCTCCCGACCATAGAGAGCACTGCTCTATATACCTACGGAGTACTGCTCCCGAGGATACAGAGCAATGCTCCTGAGGATACAAAACACCCCTCCTTTTGGGGGAGGGGCTATGGGGGATGCTGAGGATGATTTTATTTGCCTGTCGTGTCCTTCGGCTTCTCGTGGATAACGACCTTGATGCGGCTGATGCGGCGTTCCTCGATGGCCATCACCTCGAAAGTGTAGTTGGCATAGTCGATCATCTCGTGGATGCTGGGGAAGTCGCCTTTCAGCTCGAGCAGCAGGCCTGCGAGCGAATCGGCATCGCCTTCGACTTCGGCAAATTCATCGTCGGGAACATTGATGATCTTGCAGAAATCGCTCAGAAGGGTCTTTCCTTCAAAGAGATAGGTGTTGTAGTTCAACTTGGAATAAGTCTTCTCCTCCTCGTCGAACTCGTCGTTGATCTCGCCTACGATTTCCTCAAGGATGTCCTCGAGCGTGACCAAGCCGCTGGTGCCGCCAAACTCGTCGACGACAATAGCAATGTGCACCTTGCTCTCCTGGAACTCGCGCAGCAGGTCGTCGATCTTCTTCGTCTCGGGAACAAAATAAGGAGGCCGGATGAGCGTCTGCCAACGGAAATTGGAAGGCTTCGTCAGGTGTGGCAGCAAGTCCTTGATATAGAGCACGCCGCGAATGTTGTCGGTGTTGTCCTGATAGACGGGAATGCGGCTGTAGTTGTTCTCGACAACACATTGCAGCACATCGGCAAACGAGCTCTTGATGTCGAGGTCGACGATATCCTGACGGCTGGTCATCACCTCCTTGGCCGTTTCGTCGCCGAAGCGGATGATTCCCTTCAGCATCTGCTGTTCCTCGCGGATTTCGTCCTTGTCGGTCAGCTCAAGTGCCTGCTCCAAGTCGTCGACACTCAGGACGTGATTCTCGTGCTGCACCACTTTCTCGGCCAGCGCCCCACTATGCATGAGCAACGTCTCGAGCGGCCAGAACAAACGGCGCATCACCAAGATGAATCCTACGCAGCGACGGCAATACTTCAGCGGATTCTGCCGGCTGTAGATCTTCGGCATGATTTCACCGAAGAGCAGGAGCAGGAACGTAAGGAGGATTGTGATGCAAAGGAACTCGAGCCACGCAGCCTTGAAGTGCACCAGCGAGGCGAAGACAAAGTTGCAGAGCATGATGATGGTGACGTTCACGAAGTTGTTGGCTATCAAGATGGTAGCCAAAGTTCGTTCACTATCTTCTCGAAGCTCCTTCACATGCTGGTCGGTGGTTGTCTTTCCGTCTTCGATCTCAGCCAAATCGGTTGGGGTAAGGCTGAAGAATGCTATCTCCGAACCGCTTGCGAAACCGGAGACAAATAACAACAAAGCAGCCAATACGGCTGCTATGATCACCCCGATGGTAACCGGTTGAAATACGACTAAGTCATTGATATTTTGTAAGCTCGAAAAGTCCAAGGCTGCGTAGTTTTATGAGAATGAGTTAAAACGGAAGGGTTCCACCTTGGTTCGGCTGCTGGTCGCTGATGGGTTCCGACGGAGAAGCCTCGCTGGCGTTAGCAGGCTTGGCAGAGAGCAGTTCCATGTTTTCAACGACAATCTCTGTGACATACTTGCGCTGACCACGCTGGTCGTCGTAGGCACGATAGCGGAGACGCCCATCGACATACAGCTTGTCGCCCTTATGCACATAACGCTCAACGACCTTGGCCATACCGCGATAGAACACCACATTGTGCCAGTCGGTGCGGTCGGGCACCTGCGTGCCGTTCTGCAACGTGTAGCCGCGCTCCGTCGTAGCCAGACGAATCTGCGCTACGGCCTGGTCGGCTTCATAGTATCTCACTTCGGGTTCCTGGCCAACATTGCCAATGAGCATTACCTTATTCATATGTCACTCTATTCTCTATTAAGCCCTTTTAAACTCTATAAGCCCTTTAAGCCCTTTATTCCTTTTAAGCCCTTTAAGCCCTTTACTTCCACATTCCAAGATACTTGAAGCGGAAATTCTTTCCCTTGGCCGACGGGAATTGCGAACGATGGTCGACGCGCTCACGCAGGTGTTCCACGATGCGGTTGTAGCAATCCTGACCGGAGTTGGCCTTGCAGCGTGCAACAAAATGGGTGTCGCGATACTCGTGCTTGCCTGTTGAAGGAATCAGCACGACGCGCTTGAAGTCGAGAACTCCCTCGTACCATCCTTCGCGGAACTCGGCCAGGCGCACACCGGCACCTGCTGCGGGATCACGACGGTCGGCAGCTGCTGCGTTGGCAGGGCTGGGACGCAGGGCTTTCTTCTGCTTGAAGTCGAGCATCGTGGCTGCTGTGGTCTTGATGAGGATGAAATAAACGCGGGGACGTACTTTATATCGCTTGGGATACACTATGTCGCTGGCAACGTAGTCGCGGATATCGGCTTCCAAGTCGGCATTCATTCCGATTTCGGGAATGGAACTAAGGAAATCAATAGCTTCGTCAACACTGGTCACCAATGTCTCGTTATCGAAATATCTTAAGTATAAATTCATTGATAAAAAATGTTTCTCTGATAAAAAAAAGAGCGGAAAACGGGACTCGGACCCGCGACCCCAACCTTGGCAAGGTTGTGCTCTACCAACTGAGCTATTTCCGCGATAGATGAAAAACTCTAAACATTTACAAGTGAAGAGGAGGAGACTCGAACTCCCACGTCGCAATTGACACTACCCCCTCAAAGTAGCGCGTCTACCAATTCCGCCACCTCTCCAACAAGTAAACATTCTGAAACTGAATGTGTGCCCAGAACAGGACTCGAACCTGCACGCCTCGCGGCACACGCACCTGAAACGTGCGCGTCTACCAATTCCGCCACCTGGGCAAATAGCCACCGACTAACGAATAATGTAGTCGCGTGTTGTTTCAGAATGTTGAGCGGAAAACGGGACTCGGACCCGCGACCCCAACCTTGGCAAGGTTGTGCTCTACCAACTGAGCTATTTCCGCTTTTTTCCTTCGAAAGAGTCAGGTAATCCCTATGCTTTCGAAGTGCATTTCTCTAAATGCGGTTGCAAAGGTAATGCTTTTTTCTGATTCCACAAACTTTTTCGTAGTTTTTTTTCAAAAAAAGTTTGTTTTTCCCCGAAATACCTGCTTAGTCCATACGATTCCGATAGTCGTCGTAAGTAAATTTGCGCAATATATCCAGTTCGCCATCGCTATGGAGGAACGCCAGCGACGGGTGATTGATGCCGTTGAACATATTCGTCTTCACGGTCGTATAGTGGATCATGTCTTCGAAGATGACGTTCTCCACCACTTCCAGTTCGTGGTCGAAACGCCAAAGCCCCATGTAGTCGCCACTCAGACAACTGCACCCACCTAATCTATATATATGGGGGGAAGCGGAAGGCGCATCCGAATCCTCGTCTTCGACAACCTCGGCTCCTCTGACGGCAGGCATATAGGGCATCTCCAGACAGTCGGGCATATGGCACGTGAAGCTGACATTCAGAATGGCCGTACGAATGCCCTTGTCCTCGACGACATCGACGACCTGCGAGACGAGCGGTCCTGTCTGCCAGGCAAAGGCGCTGCCAGGCTCTAAGATAACATGCAGATGGGGATAGCGCTGATGAACGCCCTGCAGGAGAGAAATCAGCAAGTCCGTATCATAGTCCTTGCGCGTCATCAGGTGGCCGCCGCCGAAGTTTATCCATTTCAGCTGCGAGAACCAAGGGGAGAAGCGTTTCTCTATCTCAGCCAAAGAGCGCTGGAACTCGTCGGCACTACTCTCACAATGACAATGAACATGGAATCCCTCGATATCGTCGGGCAGCCGGGCAGGAAGCTTATCGCACGAAACGCCGAAGCGAGTGCCTGGTGCACAGGGGTTATAGAGTTCCGTCTCGACCTCGGAATATTCCGGATTCACGCGCAATCCGAAGCTGATGTCTGGATTTGCCTGCCTTGCAGCATCACGATGCCGTTCATACTGGGAAAGCGAATTAAACGTTAGATGGCTCGAGAGGCGTGCGAAATCGCGGATTTCATCGTCGGTATAGGCGGGCGAATAGCTGTGGGCAGGTGAACCGAATTCCTCTGCCGCCAGCCTTGCCTCAGAGAGCGAGCTGGCTGTTGTTGCCGAAATGTATTCGCGGAAGATAGGGAACGTCTTCCAGAGCGCAAATGCCTTGAACGCAAGGATGATTTCCACGTCGGCAGCCTTTGCCACGCTGCTGATGAGCGACAAGTTCCTTCGCAACAGGCTTTCTTCCATCACGTACATAGGTTCATGCACGTTGTCGTAAGTCAGAGAATCTACTTTCATTTAGAACCTTGATTATATGTTATAGGCGATGCAAAGATAGTAAAAAAATGTCAATCTAAGTTTTTTTGCCGATTATTATTGCAGGTTTAAGAGAAATTCACTATATTTGCACAAGATTTCGGCAACATTGCCGAGAAAGCATCTATAAAGTGCAGACTATGAAACTTGCAATAATGACAAAATCCACATTTTTCGTGGAAGAAGACAAAATACTGTCCTCTCTCTTCGACGAGGGAATGGACAATCTGCACCTCTACAAGCCCGACTCTGCCCCCATGTACTGCGAGCGGCTGCTGACACTATTGCCTGAGGAACACCATCGGCGCATCACCGTGCACGAGCATTACTACTTGAAAAACGAATACAACCTCGCCGGCATTCACATCGAAGATATGGATATGGAGAAGCCTGTGGGATATAAGGGAAACATCACGCGCAGCTGCTGCGACATCGAACGGCTCAAGGAGATGAAGAAGAAATCGCAGTATGTATTCCTCAAGAACATCTTCAACTGCATCGAGTTCAAGGAACAGACCTCGACGTTCACCCTTCAGCAACTGGAGGAAGCCGCCAAGCGAGGACTCATCGACAAACACGTCTACGCGCTCGGTGGAATGCAGCTCGAGAACATACAGATAGCCCGCGACCTGGGCTTCGGAGGAGTTGTCATCTGCGGCGACCTCTGGAACCGCTTCGACATCCACAACCACCAGGACTACAAGGAGCTCATCGCGCATTTCGAGAAGCTCAGAAAGGCAGCCGGATAATCACGTCAACAAATACATAAACATAATAATCAGAAAGAAATGAGTGACATCAACTCTTATTACGTGTTCTCAGGGACGAAGACCCGCTATCTGGCAGAGAAGATCTGTGCCAGCCTGGGGTGCCCGCTTGGCAAAATGGTCATGACGAAGTTCTCTGACGGCGAGTTTGCCGTTTCCTACGAAGAATCCATTCGCGGGCGCGACATCTTCCTCGTGCAAAGCACCTTCCCGAACTCCGACAATCTGATGGAGCTGCTCCTGATGATCGATGCTGCCAAGAGAGCGTCGGCCCGAACCATCAATGCCGTCATCCCCTACTTCGGATGGGCTCGCCAAGACCGTAAGGACAAGCCTCGCGTGAGCATCGGAGCAAAGCTCGTGGCCGACCTGCTGAGCGTAGCTGGCGTGAACCGCGTCATCACGATGGACCTTCACGCCGACCAGATTCAGGGATTCTTCGACGTGCCTGTCGACCACTTGTATGCTTCCGGCGTACTTCTCCCCTATCTGCAGAGCCTGCGACTCGACGACCTATGCGTGGCCTCGCCCGACGTAGGCGGTTCGAAGCGAGCCAACACCTATGCCAAATACCTGGGTTGTCCGCTCGTGATGTGCAACAAGACTCGTGCCCGCGCCAACGTTGTCGCCACTATGCAGATCATCGGCGATGTGGTGGGAAAGAACGTTGTCATCATCGACGATATGGTCGATACAGCCGGCACCATCACCAAGGCTGCCGACCTGATGATAGCAAGCGGAGCCAAGAGTGTTCGCGCCTGTGCCTCGCATTGCGTCATGAGCGGTCCGGCTTCCGACAGAGTGCAGGAATCGGCACTCGAGGAAATTGTCTTCACCGACTCTATCCCCTATACCAACCGTTGCTCGAAGGTGAAGCAGCTGTCGGTAGCCGACATGTTTGCTGAGACCATCCGCCGCGTTGTCAACAACGAGAGCATCAGCTCGCAATATCTGGTGTAACCTCCACAAGACACACTTTGCCCTTCTATGCATGCAAGGCTATGACTCCCCCTCAGATGGAGCATAGCTTTGCACCTTACGGAGCATCGCTCCATTACTTACAGAGCATTGCTCCACATCATACGGAGCATTGCTCCACATCATACGGAGCATAGCTCCATAGCATACAGAGCATAGCTATAGTGTTGACAGACAGACTTTTACACACAAATACCTCATTTCAAGCATTAGCAGAAGACACACTTTTTTGCAAAAAAACGTTAACAGAAATAACAACATTACTGTTTTTTTAGTAATTTTGCAGCACTTTTACGTAAAATTTTGCGCATACAAGCTTGATTATCAAGCATTTAGATGTATTATTTGAAGGGATAGATGAGACAATTAAAGATTCAGAAAAGCATTACAAACCGTTCAAGCGAAGCCTTGGACAAATACTTAGTTGAAATTGGTCGTGCACCGTTGATTTCTATTGATGAGGAGATTGAATTGGCACAAAAAATTAAGAGGGGCGGTCCTGATGGCGAACTTGCCAAGGATAAATTGGTCACCGCCAATCTGCGATTTGTCGTATCGGTAGCCAAGCAATACCAGCATCAGGGACTCACGCTGACCGACTTAATCGACGAGGGAAACATCGGCTTGATCAAAGCAGCTCAGAAATTCGATGAGACACGTGGCTTCAAGTTCATCTCGTATGCTGTGTGGTGGATTCGACAGAGCATTCTTCAGGCCATCGCCGAGCAGAGCCGTATCGTAAGACTTCCCCTCAACCAGGTGGGCTCGCTCAACAAGATCAATCACGAAATCAACAAGTTCGAGCAGGAGAACCAGCGTCATCCCTCCGTCTCTGAGCTGGCAGAAGCTACAAAGCTCGACGAGGAGAAGATCGGTCAGAGCATGATGGCCGACGGTCACCATGTAAGTATTGATGCTCCGTTCCAAGATGGTGAGGACAACTGCATGCTCGACGTGATGCCTTCTGGCGACGATAGCCGTACCGACCGACAGGTTGACCACGAGTCGATGGCTCTCGAACTGAAGACGGTGCTCAACAAGGTTCTGAAAGAACGCGAGCGCACCATCATCTGCGAGTGCTTCGGTATCGACGGTCCTGAGAAGGGTCTTGAAGAGATTGGCGACAAGCTGGGGCTTACCCGCGAGCGTGTGCGTCAGATACGCGAAAAGAGCATTGCCAAGCTTCGCGATAGCGGCAACGCCAGAATCCTAATGAAATATTTAGGATAAAAAGTTCCGATAAATTCGGGAAAATAAAAAAATAAATCGTATCTTTGCATTTCGATGGGAATGCAAAGATATTTTTTTATCATTCTTCTATCTGTGCTGCTTTTCTCAGCCGATAGCATTTCAGGCAGGGTCAGACAAGACACTACCGTCATCAACCGCATCTTCCGCTACGCCGAAAGCATCGACACATCGAACATCGCAGGCACTCACACCTATGCTTATCAGCGATTCTTCATCAATACCAAGAAGCGCAACCCCATCCTGATGGCCGTTCCCACGATGTACGGCATCGCTCACGGAGGCGCCCGTAGTTTTGCCGGCGAGTTCTACGACAAGATTATTTTTCACGGTTACGGCCATTACGAATCGAAGCGCGTGCTCGACATCAACACCATTCCTCATCGACGACGCACCCTTACCACCATTCTGCGATACCTCACTCCCGAAATCTACCACACTACTATCATCGACAAGGAAATTCTTTCGCCATTCAACAAGGTGAATCGCCGTTTCTATAACTATAAAACCATTTATCTCGACAACTATCATGCTAAGGTGATCTTCAAGGCGAAGGTCGACAACACGCAGCTCGTTTCAGGCCGAGCAACGGTGGAGATGGCTACTGGCCGCATCATTTCGGTCGACTTCTACGGCGAATACGACATGCTCCGCTTCCGTCTGTCGCTACAGATGGGCGACGAAGGGCTGACCTCTCTCCTACCCAAGCGTTGTGAGATGAACGGACGCTTCAAGTTCATAGGCAGTCACATCACGGCCAGCTATCTCTGTCATTATGGAATGGACATCCCCGTCGAAGACAGTCTCTCCCTCGTCTACGGCAGAGCGACCGATACTGATTCCATCATCAGGGGAACTATGAGCAGAATCCGTCCCGAACCGCTCACGGCTGAGGAGGATACGGTTTTCAAGAGATACTTCAAGGAACAACTCTACCGACAGGAACAGATGGCTCTCGACACCCTGCCGCATCAGACGCCTGCCCAGAAGAACCTTGCGAAGTATGTGTTCTGGGACATTCTCGGCGACCATCTGCTGAATCGTATCAGATCGAGATTCGGCGTCAACGACCAAGGGTATCTGCGCATCAGCCCCATCTTCAACCCGCTCTATTTCGGCTATAGCGACCGCCGAGGTGTTGTCTATAAGTTCGACATCCGCACTAGCTACGACTTCACTCCAAATCGCGATGTGTCGCTGCGCTTCAAGTCGGGTTACAGCTTTAAGCAGAAGCAGTTCTACTATTACGTTCCGTTCCGCTTCAATTACAACAAGCGCCGACATGCTTTCTTTGCCGTCGATATCGATCATGGGCGGCACGTCTATAGCTCGGAAATCGCCAAAGACTTCGAAGAGGAATACGTCGACTCGCTCCGTCTGGCACAGACGCGGCTCGACTATTTCAGAGATACCTTTATCAGAATCTATAACAACTACGATATCTCCGACAACTGGAGCTTCAACGTCGGCTTCACTTTCCACAAACGCGACGCTATCGACAAGGAGGGATTCAAGCAGCTCGGGCTTAAATACACCTATCGCACATCGGCTCCAAGAATTGAGGTGCAGTATCGGCCGACAGGCTGGTACGGACCTGCGATCACACTCGATTACGAGCGAGGCATCAAAGGCTTCCTCGGGTCCGACGGTGCTTACGAGCGTTGGGAGATCGACGGCTCGTACATTCATCGGCTGCCAAGTCTTCAAGCGCTGTCGATGCGGCTCGGCGGAGGATTGTATTCGATGAAATCCGGCAAGCAATACTTTCTGGACTTTACCAACTTCCGACAGAACAACCTGCGCGGAGGATGGAACGACGACTGGAGCGGAGAGTTCGAATTGTTGCGCAGTTCGTGGTACAACTCATCTGATTATTACATCCGTTCGAATGTCACCTACGAATCGCCGCTCCTTGTAGCCAGCCGAATACCCTGGTGCGGGCATTTCATCGAGATGGAGCGCGTCTATTTGGGATCGGTGTTGGCCGAAGAGCTGAAGCCATACGTGGAGTTTGGCTACGGATTCACCACCCGCCTCGCCTCTTTGGCGCTGTTTGTCGGCAACCGCAACGGACATTTCGAACGCATCGGATGCACCTTCGGATTCGAACTGTTCAGAAAGTGGTAACAAGAAATAATGAAAAGGCTCAAATGACATAAATATGGGAATACTAACCGTCTATAAGGCAAGCGCTGGCACAGGCAAGACTTTCCGCCTGGCTGTGGAATATATCAAGTTGCTCATTGCCAACCCGTCTTCCTATAATAAAATACTCGCTGTGACCTTTACCAACAAGGCCACCGAAGAGATGAAGACCCGAATCCTCAGTCAGCTGTATGGAATTTCGAAACGTCTCGACGATAGTGCCGACTACATGGATCGTGTCACCGCCGACCTGGGCATCTCTGAGGAAGTGGCATCCAAAAGAGCTGCTGCCGCCTTGACAAACCTCATCCACAACTACAGCTATTTCCGCGTGGAGACCATCGATGCATTCTTCCAAGGGGTGCTGCGCAATCTGGCTCGCGAACTCGACCTCACTGCCAACCTGCGTGTTGCCCTTAATGACGACCAGGTAGAGGAACAAGCCGTCGACGACCTCATCGACACGCTCGACACGACCAGCTTGGAACTCGGCTGGATACTCGATTACATCCGTGAATCGATCGACGACGACCACTCGTGGAACGTCATAGGAGCCATCAAGAAGTTCGGCCAGAATATTTTCAAGGACGTCTACCGCGCAAATGGCGAGAAACTCAATGAAGTTCTGCATAGCAAAGGTTTCTTCATACAATACACACAAACGTTGCGAAGCATTCAAAAGCATGCGAAGGACGCCATGCAGGAATATGCCGATAAATACGACGAAACGCTCAATCGGTATCAATTGGATGTCTCAGACTTCTCAAATGGCGCATCGGGTGTCTGCGGGTATTTCATAAAACTGAAAAACGGGCTGTTCTATGATGATAAGATAGCAGGAAAGCGTGTCAACGATGCTATCCTTAACCCAGACACATGGGTGACCGCCAGCAACAGGAAGGAAGGCAACACCGCCTATCAAGCCGTGAAAGACGTGCTTGGACAACTGCTCATCGATGCAGAGAAGGAACGAAAACAACAGGCCCGTCTCTACAGGTCAGCACGTCTCACGTTAGGGCACCTGAACCAACTGCGCCTGCTCAATAGTATCGCGTCGAGATTCAGGGAACTCAACAACGCCTCGAATCGCTTCATGCTCAGCGAGACACAATCGCTGCTCAACGACCTGATTGCCGACTCCGACTCCCCCTTCATCTATGAGAAAATCGGCTCTGAGCTTGAACACATCATGATTGACGAGTTCCAAGACACCAGCACGATACAATGGAAGAACTTCAAAGTGCTGCTGAAAGAATGCCTGAGCCATCAGGATTCGAAGAACCTCATCGTAGGCGATGTCAAGCAGAGCATCTATCGGTGGCGTTCTGGCGACTGGCGACTGCTCAACGACATCGAAAACGAGTTCGACTCCAGTCAGATTCATTCGTTGCCGCTCTCTGTCAACCGCCGTTCGTCGCGCAGGATGATCAAATTCAACAATGCTTTCTTCAAAGCAGCCAGCGAGGAGGAATACAAACAGTTGGCTGTCGATAACGCGACCGAAGCCGAACAGTTGAAGAAGGCCTACAAGGATTTGAAACAGGAGATTCTCGACAAGGTGCCCCATACAGGCTATGTTCGTGTGGAACTGCTCACGGGCGACGACTATCGGGCTACGACCTTTGAACGCATCAAGACCTATATCGAGGAACTGCATGCAATTGGTGCGAAGGACAGCGAGATCGCGATTCTCGTCAGATCGAACCATACTATCCAGAGAATTGCCGAGTATCTGATGGAACAGATGCCAGAAGTGCGACTGGTGTCCAACGAAGCGTTCTGCCTCGATGCCTCCGATGCCGTCAACATCATGGTGCAGGCGCTCTATACGTTGGCAAATCCACAGGACGAGTTGGGCAAGGCAACACTCTGCAAACTCTATCAGGTGAAGGTGCTGAAGTCAGCGCAGTCGGACGACGAACTCTTTGCCGACATTACCAAGCTCGACGACCTGCTGCCAGCCAACTATGCCAACCATCGTGAGGAACTACTCTCGATGCCTTTATACGAGCTTGCCGAGCGGCTGTTCGACATCTTCCAGATCAGCAGACTCTCAGAGCAGAGTGCCTACGTCTGTGCTTTCTTCGACCAGCTCAGCAGTTTCATCAACGACAACATTGCCGACATACAGACATTCCTCGACGCGTGGAACGAGAGCCTGCATAAGAAGTCCATACAAAGCGACAATTCCGACGGCATCAGGTTGCTCACCATCCACAAGAGCAAAGGCTTGGAATTCCCACACGTCATTCTGCCCTTCTGCGACTGGAAGCTGGAGAAGAGCTCACTCATCTGGTGTGAACTGCCAGACGACGCAGAGCCATTCAACAAGCTCCCCATCATTCCTGTCGACTTCAGTGCTACTCAGATGAAGGGTACCATCTACGAGAAGGCATACCAGCACGAGCATCTGCAGAACATGGTGGACAACCTGAACCTTCTCTATGTTGCCTTCACGCGCGCCAAGGACAACATGTTCGTCGTAGGCCGCAGGAGCAACAGCGCGGGCCGCTCTGACATCATCGAGAAATGTATCGCGAGTGTTGCCAAAGAACTCGCCGGCAGCTGTCTGACAGGCATCAGCGCCGATGGCGACAAAAAAGATAAGGAAAAGAAAAAGGACCCCGTCTTCTTTGAATACGGACAATTGGAAACAAAACTGAAGGAGAAGAAGAAAGAGACCAAGAACGTGTTCCTTCTTCCATCCACTACTGTCGATGTTGAGTTGGAAAGCTTTCCTGTGAAGACCTCGTTCAAGCAGAGCAATCAGAGCCGCAACTTCATCGAGGGCGACGAAGAGGAAGAACGGCAGAAGATGTATATCAACCTCGGCAACATCCTGCACAGCGTCTTCTCGAACATACGCACAACCGACGACATTCCTGCAGCGCTCACCCATCTGGAGGAACAAGGCGTTCTCTATGGAAACGAGCTGACTCGCCAGAAGCTCATCAACATGATCGACGACCGGCTGCGCAGCCAGCAGGTTGCCGACTGGTTCTCTCCCCGCTGGGAGGTTTACAACGAATGTGCGATTCTTGAATACGACCACCAGGAGCAGCGTGTCATCGAACACCGCCCCGACCGAGCCATCACCGACGGCAGTCAGTTCATCGTCATCGACTTCAAGTTCGGCAAGCCTAACGATGATTATATCACACAGGTGCAGCGCTACATGACGAAGCTCACGGAAATGGGATATCCTCGCGTACAGGGCTATTTGTGGTACGTCTATAGCAATAAGATCGTTCCAGTGGAAAACGTTTAATCCTAACCTTGAAGACAATGATGACACATCGATCATTCCTCACATACGTAGCCGAAGACATCCTGCGCAAGCACGGCGACAACCTCTCGCGCATCGCCATCGTCTTCCCCAACAAGCGTGCATCGCTGTTCATGAACGAATGTCTGGCAAGCCAGGTTGAAAGGCCCATCTGGAGTCCGACCTACCTCACCATCAGCGAACTCTTCCAGAAGAACACCACGCTGACTACGGCCGACCCCATCAAGCTTGTCTGCGACCTGCACAAGGTCTTCACGACCATAACGGACATCAACGAGACGCTCGATCATTTCTATGGATGGGGGCAGCTGCTCATCTCCGACTTCGACGATATCGACAAGAATATGGCCGACCCGAAGAAGGTGTTTGCCAACCTGCGCGACATCCATGAATACGACGACCTGAGCTACCTCTCCGAAAAGCAGAAAGAACGGCTCAAGAAGTTCTTCAGCAACTTCTCCGACGATCAGGACACCGAGTTGAAAAAGCGTTTCCTGAAGCTGTGGAGCCGCATCTACGACATCTACGCAGCCTACAACCAACGTCTACACGAACAAGGACTCGCCTACGAGGGAGCTCTCTATCGCCAGGTAGCCAGCCAGCTCGCCACCGACGATGGCAGACAGATTTTCCTGCAGACGATGGGGCGCCAGTTCGACCTGTTCATCTTCGTTGGTTTCAACATGGTGAACAAAGTGGAGCAGACGCTTTTCCAATTCCTGCAGCATCAGGGCAAGGCTCGTTTCTATTGGGACTTCGACCATTACTACATGAAGTCGGAAGCCGGCCACTACATCGGCAAGTATCTGGAGCACTTCCCCAACGAGCTCGACATCGACAACAGCGAGATCTATGGCAATTTCCTGACAAACAAGGACATCACCTACATCTCGTCATCTACAGAGAATGCACAGGCGCGCTATGTCGCCCATTGGCTCAGGCAGAAGGACCGCATTGCCGCAGGACGCCGCACAGCCATCGTTCTCTGCGATGAGAGCCTGCTGCCAAGCGTCATCCACAACCTTCCGCCGGAAGTGGTGAAGGCAAACGTCACAACCGGCTACCCGCTGGCGCAGTCGCCCTTCATGTCGCTCATCAGTCAGCTCCTCGACTACCAACTCTCTTCAAACCCGCGCCGCAAGAGAAGGCTACAAGAGCGCCTGCAGCACCATCCATACATGCAATACCTGCCCGACGAGCTGCCCGAATGTGCTGACACAGAGCCCGACACGCTCTCACTGTGGCTGCTGCAGATACTGCAACAGATAGGAGCCGCCACCAAGCAGACGGTCGACGACCCGTTCTTCCAAGAGTCGCTTTTCAAGTTCTACACCACCGTCAACCGACTGCATGAGCTCATGGCGGGCGGCGACCTTGTTACCGACGTGCAAACCTTCCGGCGCCTGCTCTCTCAGATCGTCAACTCGACGAGTATCCCCTTCCACGGCGAGCCTGTCGAGGGAATACAAATCATGGGCGTGCTGGAAACGCGAAACCTCGACTTCGACCATCTGCTGCTGCTCTCGTGCAACGAGGGAAACATCCCGCACGGCATCAACGACTCGTCGTTCATCCCCTACTCTGTCCGCAAGGCCTACGACCTGACTACCATCGACCACAAGGTGGCCATCTATGCCTACTATTTCTATCGGTTGCTGCAGCGGGCTTCCGACATCACGCTGACCTATAACAATGCAACCGAAGACGGACAGACAGGCGAGATGAGCCGTTTCATGCTGCAGTTGCTTGTCGAGAGTCCGTGCCAGATCCATCGCCAGTCGCTTCAGGCAGGCCAGAATGCTATGCCTGGCCGTTCAGAGCGGATGGAGAAAACGCCGCTGGTCGTGGAACGCCTGCAGAAGATGAAGAGAATGTCGCCCACAGCCATCAACACCTATTTGCGCTGTCAGCTGCGATTCTTCTATAAATACATCATGAATCTGAAGGAAAGCGACCAGCCCCTTGACGACGATATTGACCACCGCACGTTTGGAAACATCTTCCACGAGTCGGCACGCGTGATCTATGACACCCTGCTGCAGAGAAGCCCCATCGTCAAGGCCGACGACCTTGCCTACTACCTCGACAATCCATCAGAGATTGAGCGAATTGTCGATGCCGTACTATGCAAAGAGCTGTCGTGCAAAATCACCGACTTGAACGGCCTGCAATTCATCAATCGCAAGGTCATCATCAGCTACGTTCAGCAACTATTGAAGATTGACAGCCAGTACACGCCATTCAGAATCCTCGGCAATGAGCTGCCCGTAGATATGAAAGTGGAACCAACAGGCACGATTCTGTTTGGAAAAATCGACCGACTCGACGAAAAGGACGGACAGATCAGAGTGGTCGACTACAAGACTGGCAGCAAATTGGCCAACGACATCGCCTCGCTGGAAGCCATCTTCTCTGGCGAGAACATCGATAGTTCCCACTCCGACTATTTTCTGCAGACCATGCTCTATGCCATCATGGTGAAGCAGCACAACCAGCAAAAGGTCGCTCCCGCCTTGCTTTACATTCAACATGCAACAGCGATGGCCAAGAGTCCTATTCTGAGTATCGGCAAAACAGCCATCGAAGATATTGAAGAGTATCGGGAGCCGTTTATGGAAATGCTCAGTCAGGTGCTCGACGACATCTACAACCGGCAACTGGCCTTCGAACCCACACAGGACCGCACCCGCTGCGCCACCTGTCCCTACAAGCAACTGTGTAGTTTATAGTTAACAGTTGATAGTTTTGATTACTCTCACAAACCGCGCCGCAGGCGCATTGAACCATTACATATTATGCTCCTCCATCCCTGTGCAAAAGTCAACTTAGGACTCAACATCGTGTCACGCCGTCCAGACGGCTATCATAACCTTGAGACCGTCTTCTACCCCGTTCCGATCTTCGACACCCTCGAAGCAACGCCGTCTCATAGTCTCAACCTATCGACGTATCCGCCTCTCGACTGTCCACCCGACCGCAACCTTGTCGTGCGTGCCTACAAACTGCTGGCTGCCGACTACAACCTGCCACCCGTCAGCATCGAGTTGCACAAGGACATCCCCTCGCAGGCAGGAATGGGGGGAGGATCTAGCGACGGGGCCTTCATGCTTCGCCTGCTCAATGAAGAGTTTCAACTCGGCATCGACAATCGCAAACTGCAGGAATATGCCACGAAACTGGGTGCCGACTGCCCCTTCTTCATCACCGCCGAGCCTGCCTACGCCACAGGAATCGGCGAACAGCTTGAACCCTTGGAGGACTTGCGAGAGCAACTCCGCGACCTCTACATCGCCATCGTGAAACCGCCTGTCGCCGTGTCCACCCGCGAAGCCTATGCCGCCATCACGCCTCGCAAGCCAGAAGTCTGTTGCCGCGATGTGGTCAGGATGCCTGTCAGCGAATGGCGCAATCTGCTCACCAACGACTTCGAACCGCCGCTCTTCGCTATCCACCCGCAACTTGCCTGCATCAAGGCGAAGCTCTACGACATGGGGGCCGTCTATGCGCAGATGAGTGGTAGCGGCAGTGCCCTCTTCGGGCTATTCCATTCCGTGCCGCAGCAACTTGAACAAACCTTCCCCGACTGCTTCACCTTCGCAGGGGTGCTGGGGTAAGAATTGCGGAGCATAGATCCTGAGGGGATGGAGCATAGCTCTAGTGCGAATGGAGCATAGCTCTATATATTGGGGAACAGTGCTTTCGGGGCAACGGAGCACTGCTTTATATGTTGTGGAGCATAGCTCTAGAGGGAAAGGAGCATAGCTCTCGATTAGCTGATGATGGCTTTGATGCAGGTTGCAGCTCACACACACGATTGCGACCTGCTTGCAAGTGCAAAGATACAACATTCTGAGCCAACCTCCAAAAATGAAGGTGCGTGGCTTGCAAAAATCTTTTAAAGAATTGATTGCTTTTTGTTAAGAAATTTAAATGTGGTTATTCTCGCCAAGAAGGAGGGCAGTGTGTCCCATATGAGTCGGGGCGAACAGTTCGAACAGATAACAGTTCGATTTTTGAATACCATACATCCGAACAGTTCGAACAGATAACAGTTCGATTTTTGAATACCCTATCGCCGAACAGTTCGTAACAGTTGACTGCAGTTTTTTGCCTTCACGAACCCACAAACTCTATTTGTAAAATACTTTTACTTATTATATATATATTCTTCTAATAATATATATAGAATAAGTAAGTTCTAATCAGAGTAACCATCTAGGGGGAGGGGTGTCAGGATTCTAACTGTTATCTGTTCGAACTGTTCGGTCGGTGAATTAAAAGACGAAGCAGAACGAAGCGTAGAGCTCTGCCGCGATGACGTAGAGGAGGAACAGAGGACTTGCCTTGCGGATGCCGGCGACGGGGGCATCGATGAGCATCTGGAAAGAGGTGAACTTCCCGCTGGCATAGCCATAGGTGAGTGATGTGATGATCACAATGATGCAGACGAGGGGGAGCAGGCTATCGGAGAAACTACTGGGAAAGAGCACGCCTGTAGCGCTGAGCAATGGTGCATGAGGGATGGCTGTGAGCAGGAGGAGAGCCACGACGATGACGGCCAGCTCGATTGCAACCAGACGCAAGGCGAACCGCTGCCGATAGGTAGTTGGGCTGTGCAGTTGCAGCAGTCCGCTCGCATCGAGACACCCCCACCCCATGCTCACTAGCAGCAGGGCCGGGAGCACGGGTGTAGAGAGGTTCTGCATGAGCGAGCCGAACAGCCAGCGCAGTCCCTCATTGCTGAGTAGCGAGTGGACAGCCGACTGTGGCATTGCGGCAGCAATGAGCCACGACACGAGGATGAGCAGCAGCCATGCGGCCAACAGCACCACCACGAGCGCGCCGAATATCTTCTTAGTTCTCATCAGGTTGCAGATTGTCGATGTCAAGGATGTGCAATTCCAGAGCACGCACCACCAGTCGTGTGGCATTGATTCCGTAGCGGCCGCCGGCATCTGGGAATAGTTTCTGCACGAGTTCGTTCTGCCGCTTCTCGAGGCTCTTCACACCAAAGGGCATACCGCGCAGATTGGTGATCTGCTCCTTCGTATAACCCAGTGCCAGATGACGGAGGAAACGCTCGTCGTACTCGTCGATCTCGTAGTCGATGAGTGCCTCCTGGCGCATCAGCTGCGAGCCTACGCTACGCTTGAAGCGCTCGACGATCTTGGCAAGGATGGGCTCGTTGAAGACCATGCGCTTGCCGTCCATCACACTCGACACATCGCCACGCGTGAGCAGTTCGCCGCTCTTCAGGATGATACCGTCGCAACCGGCATCGAGCACGTCGACCCACAGCTTCTCGTTGAGAATCTCGCCCGTGAAGATGAGGACTTTCACATGGGGATAGGCTTCCTTGGTGTGGCGGCAGATCTCCACACCGATGGTGGTAGAACCGGCCAAGCCCAGGTCGAGCAGCACCAGGTCGGGCAACTGCTGCTTGAGAAGACGCCAGTAGGCAGGTTCGTTTTCTGCTGTTCCGATAATCTCGGCCTCAGGGATATCGTTGCGGAAGATACCCACCGTGCCTTTGAGTTCGAGGGGAACGTCCTCGACAATGATTACTTTAAATGGTTCCATATCTGTTTTGTTAATGTTATTTCAATCGTGGGATGGTCGCTACCTTCGGGCAAAACCGCCTGAATGCCGCATCCGCGCGCGCTGCCAGCCTCGCCGAAGTCGCGCATGATTTGTCGGCAGAGCAGGAAGTCCACGTTGACGGTGAAGGGCGTGAAGAGCTGTGCGGCCTGTTTGGGAGTGAGCGAAAGCTTCGTCAGCGGGATGCTGATCTTCAGGTAGTTGGGGTCATTCTGCTTCGCACCTACTTCCTTCTCCTCTCCTCCATAGCGCTTCAGGATGGCAAGCAGATAGTCGAAGAGGTCGCGGTCGATGCGTGCGAAGCCTTCTGCGGCACGTGTAGCCTGCATGGTGAGGATCGTGTAGAGGTCCTTGTAGTAGTCGGTCACCTCGGCAAGTGCTGTGAGATTTTCGTCGGAGCCGTCGGCGAGCTGACAGATGCGCGAGGGGAAGTACATCGTCTCGTGCTTCAGCGTCGACAGGCAGTTGTCGAGCACGTTGTTGCTGATGTGCAAGCGGTCGTTCTCGAAATCGACCTTCCGCAACTCATCGCGTGCGAGGTCGATGGTGGTGTGCTGGTCGTTCTCCATCGTGATAGCCGACTCCAGCGCCTCGCAAATCTGACTGACCACAGCGTTGAGCGGCTCGTGTTCCGTGCTGCCGATCTGCGCCTTCTTGCTCCAAAGATCGTTGATCTGTTGCAGCTTTTCTTCTGCCGACACGCCGCTGAGCAGCACCTTGTTGATGCCGTTGATGCGCTCCACGCTGTAGCGATAGTCGAGCATGTGGCGGTAGTAGAGGAAATAGTAGGCGGGAAAGATGCTGAGCAGCAGCAGGACAAGCAGGATGATGGCCACGTTCTTGTTGGTTTCCGACTTCTGCATGACCTGACAATAGCTGGCTATCGACTTATCGGCCGACATTTCGCGGAAGAGCTGCGTGTACACCTTATTATTATATTGGTAGAGATTCCACTGATGGAGTGCCAACGCAGCCACAGCACTCTCGTTGCGGATACTCTGAATGATGTCGTAGTTGGCAGGAAGGCTGTCGCGGTACCATTGCAGTTCGGCAGGCAGATCGGCATGATCGGCATAGTCGACCATCAGAGCCGAGCCTTGCGGATTGAGCTTGTGGTAGAATTCATTGAGGCAGCGGCGGCAGCTGTCGGCATAGAGCAATGTCTCGCCGAAGCGGCCTTGAATGTTACAACTATAGGCGCTGTCGGCATATTGTCCTGCCTTCCGCATGAAGGGGTCGTCCTTCTGGGCGAAAGCCGTGCCCAGCGAGAGCAGCAAAAGAAGTGTCATGATGGCGCGTCCCAGCGGCAGACGGAAGAAGAAGCGGCTTCCGCGGCCCAGCTCGCTCTCCACGCCGATGTCGCAGACGCTGAAGATCTTGCTCAGCTTGCGATATTTCTCGATGATGCCCTTGCAGTTGCGAAGACCAAACCCATGAGAGGGAGCGACGGCTGTGCCCTCAACGCTGGGTGAAACGCCAGCCGCAGACGACGGCTTCAGTTCGCTAGCATCGACGTGCGCGCCTGCCTTGGGTGCTGCCTGAGGCTTGAACACCGTTTCCTGTTGCTCTTTCGTGAGACCGATACCCGTATCGCAAACGGAGACTTCGACATAGCTGTCGGTAGTCGAAGCGGCAATGGTCACTCGCCCACCCTCGGGCGTGAACTTACGGGCATTGTCGGCAATGGTGTTGATCATGAAGAGCGTGAGCGTCTTGTCGGCCTTCACCACGCTCTCGGTATCTTCCACGACAAGGTCGATGCCCTTCATGCGGAAGCCCATACGGCCACGCTTCACAATGTTGAAGAGTTCCTGCAGGGGGAAGCTCTCCACGCGCAGACTCACCTCGCCCTGTCGCATCTGAATCCACTTGGTGAGCACGTCGTTATAGTCGTTGATGCGGTCGGTGAGCTCTGCAACATAGGCAAAGCGCTCGGCACGTACCTCTTGCGAGTCGCTGCGGCCGTTCTGCCGCATCAGGCGGTTCACCTCGCCGGCTATGCGGTCGACAAACGGCATGATGCTGTTGGCCAGCGACACTTTCGCTCGCTGTTCGAGGTTGCGCTCCTTGTTCTGAATGAGCTGTTGTCGCATCAGACCTGTCTGCTCATCGAGTTCCTCATGTTGCTCCTCGAGATGCTTCGTGTGCTCCAGCGTCTTCTGCTTCCACTCCTCAAGCGGTTCGAGCAGGGAGACAATGGAGAAGTCGCGGTCCTTCCTGCGTCGCATGCGATGGAAGATGAAGAGCAGGAAGATGAGCAGTCCGATCATCAGCACAACGGCTACGAGCATGAGATTGAGCTGACGGGCCGAAATCTGCAGTTGGCCGTAGCGTGCCTCAAGCTGCCGGTCCTGTCGCGTCTGTTCCTGCATGTCGAGGAAGAGGTTGCGGTTGTAGTCGCTGCGCGGCTTGTCGTCGATGGCTGAATAGACCAGGCTGAGCTGCTCGCGAATACTTGCCACGAGGTCGGGTGCCTGGTTGATGGCGGTATCCTTCTCCAGCGCATTCAGCAGACAGATCTCTGCCGACTGGTAGTCCTTGATGCTCCAGTAGCACTCGGCGAGCGTACGATAGGCACCTGCGGTCTGATAGACATCGCCATAGGCGGTGAAGATGTCGAGCGCCTGTTGTGCCAGATAGCCTGCCAACAGCGTGTCGGGCATGTTGACGGGATTAACCAACGCGAGTGCGGGAGCATTGTTTGCCACGAACCAATTCATGAACTGTATGTTCTCGAGATGCTCGCCCATGCCTTGCAACGCCTGTGCCTCGAAGAACGGGTAGCCTCGCGCTATAGCCAGCTGGTAACACCTGACGAGATAGGAGAACTCCACATCGGCAATAGCCTCGGTGGTTTCCTCCTCGACGATACCGCCGGCACCGATGTTGTAGAGATAGTTGAGCAGCTGGGCGGTATCGGCCTCGAGGTAGCCATTGGGGTCGATATGCTCAATGGCGTCGACCGACTCCTCGGTGAGTCCTACATAATAGAAATAGGTGGACTCCACGATGTGGAACTCGCTCTCGGCATAGACAAAGCGGCGACGCTGATGGTCGTTGAGTCGCGACAACTCCTCCTTGATGCGATTGATGCGCCGTTGGGCACGCTCACGATAGTCGTAGAAGAGTTTGTTCTTCGACTCACGCTGGCACAGGCGCATGCGCTGCACATCGGCCACAAGCAGCTCAATCTGGTTGTTGGTGTTGATGCTGTCGAGCAGCTCGTAGGCACGCGTATACTCCATCTTGACGATGCTGTAGAAAGCCAAGTTGTTGAGTGCCTCTGCCCTACCCGCATCGTAGTCGCCAGCCTGCTGAAGCGCCCGTTCGGCATAGACACGCGTGGAATCGAGCGAACGGTAGTGGAAGTCATACGACATCTCGTTCAACTCGTCAACCACCTGCTGCGGGTTTCCACAAGCTGAAAAAACAAAAATGCCCAATAGGGAGAGCATCCACATTGAGCATTTGTCGGGGCAATATTTACGAACGAGCCTTAGCAATGTAACCTAATGCTTCACGACATTTGTCGGTGACATACTGCCAGTCGCCAGCCACCACCTTCTCATTGGGGAAGAGCTTCGAGCCCATACCAACGCAGTAGACACCAGCCTTGAACCACTTCGTGAGGTTCTCCTCGTCGGGCGACACGCCACCCGTAACCATAATCTTCGACCAAGGCATAGGAGCCTTCAGGTCTTTAATCATGTTGGTACCTACGACGTCGCCTGGGAACACCTTCGTCAAGTCGCAACCCAGCTCCTGCGCCTTACCAATCTCGCTGACGGTCATACAGCCGGGACAGTAAGGCACGAGGCGGCGGTTGCAAACAGGCGCGATGTCGGGATTGAGCACCGGGCCCACCACGAAGTTGGCACCCAACTGCATGTAGAGTGCTGCCGTAGGAGCATCGACAACAGAACCTATGCCCAATGCGAGCTCAGGGCACTCCTTGTCGGCCCACTTCAACAGCTCGCCAAACACCTCTTGTGCGAAGTCGCCGCGATTGGTGAACTCGAAGGCTCTGACACCGCCCTCATAGCATGCCTTCACAACGTTCTTGCAGGTCTCAAGATCCTTGTGGTAGAACACAGGCACCATACCTGTCTCACCTATTTTGGCCATAACGGCCAGCTTATCGAATTTTGCCATAATCGTTCATCAAGGTTTTGCTTCGCGCTTGAAATACATCGTTGCACTATCGACAGCAACCAACTCCCAGCCTTCATAGCCAAGCTGATTGAGCTTCTCCTCCCTGTTAAGAATGGGAGTGATGATCTTATATTCAAATTGTTTTGCCATAACTATAAACTATCAACTATAAACTATCAACTATCTCTGCACTCTTCCGTTGGCATTACCGCCAGCTAAACTCTCCACTTCGGCAGCCGAAACCAGGTTGAAGTCGCCGGGGATGGTGTGTTTCAGTGCACTAGCAGCCACAGCAAACTCAAGAGCTTCACCTTGCGTTGCCTTCGTCAACAAACCATGAATGAGACCACCCGAGAACGAGTCGCCACCTCCCACGCGGTCGATGATGGGGTTGATTTCGTAGCGCTTCGACTGATAGAACTCCTTACCGTCGAAGATCAGGGCCTTCCAACCGTTATAGCTGGCCGAGAACGACTCGCGCAGCGTGGAGACAACATACTTGAATCCAAACTCCTCGCACATCTGACGGAAGATTCCCTCATAGCCGCTGGCATCGGTCTGGCCACCCTCAACGTCGGCATCGGGCTTGAAACCCAGGCAGAGTTCAGCATCTTCTTCGTTGCCGATACACACATCGACATACTTCATCAACGGGCGCATCACACTGATGGCCTTCTCGCTCGTCCAAAGCTTCTTGCGGAAGTTCAGGTCGACCGACACCGTCACCCCGTGACGCTTGGCAGCCTCGCAGGCCAGACGAGTCAGCTCGGCAGCGCGGTCGCTGATAGCAGGTGTAATACCGCTCCAATGGAACCACTGTGCACCCTCCATGATCTTGTCGAAGTCGAAGTCTTCTGGCAGCGCCTCGGCGATGCTGCTATGAGCACGGTCGTAGATGACCTTCGAGGGGCGCATCGAGGCACCTGTCTCAGCATAGTAAAGACCCACGCGGTCGCCACCACGTGCAACAAAGTCGGTGTTCACACCATAGCGGCGAAGGGCATTCAGGGCAATCTGTCCAATCTCGTGCTTCGGCAGTTTGCTCACGTAATAGGCGTCGTGACCGTAGTTGGCCAGGCTGACAGCCACATTGGCTTCACCGCCTCCGGGGATGATGCGGAATGACTCACTCTGGATGAAACGGTCGTTGCCTTGGGGCGACAGGCGAAGCATGATTTCGCCTAATGTAACGATTTTTGCCATAATCAGTATCCTTTTTTGATATTCTTGTATTGTTATGTTGATTTCTTTTTATCCGTGCAAAATTAGCAAAAAAAACTTATTCCTGCAAATTTTCATGGTGGAAATAGTTGCGCGAGGGCACAAAAAAGAGGTTGGTGCAGGATGCTACCAACCTCGAAGGACGATTTCGTAGAAATTTCGAAATCAGAAAAACTTGCCGCAAATATAGGACTTATTCTTGTAAATTGCAAATTTTCTTTAAGAAAAGTGTGAAATTTAACATTATTCGGGCGGAAAACACTAATTTTGTGGAAGAAAAATAGGAAATTATCACTTTACGCTAACCCACAACGCATCAATAGAAAATGACTAAATTTCTGAAACTACTCCTCGCAACACTACTCCTCCCGATGACTATTGCGGCACAAGGATGGGACGATAGCGAATATCGCAGGATTGAAAGCAGCATTCATGAACCGCAGTTTTCCAGCCGCGACTTCCCCATCACGAAATACGGGGCAAAGTTGCAAGCAACACCAGCAAAGAACCAGAAGGCCATCAACAAGGCTATTGATGCCTGCTCGAAGGCTGGCGGAGGACATGTGGTGGTGCCCGCAGGAACGTGGACAACCGGACCTATCACGCTGAAGAGCCACGTGAATCTCTATCTCGAGGAGGGTGCTACGCTACTCTTTGCTTTCGACACGAGTCTCTTCCCCATCGTGAAGACGCGCTGGGAGGGAATGGATCTGATGAACTACCAGCCTTGTATCTATGCATATAACGAGAAAGACATTGCTATCACGGGCAAGGGAACCATCGACGGTAACGGCTCGAATCAGACGTGGTGGCCGATGTGCGGCAAGGACACCTACGGCTGGACACCCGACACGAAGGAAAGCCAGAAGATAGGACGCCCGCTGCTCTTCCAATATGCGGAGGCAGGTACACCCATCGAGGAGCGTCGCTTCGAAGGAAAGGGACTGCGCCCACAGCTCATCAACCTCTATCAATGCGAGAACATCCTGCTGGAGGGCGTCACCCTGTTGCGTTCACCTTTCTGGGTAGTTCATCCGCTGCTGTCGAGGAATATCACAGTACGCGGCCTGACCATCATCAACAACGGACCTAATGGCGACGGTTGTGACCCTGAGTCGTGTGAAGACGTGCTCATTGAGAACTGCCGCTTCCAGACGGGCGACGACTGCATCGCCATCAAAAGCGGACGCAACGAAGATGGACGCCGCTGGAACCGCCCCTCGCAGAACATCATAGTTCGCAACTGTACGATGGCCGACGGGCACGGTGGTGTGGTCATAGGAAGTGAAATCTCGGGCGGTTGCCGCAACGTATTCGTCGAGAACTGCGAGATGGACTCACCCAACCTCGACCGTGTGCTGCGACTGAAGACCAACACCTGTCGCGGCGGTATCACGGAGAATATTTATATGAGGAACGTGCGTGTGGGACAATGTCGCGAGGCCGTTATGCGCATCAACTTGGAATACGAGCCTAACGAGCCTGCCAAGCGAGGTTTCATCCCAACGGTAAGGAACGTATATATGGAGAACGTCACTTGCCAGAAGAGCAAGTACGGAATCCTTCTCAACGGTCTGCAGGACGCCGACAACATCTATAACATCAACGTCAAGAACTGCCGATTCGACGGCGTGCAGAGCGAACCCGTCAGGCGAACAGGTAAGAGTCACGACCTGCACTTCGACAATCTCTTCATCAACGGTGAACTCATCTTGTTAGAGCCACCTTTCGTACAGATGCAGAACGGCAAGCCGAAGATGGCCGACGGACTACCCGTGCCCAGCTATTCCCAGTGGCTCACGTGGTCGGAGATGATGCGTACACCCGAGCCCTACATGCTCGACTTTGCCAAGAAACCGCGCTGGAGTTATGTGATGGGCATCGAACAAGAGGCTATGCTCGACACCTATCTTGCCTATGGAAACCCCGAAATCCTGCAATATCTGAAGCAATATCCCGAGAAAATGATCGATGCTGAGGGCAATATCACGGGGTATAAGTACGAAGATTTCAACCTCGACAACGTGCGAACAGCAAAATACATTTTCCGCATGAACCAACTGGAATCGAAAGCGAATGTAGAAAAAGCGCTGAAAACACTCTTCAGCCAGCTCGAGAAACAACCTCGAACGAAGGAGGGTGTCTGGTGGCACAAAGCGATTTATGCCAATCAGGTGTGGCTCGACGGCATCTTCATGGGCCTACCCTACTACACGCTTGCTGCTCCCCGCATGGTGAAGGCCAAGAAGGTGAAGAAATACTACGACGATGCGGTAGATCAAATCACAAAGACCGACCTGCGCACCTTCGACCCGAAGACCAACCTCTGGAAACATGCCTGGGACGAGACGCACCAGATGTTCTGGGCAGACCCCACAACGGGTCAGAGCAAGCATACCTGGGGACGCGCTCTCGGGTGGTACGTGATGGCTATGACCGAAGTTCTTGAAGCGTTGCCTGATGACTATGCGCGCCGCCAGGAGGTGATCCATTTGCTGCAGAAAGCGATGACGGAAGTCGTGAAGCATCAGGACAAGAAGACGGGTGTCTGGTATGACGTTCTCGATGTCAAGGATAATCGTAACTACTTGGAAGCCAGCTGTTCAGCGATGTTCGCTTATGTATTACTTAAAGGAGCTCGCAAGGGTTGGCTCGACGAAAGTTTTCAGCAGGCAGGTATCCGCGCTTTCAACGGAATCGTGAAGCAGTTTGTGCGTGTGAATGCCGACAAAACCATTTCACTGACCCGCTGTTGCGAGGTGTCTGGATTAGGTCCCGACAACAATCGCCGCCGCGATGGCTCGTTCGAATACTACATCTCTGAACCCATCCGCGACAACGATGCAAAGGGCGTAGGTCCCTTCATCTGGGCAGCCCTAGAAATGGAGCGGCTCTGAGAGTCAACTGGAGCAGTGCTCCGTTAGTTACAGAACATTGCTCCGTTTGTTACAGAGCATTGCTCCATAGGATACAGAGCATTACTCCGTAAAGTATAGAGCATTGCTCCGTACATTTAGAAGAACTTTTTTGCACACTATGTAGGTATAAAATTTGGAAGTTTCAAAAATAGTTTGTAACTTTGCAAGTGAAATCATACACAACATTAATATTAACTTAAACCCAAAAATTATGAACAAAACTCTACGCTTTTCACTACTCAGCATGCTCATGATGCTGTGTGGAAGTATTTATGCTGACGAAGTCAAGTTCGACTTCTCTACCGACGACGCTTATACGCTGTTCGGACTTACTGGCTTCTCCAGTGGAACAGGTGATAGTTACGTAAGCGATGGCGACATTACAGAAGACAAATCGGCCAAGTCGGGCGACGTAACAGTGACTGTCTCCCCAAGTGGCGGTAAGAACCCTAACCGTATGTGGAGCGGTTCGCTGCGCATGTATGGTGGCACGATGACTGTTGCCTCTGCTGGCAAAAACATCACTGCTATTACTTTTGAGTTGAACAGTGGCAAGTGGGGATCTGGCAACACAGCCGATTCGGGTACACTCGAAACAGGCAAGTGGACAGGTAATGCTGCAAAGGTCGTTATCAACGTAGCTGCAAATACGCAGATTAAGACGATGACCGTCACGCTTGGCGAAGGAGGCGACACTCCTCCGACCCCATCTGGCCGCACCTACAACAAGGTTACTGCCATCACGAGTGGCAAGGCTTATCTGATTGTTGCCGACAACGATGGATTGAAGGCTGCTCAGCCAGTTGCTTCGACCGCCACATTCGCTTATCTGAAGACCTCTGACGTGACCGACAACGACGGAGTCATCACTATGGAGAACTCTAAGCAGGACTTCGTTATCACCGCCTCTGGTAGCAACTACACCATCAAGCAGGCTGACGGCCGTCTGTTCCGCAACGACCCGGCATACAAGACCATCAGCGTTGATGAAACCATTGAGACCACCGAATGGACTATCACTGCCAATAGCGACGGCACGTTCAAGATTATGAATGCCACTACCAACAAGTGGATTCAACTCGACCCCGGCTACGGCACCTATGGCTGCTACGACGTGGAACAAGGTGTGATGCCTTATCTGTATGAGTACGACGGTGATCCCGACCCAGGTCCTGGCCCTGGTCCCACTCCTGACATCGAAAATGTCACTAATATCGCTGCTTTCAAGGCTCTTGCAACCGGCACAGAAGCTAATCTTACTCTTAAGGACGCAGAAGTGCTTTATGTGAACGGAACCAACGACATCTACGTTCGCGACGCATCGGGTGCCATCGACTTCTTTAAGACCGGCCTCACCTATACTGCCGGCCAGAAGCTGAACGGCTCTGTCATCGGTATCTATGACACTTATAAGAACACTCCGGAGCTGACCAAGAGCAACAACACCAACGACTCGAAGATTACCGCAACCAGCGGAACCGTTACCGCCAAGAGCATTCAGCCTGCTGATGCAGCCAACTACATTTGCGACCTTGTGAAGTTCAGCGGTGTAACCGTAACCGAGAATGAAGGTAAGTATTATGTTGGTGACGTTCAGGTTTACGACAAGTTTAAGGTTGTCAAGGGTACTCCTGATGCCGACAAGACCTACGACATCGAAGGTATTCTTATCTATTACGATAATGTAGTAGAGCTCTGCCCCACCAGCGATTATACCAGTGGTGAGGTTCTTCCCGAGGAGACAAAGGATGCCACCATCGCTGAGTTCAACGCTGCCGCTGAGAGCACCAACGTCTGGTACAAGCTGAAGGGTGAGGTGAAGAATCTGAAGGATGACGACCAGTATGGCAACTTCGACCTCGAGGATGCTACGGGTAGCGTCTACGTATATGGCCTGCTCTCTGAAAAGGGCGGCGAGAAGGGTAAGTTCCAGGCCCTTGCTGCTGAGAAGGGCATCAAGAACGGCTGCAAGATTACTATTATCGGCAACCGCGGCTCATATAAAGACAAGATTGAGGTTCTGAATGCCTACTTCGTGAGCGTCGACGAGGCTGCTCCTGCCGAGCTGGTTATCAAGGGTCAGGAAACATTCGATGACTTTACTCTCGTCACTATCATTCCGTCTGACGTCGACCACGATGTCTACTACACGACTGACGGCACAGATCCGAAGACTTCGGACACTCACATCCGCTACATGCTTCCGTTCACCATCAAGGAAAGCTGTACTGTAAAGGCTTGGGAAGAAGATGCCGACCTCTATGCAGAAATGACCTTCACGAAGACTGCAGCCGAAGAACTGACTGTTGAAGACGTGATTGCCGCTGCTCCTGAGGAAACTAATGCCGCACCAAATCAGGCTAAGGTTTGGGTGACTGGCTACATTGTCGGCTTCGTCGAAGGTCAGGCCCTTGCAACGGGTGCCAAGTTCACAGCCGATGGTTGCGAGACGAATACCAACCTGTTACTCGCCACCAGTGCCGATGAGACCGATGTCGAAAAGTGCATTCCTGTTCAGTTGCCAAAGGGCGACATCCGCACAGCTCTGAACCTGCAGGACAATCCCAGCAACTTGGGTAAGGAGGTGAAACTCTACGGCCATGTTTTGAAGTACTTCGGTGTTCCTGGCCTGAAGAACGTCACCGACTTCAAGTTCACTGACGATTCGAATGTCAATATGATCAATGCCGAGACCGTCAGCGACGGAAAGATGTACAACGTAGCCGGCCAGCGTGTCGATGCATCTTATAAGGGCATCGTCATCATGAACGGCAAGAAGTACATGAAGAAGTAATTGACAGGCATCGAGTTATAAAGGCGCCTATCAGCCTTGAAGATATGGCAGGATCTCATGTGGGTTCTGCCATATTTTCTATTTATGTGTGTTTTTTTGACAATTTATTTGGCTAAATGGGATTTATTCTATACCTTTGTAAACAGAAATCGTAATAACTTCATTATTTAACTAATCTAACTACAATTCATGTATGTCCGGTAAGTTCAATTACTTCAGAACGACACTCGTGTCGCTCCTGCTGCTGATGGCTGGAACGCTCTCAGCGCAGACCATCAAGGGTAATGTTGCTGACAATACGGGCGAGCCAATCATTGGCGCTACTGTTATGGAGCAGGGCGTCAGCGGTAACGGCACCGTAACCGATATTGACGGCAACTTCTCGTTAGTGCTCAAAGGATCGTCGAAGAAGCTGCAGATCTCATACGTTGGTATGAAGTCGCAGATCGTCGACGTAGCCAACCAGAGCAATGTAAGCGTCGCGCTCGACGACGAGGCCACCAGTTTGAACGACGTGGTCGTCATCGGTTACGGCACAGTAAAGAAAAAGGATCTGACGGGTTCTGTGGCAACCGTCAACAGCGAAGTGCTACAGGCAGTTCCCGTGGCCAATGCCTCAGAGGCTCTGACAGGTAAGATGCCTGGTGTGCAGATCACGACCACTGAGGGCTCTCCTGATGCCGAGGTGAAGATCCGCGTACGTGGCGGAGGCTCCATCACTCAGTCGAACGAACCTCTCTACATCGTGGATGGCTTCCCCGTCGATGGTATCAGTGACATTCCCGCCAACGACATCGAGGACATCACCGTGTTGAAGGACGCCTCATCGACCGCCATCTATGGTTCGCGCGGTGCCAACGGCGTAATCCTCGTCACCACCAAGAGTGGTAAGAGCGGCAAGACCAGCGTGAGCTACAACGCCTACTACAGCTGGAAGAAGATGGCGAAGAAGCTCGACGTCATCGGTGCTCGCGACTATGCCACCTGGCAATACGAGCTTGCCCTGCTGAAGAACAGCAACGACCCTGACAAGATATCGTCCTACACCGATTACTTCGGCAACTATCAGGACATCGACATGTATGACAATATCGAAACCAACGACTGGCAGGACCTTGTCTACGGCCGCACGGGCAACACCTTCAACCACAACATCAACATCAACGGTGGCTCGGAGAACATCAGGTATGCCTTCAGCTACGCCCACATGAACGACAAGGCCATTCAGGTAGGGTCGAACTTCAAGCGCGACAACTTCTCGCTGAAACTGAACACCAAGCCCACCAAGCGCACAACACTCGACTTCCATGCTCGCTATGCCAACACCGACATTCGTGGCGGCGGCGCCAATGATGCAACGGGTGTCTACGACTCTGACCACCGTCTTCGCTACGCCATGCTCTATTCGCCGTTCCCACTGAAGAACTTCGATGCCTCAGCAGGTAGTGCCGACGACGAGCTTGGCAACCTTTACAACCCCCTGCAGGTGCAGAAGGACAACGACCGCAAGAAGAACCGCAAGAACCTGAACATTGCCGGCGCCTTCGGATGGGAGGTTTACAAGGACCTGCGCCTGAAGACGGAGTTCGGCTACGACGACTATATGGAGAACGACAAGCGCTTCTGGGGTCTCTCCACCTATTATATCAAAAATGTTCCCGCCGTCGATGTGCAGAACATGCCGGCCATCCGCATTACTGACACTGACCGTCACCGCTTCCGCAACACCAACACGGTGAACTACGACTTCAAGAAGTTGCTGAACAGCGACGACCACTCGCTCAACATTCTGGTGGGTCAGGAGTACATCATCACGAAGAAGCATGTCGATGCCGACGAAGCACACGGCTACCCTGTCGACTTCGATGCTCCCACAGCATGGCGACTCACCGCTCAAGCCAAGTCACCCTTCAGCATCGACGATGCCTACAGCGCCGACGACAAGCTGCTCTCGTTCTTCGGACGACTCAACTACAACTTCCGCGACCGCTACCTCTTCAGCGCTACATTCCGCGCCGACGGCAGCTCGAAGTTCTCGAAGGACAACCGCTGGGGCTACTTCCCCTCAGCCGCTATTGCCTGGCGTATCTCCTCTGAGCCCTTCATGGCAGGCACTACGAAGTGGCTCGACGACCTGAAGCTCCGTCTGAGCTATGGTACCGCTGGTAACAACAACATCCCCGTGGGTCAGCTCGTGCAGATGTATGAGCCGAAGACGACGGCTTGGGTGAACGGCATCAGCTCCTACTGGGCTCCCTCGAAGGTGATGGCCAACCCCGACCTGAAGTGGGAAACCACCATCACCCGCAACGTAGGTCTCGACTTCACGCTCTTCGGCGGTGCCCTTAACGGTGGTATCGAAGCCTACATCAACACCACGAAGGACCTGCTCATCGAGTTCCCCGTTGGCGGTACCGGCTACGACACACAGTATCGCAACATGGGTGAGACCGAGAACAAGGGTGTGGAGCTCAGCCTCACTTGGCACGCTGTCAACAAGAAGGACTGGGGTATTGACTTTGGTGGAAACATCGCCCTCAACCGCAACAAGATCAAGAGTCTCGGCATCATGGAAGACTTCGGATGGAACACCAACTGGGCTTCCACGGAAATCGGCAATGACTACATGATTGCCGTCGGCGAACAGCTTGGCACCCTCATGGGATATAAGCTCGCAGGCACTGGCCGCTACGAGGTCAGCGACTTCGTCGGCTACGACCAGAAGGAAGGCTGGATTCTGAAGGAAGGCGTGCCCGATGCAACCAATATCGTAGGCACCGTTCGTCCTGGCACCATCAAGCTGATGGACGTAGCAGGCAATGAAGACGGCTCGCCCGACGGATTGATTACGTCCGACGATATCACGAAGATTGGAACCGTCAATCCTGATGTCTTCGGCGGTTTCAACATTGCGGTACGCGCCTATGGCTTCGACCTCGCCGCCAACTTCAACTACAGCATCGGCAACAAGGTTTACAACGCCAATAAGATTGAGTACACCACAACTTCCAAGTACCAGTACCGCAGCCTCTCCAGCATCATGGAGGCAGGCAAGCGCTGGACAAACCTCGACCCCGCCACAGGGCTGCTCTCCAACGATCCCGCCCGCCTGGCTGAGTTGAACCAGAACACCACCATGTGGAGCCCCTACATGAGCAAGTTCGTGCTCACCGACTGGGCCCTCGAGGATGCTTCCTTCCTGCGTCTGAACACGCTGACTCTCGGCTACACGCTGCCCGCCACGCTCACCAAGCAGGTAGGCATCAACAGCCTGCGCTTCTATGTGACTGGCTATAACCTGATCACCATCACCGACTACTCAGGTTTCGATCCTGAGGCCGATGGTATCCGCCGTACGGCTCTCACGCCCAATTGCGACTACTCATGTTATCCGCGCAGCCGCCAGTTTGTTGTTGGTTTGAACTTGAATTTCTAAAACAATGAGGAGGACAAACATTATGAAGAATTATATTAAGCTTTCGATATTATCGCTTTCTGTGATGGGACTCGCTTCCTGCGACATGGATGCCCCCAGCATCTCGTCGCTCGACGCCTCATCGGTGTTCAGCACCTACTCGCTGGCCGAAGCCGAGGTGATGTCCATACACGTTTCATTTGGCGAAACCAACTCCTACCGCGGACGCTTCCTACCCTTCTACGGTGTGAACACCGATGTGGAATGGGGCAACACGCCGTCCTACAACGACCGTCTGTCCGACAAGCAGAGCCTTTGGAACTACAACACGCTCGACGCCAACGGCCAGATGAACACCGCCAACAATGCCTATGCAAAGTTCTACGAGGGTATTGAGCGTGCCAACCTTGCCATTCAGGGAATCCGCCAGTATGGCAACATCGAGAAGAATCCCGATATGGCTCAGTTGCTCGGCGAGGCGCTGACGCTGCGTGCCGTCATCTACAACGACCTCATCAAGGCGTGGGGCGACGTGCCTGCCCGCTTCGAGCCCAACAGTTCCGACAACACCTATCTGCCTCGCACCAATCGCGACGTCATCTACAAGCAGCTGCTGGCCGACCTCGACGAAGCCGCTAACTACTGCTATTGGGCCAACGAGAACAAGATCACCAAGACCACTGAGCGCGTCAACAAGGACTTCGTGAAGGGTCTGCGCGCACGTCTGGCACTCTATGCTGGCGGCTATGGACTTCGTGGCGACGGCTATCGCTTGTCGAAGGATGCCGATCTCGCTCCTGCCAAGATGTTCGAGATTGCCCGCAAGGAGTGCGAGGAAGTCATTGCTCACGGCTCCAGTAAGCTAGGCGCCTTCAAGGACAACTTCCTGAAGCTCTGTCAGGACAACGTCACCGCCGGAGGCGAGAGCCTTTGGGAGATTCCCTTCTCGGCAGGTCGCGGACGTGTGCTCTACACCTGGGGTGTGAAGCACCAGACAAAGGACCAGTACACACAGCAGGCACAGGGTGGTGTCAACGGCCCCGTCCCTACCCTCTATTGGGATTACGATGTTGATGACATCCGTCGCGACATCACCTGTGTTCCCTACGAGTGGAGCAAGAACCTCGTCAACGGCAATGCCCACGTGCAGCTTCGCGGCAACACCAAGTGGTGCTTCGGCAAACTGCGCTACGAGTGGATGAACCGCATCGTAACCTCTACCAACGACGACGGTATCAACTGGCAATACATGCGTATGGCCGATGTCTATCTGATGGCTGCTGAAGCCGAGAACGAACTGGGCAACACTTCTGCCGCATGGAGCTACATGAAGCCCGTACTCGACCGCGTGCTTCCCGCTGCAAAGGTCAATGCGCTGAAGACAAAGTACACGGCCAATCAGAAGGCTTTCCGCGAAGGCATCTACGAGCAGCGTGCTCTTGAGTTCGCTGGCGAGGCTCTCCGCAAGCCCGACCTTGTGCGCTGGGGAATCATCGACGCCAAGATGAGCGAGGCAAAGGCCAAGCTGAAGGCACTTGCCAACCGCACGGGTGCTTACGAAGGCCTGCCCAACAAGGTGTTCCTCTATCCTTCTGAAGATGCCAACGACATCCGCATCTACGGCCTCAACATGGGTGAAGACAACGAAGAACGCATCAACACACTCAACGCCGAAGGCTGGGAGTCGAAGAACTGGTTCGAGGACAGCAAGGGCGTCATTCTCACCGACGACATCATCGACGGCCTCTATGTTGCTACACCCAGCACCCACTGCATCTGGCCCATCTGGAAATGCTTCATCGATGCCAGCAACAACCTGCTCAACAACGACGGAAACTTCGGCCAGCTGTCTGATTAGAATCTTGAAACTCAAACTTTTGGAGCAGCGAGTGCAGAACAATGCTTGCATTAGCTTTGCCGAGTCGTGACAAAAGTCATAACGAAGTTATAAACTCGAAACTACATAGAATCATGAAATCAAATATCAAACAATTCACATCGAGTCTCCCCTCCCTTCTGAGGGGTTGCGGGAGGCTCCTCATGCTCGGGCTTGTCACACTTGCCCTTGCATCATGTGGCGATGTGGCCGACGAAATCACAAGCATCGCATTCGGACGGAACTTCTCGCCCACCGACCTCGAGGCACGCGTTGTCAACCGTACCAACGTGCGATTGACGTGGACGCCCGTCGCCCATGCCACGAGCTATAATATTGAGGTGTTTGCCAACGACAGCCTTACCTTCCAGGGGACACCCGAGAAGACCATCACCGGCATCACCAACGACCAGATTCCCTACACGGTGACAGGCCTCTATGGCCAGACGCAATACTCGTTCCGCGTACAGGCTCTGACCGAAGGCGACGAGTCGCGCACTTCGAAGTGGAGCGGCGCCTATGCCAAGACCGAGAGTGAGCAGATCCTCTTCAACGTTGCCGACGACGACATCACCGCCACCACCGTCACCCTGCGCTGGCCTGCCGGTCAGGAAGCCGACCTCATCACGCTCAATCCTGGCGGCATCACCCATGCTGTCACAGCTGCTGAAGTGGCTGCCGGCGTGGCTACTGTCACAGGTCTGCAACCCGAAACCACCTACACCGCCATACTCTCACGTCAGGGTAAGACACGCGGAAAGGCAGAGTTCACGACCGCCATCGACCTTGGTGGAGCCACTGCCGTCTATCCTGGCGACGACCTCGCTGCCATCGTGGCTGCTGCACCCAACGGCACTACCCTCGCCCTCTTCCCCGGCGAGTATGGCATCAAGACCGATGAAGCCGACTTCGGCGGTTCGTTCACCGTCGATAAGAACCTCTCCATCAAGAGTGTTCGCGCTGCCGACCGTGCTGTCATCAAGGGTCGCATCAAGATCGACAATGCAAGCCTCGACCTCTATCAGGTCGTGATGGACGGACAGGGCACCGATGGCGGCCAGTGCTTCGACTTCGTGGCCGATGGAGCCGTTGACCACCTCACCATCGAGGACTGCGAAATCCGCAACTACACCAAGGGCTTCTACTACATCAACAAGGCCGTGAAGGTGAACAGCATCACCATCAACAACTGCCTCATCCACGACATCGAGTGCTCGGGAGGTGACTTCCTCGACAGCCGCAAGGGTGTGTTCCAGACGCTCACCGTCACCAACAGCACCATCTACAACAGCGCCAAGGAGCGCGACGTGGTGCGCATGGACAATGTTGGCGACTTCGCCGATGTGAAGCCCGTCATCAAGGTGGACCACTGCACCTTTGCCAACGTAGGCTCGGGCGGTGCCAACTACCGCTTCTTCTACGTTCGTCACGCCGACAACAAGATCACCTTCACCAACAACATCGTCACCGATTTCTGCAACAAGCGCGGCTTTGCCAACCAGAAGCAGACCGACCCGTCGCCCAAGCTCGAGAACAACTACTACTGGAACACCCAGAACCTGCTCTCGCTGGCCGATGGAAACACGGAGGCCATCACGTGGTTCGACACCGCCGGCAAGGAAGCCGACCCGCAGTTCAAGAATGCTGCCGCCGGCGACTTCACCGTTGGAAACGAGGACATGAGATACTACGGCGTTGGTGATCCCCGCTGGACGAAGTAGAACTGGTCACACCATTTATATTATAATAGGAGGGCTCCCACCGCGGGGGTCCTCCTGTTTTGTGTTCTGCCTTCAATGCCACATTCCTCTGTTACTATACCTTAATGTGACTTTGTGACTTTGTGACATTGTGACTTTGTCTATTTTGTCTACTTTTTGCCAATGTTTGGAATCGACCTTCTTGATCCAGCCTTCCTTACACCAGCGATAGATAATGGTATGCAGGGACTTATTACTACATAAACCCGCTTTCAGTTCTCTAAGATCATCAAGATTGAATTTGACTGCTAATTGGTCGAAAATCGAATTGTTGGCACCATAGTGCTGGCATTCCTCACGTGCTTCCACATACGACTTCTCCAAGGTTGCGCCAAAAGCCTTGATTTGCTCTTCCATGCAATACTGTGCCATCAGCAAGGCGAAGTCAATGGTCGCCTTCGATTCCCTGTTGTCGGGGAGACATTCCTCGTTTGAGGAAGCAACAGGCATCGACGACAGCAGATGATGAATCACTCCACAGCGGAAACCAATCACGGCAGCACGCTTGCGATAGACATCCTTCACCCTGTCGAAGTCCTTGGCAGCCTCCACGCGCTTCTCTTCCACCCATTTCTCGATGGCTCGCCTCAGGCGAGGCGTGTCCACAAAGCCCTTGTAGGCTCTGAGCTTGGTCACCGCCTCCTGAATCCTTGCCTCTTCTTCCTCAGAGCGCTTGCCAAACTTAGGCATCTTCGAGAATGAAGCGTCGGGCATTTCCGAAGGCAGAACTCTCGACGAAAGGCCGTTCTCGACATTATCCTGCTTGAAGCACTTCCTAAGGGCTCCGTCGGTGCCAAGGATCGTCCAATTATACCCTACCTTTACAACGCCCGACTCAGCAGCATCGGAGTTGTAATCCTGACCCCATTCGCCCTGGTCGAACCCCAGACGATAGATGTCATACTTCGCACTCCAGGAACCTGCACCATTGGTCTTGCGCAGGGTGTCCAGTTCCTCGCAAAAGCTGTACAGGGTATGTCCCTGAGCATTCTTTAAGCGCTTCAGAAGCGTCGAACAGGAAATGGTCACAGGCACCGAGCGAATCAGCACATGAGGGTCGTCAGGGGCCTTCTCGTTGGCCTTGCGCGCTTTCTTCTTGCTCTTCCATTCCTCTTCTATCCGTCGTGCTTCGGAATCCTCTTCGTCAAACTGCCGCTTCCAGATGTCGACGGCATTCTTGCACACAGTCTTTCCTGAAGCTTGCTCACCGCGTATGAGCGCCATCAACCCGAGTTTCTGCCTGTTCCCGTCGCAGTATTCCACCTCAATACCATCGGCATAGGCGCCGGCAATGGGCAGGACCGAGCAGATGACGGGAAGATACATCGACTGGGGGACACCCTTCAGCGACTCTTTCAAGCCGATGGGGAGTTTGTTCCTTTGAAGGTCGAACGTTGATGCTTGAACATCTTTCGCGTCTTCTGCGTCTTCCAACTCGTCACCCTCATCGTCAACGCCCACGTTCCTGAGAGCCTGCTGCATCCGCTTGGGAATGCCCTTCAGGAACTCGAAGCCCTGCGCACTCTTCACCGTCTGAGCCACGTTCTCACCACGCTCCTTGATGATTTCCTGCACGAAGGGTGTGTCGCGCAGGATGCTCTCGATGAGGGCTCCGTCGTTGTCGGTGATGTAGCGCAGGTGGTCGGCAAGAATCAAGGAGGTGCGGTGGCGGTCGCCAGCCTTCACCTGCTTTCCGTCGAGCCAGGCATCAACAATCTTGCTGTAGGGGATGCCGTGATACGAAGCCTCACCCCCCACGGTAGGGGCAGACCCCTGTGTCTGCCCGAACAATAACGAATCCCCCTCCCCCGATGGCGGGCAGACACGGGAGTCTGCCCCTACGGACTCTCCAGCGGGCATGGGTGTCCACAACTTGTCATTAATATACTTCGTGTGGTCCTCCGTGACCATATAGATGCACCTCGAGACATCCTTCACCGCCTTGTCTGGCTCGAAGCCCGTCACTTCCTTCATGAGTTCCTGAGCCTCGCCCGCCGACATGCCTTCTGGCAACTCCACCAGCACATGGGTACCACCACGCACGCTCTCCTCAACGAGCAACACCGTCAGAGCCCCAGCATTTGATTTTTCATTTTTCACTTTTAATTTCGATAGAATATCGATGGTATGTCCCTTCTCGTCGAAATCAAGCATCAGGCGGTTCAAGGGCTTCACGGCATCGGCTATTGCCCTGTGGTTGTTCGCAAACTCCGCGCAATGAGGCGTCCACACCGGCAAACGCTGCTTCAGCTGTTCTTGGCCATTCTTGATGCGCACACACATTTCCTTGAGCCAAGGTTCGCGACGCAACTGCTCCCAATCTTCTCGTGTCGCAGGAAGGCAAGGGGCGCCATACCCCTTACCTATACATGTAAAAAAATTGTTGTTCATACCCAAATAGTGTTTTCTTTAAGTGAACGAATATAGTTCGTAATCTCCTGTATCTGGCTCGTCAGAGCATCGATGATGGCAAGCCGTCCGATGCCCAGGGGCAGTACAAGCTTCACGATCAGGTTCTTGCGCGTGCGCTTCACCTCGCCGTTGGCCGTCTGAAAGAGCTGTTCGTAGCGGCTGCCGCTGTTCGAGCGATAAGCCTTGAAGAAGCTGGTGCCGTCCTCCTCGATGGTCATCCGGCCTTTCGACCTCCTGCATCCGCCAGTTGTCACCTGTTCATCCACTCAGTAGCAAGGGTAGATGTTCACATCGCCGTTTACGTGGAACTTTGTCTGGGTGTCCATCCCGATTTCACCAGCCAGAATCTGCTGTACGTGTAAATTTTTCTTCTGTTTCATTGTTGAGTTGAATTGCGAGAAGAAGGTCAGATTCTTTGCGCATTTACCCGGGAACATCCTCCTCACTTCAACTCAGGGTTTTTAATAATTGATGTTTTGAATATCGTTTGCAACAACATCCTGGAAGTACGAGCCGTTCGACTCATGCGTCTGGAAACGCAGCGAGGCAATCACCGTCTTTCCCACAGCAAACTTACAGAGAGCGAGGTTGCCGTACATCGCGCAGATGTACTCATCCCCGAATTCACCACCAAGCTCCTTGAGCCTGATCATCGACTTGGCCACCTGGCCGCTGTCGCTTTTCTTACTCGGCACGTACACGGGTTCCGTCTGTGCCATCACTTTTAGAATCTTTGTTACCATTTTGTTTACCTTTGTCAACGCCATTAGTGGTCGATTGACGTTGCGAAGGTACGCATAAAAAAAAGTGGCTACCGGTATCGCTACCAGTAGCCAATTTCACTTTTCTGAGAAAAAACTTGCAACTATTTACTTTTTGCCCCCAGAAATGTAGGGACGCGACGTGTCGCGTAAAATGGATGATGTCCTCGCCAGCAACGCGGCACGCCGCGTCCCTACATGAACTTGATGCCTGTCAAATCAAAGCCAAACCCGCATCAGCCAGCAGGCGGCGCAGCTTGTCGAGGTCGCTGCGGCAGTTGTCGGCAGAGGTGTCGACATGACGTTCTGTGTAGATCTTCTTCACATAGCCCTCGCTGGTGCCTGTGGCAAACGCCATCAGCCGGCACAGCTTGATGCGGTCGACAGTCCTCGTCGATGCCCCTGCCTGCTCCAGCAGAGCCTCCACCAGACGCAGCCGCACACGCAGCAAGGCAGCACCGCTGTCCTGCTCTTCTTGATGATTCTCCTTGCTCTGCCCACCCTCGTAGTGATAGTGGCGCTCGTCGGTGTACGACTGGTCGTCGTAGCGGCCACCGTTGTTAATCGTAATTGTCTTGCTCATATTTCTTCTTTAAAACTCCTACACTTCTACACTCCTTATTTATAATGATGTTCCGTCGTGCAACTGCGGTCGTGGTAGTCGCCCTGTTCAAAATTCACGCGCTGACCGCCATGCTCCAGCAGCCAATCGTGCTCAGCACGCTCGCGCTCCTTACTCGTAATCGCCTCGAAGGCATCTTCCAGCTCGTCCAGCACGTCCTGTCCTACACCGCCGTTGGCTGCCGACCACGTGGTCAGCAGGTCCTCCGTACGGGCAAACTCCTCGCGTCCGCCCTCGGGGTTGCGACGCAGGTTCTTCGCCGCGTGTTTTGCCAGCACACTCATGGGGATGCGGCACTTCTGCTCCTCTTCCAGGTTGCGGGCGCGCCGCTTCATCTTGTTGTAAGCCTGCAGCAACTGCATGGCTCCATCACCCGTCAAAATCACCAACCGCTGAGCCTTGTCATATCCCCTGAAACCAAACTCCTGCAACTCCTGCACCGCTGCATCGTCGGGTGCCCGCATGTCGCCCTTGAGCACCATCAATTCATCTGAAACCGTATCCATAGATCTTTGAACTTTTATATATATTTATATTGGAAAAATGAAGTTAGAAAGCATAGTATCCGCCCACAACCATTGCCTTTCAGCACGATGATTGCTGTCTTTTCCTCCATTCAGTAAAACGTGTTTCTGGGAATCGCGTGTCCTGAAATTCGTCTAGACAAAAGGTGTTTTTCACCCTCTTCCTTTCAAGACGCAAAGATACAAAAAATCCGTTCACCTCGCAAGAGATGAACGGAGAAAATTTTTCCTTTTACGCTTTTTAACACAAGAAATGAGGGGGATGCATGTGCGTTTTCTAGCCTTCACAAATCATCCTGGCCATATCGTTGAGCGAGAGGCACTGGGTGCGGCTGATGGTGAGGCGTTCGTTGTGGTGCTCCCAGGGAGCCAAGAGCAGCAGCTGGCCACGCTGGCAGGCTTCCATGCGCTTGCCGCCGGGCTTTGCCAAGTCAGTAAAACCGTTCTCCTGCAGGATGATGAGGGGGAGGCCTTCGTCGAAGGCTGCTCGCATGACTTGCTTCTCGCCCTTTGAGATACTGGGCGACACCAGCACGGCTCCCCGTCGGGCTTGCTGTAGCCACCATGCCTGCTTCTCGGCAATCTCTTCATCGGTGAGGCGGCGGGAGCATTGCACCTGAAGCCGTACGGGGCGGTCGAGGAGGAAGCGGTTGCCGATGGCTGAGAACTGCTGGGGGCCTACCATGAGCCCTCGCTGTACGCGGAAGAGATCGGGGTGCTCGCGCTTCATCAAAAGGCGGCGCGGGTTGTCGCGCAGGTAGGTGAGCCAGCGCTCCAGCTGGCCTTGGCGCAGCAGCAGCTTGTCGTTGTAGCCGGGAGCGAAGAGCAGGCCGTGGTAGCGGTCGTTCTGTCTTGTTTGTTGCTGTTCTGTTTTTTGCGACTGAGTCGCAACAGACTGAACGGAGGGTGACAGCTCCCAATAGGCGCGGTTGCAACCAGTTTTGAAGCCACGGATAATGCGGCTCAAGTCTTTCTCCATCTTTTCCTTCACAAAGAGGATGCCATGCATGTGGTCAGGCATCATCTGCAGGGCAAGGATCTCCACCTGTGGATAGTAGGCAGGAATCCCCCACCATTCGTCGGCTACCCGCTGCCCCAGCTCGCTGAGATCTGTCCTCGGTGCCTCCTCGCTGCCTTCGGGAGCATCGCTGTGGCCAACCACCTTGCCGAAGAGCGGGAGACGGCTCTCAGTGACCATCGTCACCATGTAGATCTGGCGCTCCGTGTAGTCGTGACCCACACAGCGCCGCAGCATCGACGGCTTCTTCTCGCCAGCAAAAGCTTTCTGGCTCTCGTAGACTTCGCGTTTCATGCTAATAGAATTGTTTCTGCAAAGATAACACTTTTATCGGAATCAACAAAAGAATTTTTATATTGTGTCGTTTACTTCCAGTTTTTTTATGATGATTTCCCCGAATATCGACAAAGTCACATTGTCACATTATCACAAAGTCACATTAAGGACACTCCCTACTCAGCACAGAGGAAGAGTAAGAATAATTAATGTATATATATTGTATAATTATAATATTATATTAATAAATATAACCCCCTATCGGGGGAGGGCGCACTCAAACACGCTTAATGTGACTTTGTGATATTGTGACTTTGTGACTCCACATGGTCTAGGGACGGTGCTCCTCTTGGTC
>JAFZAP010000104.1 GCA_017557185.1 Prevotella sp.
CCGATGCCATCGGTCTGTTGCTGGACTACTGCATGCGCTACTACGACCGCCAGTTCATCACGCGCCACAAGGTGAACAGCGACATCATGACCCGCTTCCAGCACGACTTGGAGGCATACTTCCGCAGCGGCGAGGCAGAGCGTAAGGGGCTGCCCTCCGTGGCCTATTTCGCAGAGAAGGTGTTCCTCTCGCCCGGCTACTTCGGCGATCTTATCAAGAAAGAGACGGGTCTCACAGCGCAGCGATACATCCAGAACAAGGTCATCGACCTCTCGAAACAGTACGTCATGGACAAGGAACTGACCATCAATCAAGTGGCCTACAAGCTTGGCTTCCAATACCCACAGCACTTCACCCGCCTGTTCAAGCAGCAGGTCGGCGTGACACCAAGTGAGTATAGAAACTAAAAAAAGTGTTTATTTCGGCTGCAGGCTCTGGCGGTATTCGCTGGGCGACTGGCCGAGGTGCTTGGTGCAGTAGCGGCTGAAGTACGAGAGGGAGGCGAAATTCATCAGTTCGGCTATCTGGGTGAGTGAAAGGCGCTCGTCATTCAGATAGTCTTTCAATATGGGCACAGTGTGGCGGTCGATATAAGAGGTAACGCTATGGCCCGTCACACGCTTAATGGTGGCTGAGAGGTACTTGGGCGATACGTTCAGACGCTCGGCATAGTAGCTCACGTCGCGTTCTGTACGACTGATGCCTGTAGAGAGCAACGCCATGAGCTGTTTCACGATATAGGCCGTGCGGTCGGTATGAGTGTCGGTGGCATCACGCTGGGCATGAGGCTCGAAGATGTCGTACATCATCGTCAGACATAGACTGCCCATCAGTTCTCGGTAGAAGAGCAGGTGGCGGTCGCCCATGCGGTCACGCAGCCGGTGGAAGTCGCTGAGCAGGTGTCGGGCTTGCTCATCCGTCAGTTTGATGACGGGATCCTGGTTCAACGAGATGCTGCCTCCGATGCTATAGTTGTTTGATGGCAGGAGGTTCTGCAAGAACTTATAGTCGGCCGCAAACCACTCCACCTTCATGTCGGCATGCGCTGCAAGGTTACTGACGCGGGCTGGCATGGGAATGACCACCAGGTCGTTCTTCACAATGTGATAGCACCGCTCGTTGAACACAAAACTGCCCTCGCCAGCCGTGCAGAGCAGGTGCATACAGGTGTGACTCAACTCTGGCGCATTCATCGCCAAGAAGTCGGTGGAATACAGAAAATCTACCTCCATGGCTGCGAATTTACACATTATTATTTATATAAACAAACGTTTTAGGCAAAAAGTGAAAATTGTGACGCTTTTTGTGAAACAATAGTATAAAAAAATCGTCGTATCTTTGCAGCGGAATTTAAAACTAACTAAAATGAATATCAAAAGTATCATCACAGCCGCAATGGCTTTGCTCGCATCAACAGCATGCAGTGGCGGCGCAAAACAGGAGAAAGTTATGAAGACAGAAGGTAAAGCAATCGTAGTGTTCTTCTCGCATGCGGGAGACAACTATGCAGTAGGAAACATTGAGGTGGGCAACACAAAGATTGTGGCCGACTATATCACAGAGCTGACAGGTGCAGAGCAGTTCGAGATTGTTACTCACAAATACGACGGCATGGCCTATACTCCACTTATCAATCTGGCCAAGCAGGAAACCAAGAACGTCGAACTGCCCGAGTACGAGGGCGATGTGGATTTGAGCCAGTACGACACCGTATTCATTGGCGGTCCCGTATGGTGGGGCACTTATCCGCAGGTGATGTTCACCTTCTTCAAGAAGCATGCTAACGACTTGAATGGTAAAATCGTTATCCCCTTTACCACACACGAGGGCTCAGGCTTGGCTAATTGTGTGGAGGACGTGAAAGAAGCTTTTGCTGGGGCTAATGTTACTAAGGGTTTCAGCATTTACGGACACGAAGTGCGTACTGAAAAGGCAAAAGTAGAGAAGTGGCTTAAAGGTTTAGGATTTTAATTGAGCAATAATATGGAGTACATGAGATTGAGTAACGGCGTTGAGATGCCCCTTCTGGGCTATGGAGTTTTTCAGGTTTCGCCTGAGGAGTGTGAACGTTGCGTGAGCGATGCATTGAGCGTGGGTTATCGCCTGATTGATACGGCTCAGGCCTATTTCAATGAAGAAGGCGTTGGCAATGCCTGGCGCAAGAGCGGCATCAAGCGTGAGGACTTGTTCCTTGTGACGAAGGTGTGGATTTCAAATGCTGGCGAGGAAAAAGCTGCCAAGAGCATTGACGAGAGCCTGCGCAAGTTGCAGACAGAGTATATCGACCTGCTGCTCATCCATCAGGCCTACGGCGATGTGTTCGGCACATGGCGGGCTATGGAGAAGGCCTATCGCGCCGGAAAGGTTCGTGCCATTGGAGTCTCGAACTTCCAGGCAGGCCGCTTCTTCGACTTCGCCCACTATGTGGAGGTAAAACCGATGGTGAACCAGCTGCAATGCAACGTAATGATTCAGCAGACGGGCATCGAGCCGATACATGCTGAATTTGGCACGAAGATGATGGCATGGGGCCCCCTTGGTGGACAGGGTGTCGATGGTATCGTGAAGAGCGAAGTACTGACCGCTATCGGAGCAAAGTATGGTAAGAGTGCCGCACAGGTGGCTCTCCGCTGGCTCACTCAGCGCGGCATCGTGGCTATCCCCAAGAGTACGCACAAAGAACGTATGGCTCAGAACTTCGACATCTTCGACTTTTCACTGACTGCTGACGAGATGGCACAGATAGCCACCATGAACCAGTATGATACGGGTAACATCAATTTTGGCGACCCTCAGTTTGTGAAATATCTTATAGAGACCTATGGCTAAACAGATATCAGTATTGGTAGGTGCTGGCAGCATTGGCCAAGCTATCATCCGAAGAGTATCGGCAGGAAAGCATGTGGTATTGGCTGACTATAGCCTAGAGAATGCAGAGCGGGCTGCAAAGACGTTGGAGAATGCGGGCTTCGAGTGCTCGACTATCAAATGCGACCTCGGCTCGAAGGAGGATATCCTGAAGTTGGTGGAGATTGCCACCAGCAAGGGCGAGGTGACGAAAGTGGTGAATGCAGCTGGCGTGTCACCCTCGCAGGCTCCCGTAGAGGAGATTCTTCGCGTTGACCTCTACGGCACAAGCGTGCTGCTGGAGGAGTTTGGAAAGGTGATTGCCGAGGGCGGAAGTGGCGTGATTATCTCTTCACAGAGTGGTCATCGTCTGCCCGCGTTGCCACAGGAGCAGAACGATGCACTGGCGATGACTCCTGTAGAGCAGTTGCTGGATTTGCCGTTTATCAAGGAGATTGACGACACGCTGAAGGCGTATCAGTACTCGAAGCGCTGCAATGTGCTTCGTGTGATGTACGAGGCTACCCGTTGGGGGCGTCGCGGTGCTACCATTAACAGCATCTCGCCAGGTATCATCATCACCCCATTGGCCAACGACGAACTGCACGGGCCTCGCAAGGACGGCTATCTGAAGATGATAGAAGGCATGCCTGCCCGTCGTGCCGGAACGCCTGACGAGGTAGGCGACCTGGCTGAGTTCCTGATGTCCTCTCGTGGCCGTTTCATCAGCGGTGCCGACCTGCTCATCGACGGTGGCTGCACAGCCAGCTATTGGTATGGCGACTTACAGTATCTAAAGGCTACACATTAACATGAAAAGAATCATAACACTTATAATAGCAGTAATGACTATGATGACAGTAAACTGTCAGACGCTGACAGAGCGTCAAAAAGGGTTGGCAGCATGTGCCTGCCTGATGGCACAAGGTGATTTGGAACGCTTGGAGCCTGTCGTGAAGATGGCACTCGACAATGGCGTGACCATCAACGAACTGAAAGAGGCATTCTCTCAGCTATATGCCTACACGGGGTTCCCTCGCTCGCTGAATGCGCTGGGAGTATTGAATAAGGTATTGGAAAACAAACAGCCATCTTGGCAAGAGGGCAAGCCTTGGACTCGCCCTACCGAGTGGGACGATGCTAAGGCGGCTTACGAACTGGGCAAAAAGAACCAGACACAGCTTTCAGGCCGTCCGTTCGACTACGACTTCTGTCCGCAGGACGACTATTATCTGAAGTCACACCTTTTCGGTGACATCTTTGCTGGCGACCAACTCTCACATGCCGACCGCGAGATTGTGACGGTTGCTGCTCTGAGTGGTCTCGAAGGTGTAGCTCCGCAACTGGCTGCCCATAAGCGTGGAGCTCTGAACATGGGCAACAGTCAGGAACTGGTAGACGAACTCTGTGCATGGCTCGACCATGAGGGCTATACCCTGCACAGCGGATTTCCCAAGGGCGATCCCAACGTGAACTATGCCCAGTATTTCATCCGCGACAGCTATCTGGCCCGCATCCGTCCTGCCAACCTCGCAGAGGGCGAGCAGACCGCCCTGCCACTATCAAACGTCACTTTTGAGCCTGGATGCCGTAACAACTGGCACGTGCATCACGGAGCCCGTCAGATACTCATCTGCGTCAGTGGCCGTGGCTGGTATCAGGAATGGGGCAAGCCCGCCATCGCTCTCACCACAGGCATGGTCATCGACATCCCAGAGGGCGTAAAGCACTGGCACGGAGCGCAGAAGGACTCGTGGTTCCAGCACTATACCACTCATGTCAAGACGGGTAGCGAGGAATCCAACGAGTGGCTGGAGCCTGTGACTGACGAGGTGTATAACAAACTGAAGTAAGACTAACAAATATGAAGAAAATAGTTCTCGCTGTCTGTGCAGCATTAACGACAATAACAATAACGGCGCAAAATCCTAAGGTCTATTTCACTAAGGATATTACGCCGGAGTCGCTGGTGAAAATCTACGAAGCAATGGGCGTGACTCCAAAAGAGGGTCAGCGTGTGGCAGTAAAGATTTCTACAGGAGAATCTAGCCAGTCAAACCATCTGCGCCCAGAGTTCATTAAGAATCTGGTTCAGAAAGTGAATGGCAACATCGTGGAGTGCAACACTGCCTACGGTGGAAACCGCTCAACAACGGCCAATCACAAAAAGGCTATCGAACAGCGCGGATTCGGAGAGATTGCTACCGTGGATATCATGGACGAGGAAGGCACCATCAACCTGCCCGTCACTGACACAAAACATCTGAAATATGACATCGTTGGCTCGCACGTACAGAACTACGACTTCATGATTAACCTGGCCCATTTCAAGGGTCACGCCATGGGAGGCTTTGGCGGTGTGCTGAAAAACCAGTCGATAGGTGTTGCTTCCAGCAGCGGCAAGCTCTACATCCACTCTGCAGGTACGACAACAACCTCTTGGCACAGTGCTGCGCAGGATGACTTCCTGGAGTCGATGGCGGCAGCGGCACAGGCCGTTCATAATTACTTCAAGCAGGAAGGTAAGGACATCATCTACATCAACGTCATGAACCGTCTCTCAGTGGATTGCGACTGCGACGGTCATCCAGCAACACCCGAAATGAACGATATCGGCATCCTCGCCTCCACCGACCCCGTGGCACTCGACAAGGCCTGTCTTGATCTCGTATTCAACTACGACTCCACAACAGGCGACAATGCCATACCCCTGCAGAACCGCATCAACCGCCAGCACGGCACGTATATCGTGGACTATGCTGAGCAGATAGGCCTTGGCATGAAGAGCTATCAACTCATCGACATCCAGACCTCTGGCATTAACGGTACACAGGCTACGACCACCTATCGTTACAATGTTTATTCCCTTGACGGCAAGAAAATCCTTGACAATGCCACAAACCTTGACGGGCTGGCCAAAGGGACGTATATCGTGAATGGTGAAAAAAGAATCATAGAATGAAACATCGGCAATTAGGAACCATAGAGGTGTCGCCCATCGGCATGGGCTGCATGGGTCTGTCGCACGGCTATGGCGACATACCGAGTGAGGAATACAGCATCGAGGCCATCCGACGGGCTTACGACTTCGGATGCACGTTCTTCGATACGGCAGAGGCATACGGTCCGAACATGCTGCGCGAAAACCGAGGACACAATGAGCGCATCGTGGGCAAGGCCTTGAAGGATGTCCGTCAGAAGGTAGTGATTGCCACCAAGCTACATCTGCCTGTTTCGGAGGCTAAGGTAGTGGGTGTCTATTCGGCCATCCGTCAGCATCTGGAAGCATCATTGGAACGACTGCAAACCGACTATGCAGACCTCTACTACTGGCATCGTGTCAACCGCGATCTCGACTTGGAGGAGGTGGCAGCAGCATTCGGCAGGCTTATCAAGGACGGTCTGATTCGTAGTTGGGGACTTTCGCAGGTAGGAGCCGAGACCATCCGACGGGCACATGCCGTCACACCGCTTTCAGCCGTTCAAAACATCTATTCCATGCTGGAACGTGGCATCGAGGAGGAGGTCATCCCCTGCTGCCAACAACTGAATATCGGCATCGTCCCATTCTCACCCATTGCCAGCGGATTCCTATCTGGCAAGGTGACGACTCAGACAGACTTCTCGCATAGCGACGATGTTCGTAAGTACGTACCCCAGCTCCGCAAGGAAAACATCGATGCCAACCAGCCCGTGCTCGACCTCTTGGAACAGTATGCCCGTCAGAAACAGGTGACCAAGGCACAAGTCTCTTTGGCGTGGATGCTACACAAATACGAGAATGTGGTACCCATACCCGGCTCGAAGAATCAGGAACGTATTCTTGAAAACCTCGGTGCATGGAATATCGACCTGTCTGATGACGAGTTCACCGCCCTCGACAATGCCCTCAATCAGATACCCGTACAGGGCTATCGCGGCTTCGAGGAGTTCGACGGTGGCTCGATGGCGAATTGGGGGAAAAAGAAATAGTTGCAATATGGACAGGCGTGAATTCATCAAGAACCGACGATTGAAGCAAGAACTAAGCGTTTAGAGAATTGTCTAATGATTGAGATAAGAAGATACGAAAAGAAAGACAAAAAGGAGGCAAGGGCGATATGGAATGCCGTTGTCCGCGAGGGCATTGCTTTTCCACAAGATGAAGAGCTAACGGATGAAACGGCAGACGCTTTCTTTATGAGCCAGTCTTATACAGGCATTGCTGTAGACAGTGAGGCGAATGAGATAGTTGGTCTCTATATTCTTCATCCCAACAATGTAGGCAGATGCGGTCATATCTGCAATACCAGCTATGCAGTTAAGGAGGGTAAGCGTGGACTTCATATTGGCGAACAATTGGTGAAGGACTCGCTGAAAACGGGAGCCAGCCTTGGCTTCCGCATACTCCAGTTCAATGCTGTCGTTGCCACAAACACCCATGCCCTGCACCTGTATGAGCGATTGGGCTTTACGCAACTCGGTGTTATCCCACAGGGCTTCCGCATGAAGGACGGTCATTACGAAGATATTATACCACACTATATCAAACTGGTTGAATAATATGACAGAATTTTTCTAATCCCTTACTACTTCATTGAAATGTTCCTTGCCCCATTCGATTAGGGCCAAGATGGCCGGCATGAGCGACTTGCCTGTGTCGGTCAGTGAATACTCCACACGGGGTGGCACTTCCGGATAGACCTCACGATGCACAAGATGGCTCTACTCCAGGTTCTTCAGAGTCTGAGAGAGC
>JAFZAP010000012.1 GCA_017557185.1 Prevotella sp.
AGACTGTCAAGTTTGTACTCTCCGAAGCGGCGGTTAGTCTGCATCATGTCGTGGAGCGGTGCATCGAGGATGTTGCCGATGCGGTATTCAGGGAAGACGTAACGGTCGCAGCGGTAGAGGTCGCCGTTCTTCTCGATGACGCCGCAATGGCCGCAAACGGCCTCATGGACACAGAGACCTGCCGGGCGGCGGGTCATATTGCCAAGCGTGGCCTCGAACACCTGCACGAACTTGCGGCCTATGTCCTTATGGCGGGTCCACTCGTCGAGGATGGTGCAGAGGAACTTGCCGTATGCCTCGGCGGGAACACTAAACGGAGCGAGATGGTGCGGTTGTTTGCTATAGATGCCTGGTGGCAAAGCGACATTTCCGCCACCCGCTTGCGGGATGCTTTCCACCACGGGCAGGAACTGCATGAAGTCGCTGAACTCGCGGAGGAAGGCATAGACTTCTTTGGCATGGTCGGCATTGGCGGCGTTGACGGTGGTAAGCGTGTTGAATTCCACGCCGTGCTTCTGGAGCAGTTCGAGGCCAGCCATCATGCGACTGAATGTTCCTTCCCCGTGCGCGTCTTTCCTATATATATTATGGAGGTGTTCGGGGCCGTCAATACTCAGCCCGATGCGGAAATGATGATCGCGGAAGAAGCGGCACCAGTCATCGGTAAGCAGGGTGCCGTTGGTCTGAAGGGTGTTCAGAATGCGACGCCCCTCGCCGTACTTCCGTTGCAGCGCCATCGCCCGCTCAAAAAAGGGAATGCCGCAGAGTGTCGGCTCACCACCATGCCAGGCGAATTCTATCTCTGCATCTCGCCCGTGTATCTTGATGACCTGACGGACGTAACTTTCCAGCACCTCATTGGACATCACCCCTCCATGTTCAGCCGAGTTTGCGACTCGGCTGATATCATCCTTTCCCAAGTAGTAGCAGTACTCGCAACGCAGGTTGCAAGCTGCACCGATGGGTTTAACTTCGATAGCATAGTGGCGCAGGGCGTCTTGATTAGTCGTCATTTCCATATGATTTGTTTTCTGCCTTGATGAATATAGATACCTGGACTTGATGGACGGTTACTCCATGACATGCCAGAAAGCGAATACCAGCGAAGGTCATCTGCCTTATCTGTCATAACCGTATTGATGCCCCCCGAAGGCGAGAAATCGAAGAACTCGCCAATCGTATTATGGAACAGGTTGCCATAGTGGGCCTCATTATAGACCTTGGCATGTGAGCCAGTAGTCTGTCGTGACACTGCAAGATACAGGTCGCGCAGACGCAGGTCGGGCTGTTCGTCAATAGTCTCTTGGAAAGCACGGGTAAAACCATTGCTCAGCCAGATAAGCATATCAGGGTCGAGGACATCGGCCTTCGATGTCTCGTCGGGTGAGGCCGAAGTCATGAACAATACGCCAGGAATGCCCTCGCATGCCTCACCGATGGCTCCGCTGTAGCAGGCATCTACGGCAATCAACATCTTACGGAACTTCCCTGCTTCTGCTGCTGTCTCCAGACATTGACGCACCCGCTCGGCTTCCACCGTCTCGTTGCTTCCCCATGCCGCCACGCTGCCGTTAGCATGTCCGCACCAATAGATGAAAATATTATCGTTGTTGTTCGAGCGGATGACCTCTGGATAGCGATCCGATTGTTGACCCATCAGGATATCCTTGAGTCTGCCCATGGGGAAGTCGCTCAGGTGATAGTCAACTACAGCCCCCTCGCGCACATTCTCACCATCGGGACGCACATGTACCACGCCTGGATAGAGGTTGTGTGGATCGTCGGCTAGATTATCCTCTATGATTAAGATGATATGGTCGTCGTCATAATTGTGACGTTTCAACACCTGATACATGGCTAAGGCATCGGCCTGATGACGGTAGTTGTTCCAGGTGTCGCTGGTACCGATGACCAGTGCCCAGTTCTGCCTGTGCTCGGGATAGTCGAAGTCTTCCTGCTGCTCGTTCAATTGCTGTTGACTGCCGCGAATGTTGTCCCACAGTTGCAGCAGTGCCTCGTCGTTGTCGTCGCGGTTGCGGCTGTAGGTTCCCTCGGTCGTATAGACACCGTTCTCAAAATGCCACTTCTGATAAAAGGAATAAAGCACGGCGGCATGGTGGCGGCAGTCGAAATCGAGTGAGCCCGTGGCACCGCTGATATCTGGCTCGGCGCCTGCCCGCAACTGACTGAATACATCAGTCATATCGTTCCACGAGGCTATGCAGGTATCACGTCCGTCGAGCACTGTCGTGATGGCATCGTTCATGCCGAGGCCGGTCATCTCCGACAGAGCTGCGGCGTATGCTGTCAGACAGAGGGCATCGTAGAGATGAGCCTCGCCATTGACAGGTTCTTCGCCGAAACGCTGTAGGTAGGCATCGAGGAATCCCGATGTGGGGTCGGCACAGGGCGCCAGACCGCGATAGGTGTGGCTGAGTCTGCCGATGAGCGAGGCCGACATCATCATGTCGGAACAATACACGCTGTCGGTCTGTGTCACCATCTGGTCGAAGATGACGGCATCATCCTCCGTTCCCGGTGCAAACAGCAGTGTGCCACCATCCCATTGCCGGATATAGTCGCGCAGTTCGGCCTCATTGCGATACACGCCGAGCATACCCACCGTGAGTCCTAACTCCTCGGCCGAATAGCCGAACCAGTCGATGAACGACTGACCATACACATCGTTGGAGGTGAGCAGACTGACTTTCTGCTTGCCGTCCAACAGGAAACCGGCCATCATCAGATAGCATTGAGTAAAATCGCTCTCGGTGAGGTTGAACACATTGGGACTGGCGGCGTATATGCGTTGCAGTTCGGTGGAGGTGGCAATTGGCAGGATGAGTGTCTTCTTGCTGGCATTGAGTGTGCTGGCTGCCGTGCGGGCAGCAGTCGATGTAGTTGGGCCTATCACGGCGGCATAACTCTCGTCCTTAGCCACCTGCTGTAACCATGTCTGCAGGTCTGCAGCATCCTCATCGTGCCACTCTATAGCAAGGCGCACCTGACGGTCGAGTCCCGTCTGTGCGGCGTCGATGCCGGCGAGAGCCCACTGGGCCGTCCGCTCCCATCGCTCCTGCTGGGCCTCAGGCATCACCACAGCAACCTTTCGCTCCCCAGCTGCAGCCTGCAATGGCTGCAGCCAGAGAGCAAAGAGGCAAGTCATTATGATTGTTAACCTAACAGTCATCATCGCCATGGTACATAATTATTTAAATGAACATTTTATGTAGTTGTGATGAGTATAGGACCATACACCAACTTCCCAGAACGTATAGAATTTTAACTTGGCTTTTTTGAGCTGTATCACGTAAATACCATCGGCGAATCCGGTTTTTTTCTTGTTGATGTAAGCCTCCTCGCCATATTTCCCCTCGGGCATACAGTGCTCCACAAAGGCATCCCAATCCTCCATGGCAATCTCGGAAACTGCTTTTGCCGACTCCTCATAGGCATAAGTAGCACCGGTTTCGTCCCAGTGGTCCCAGATCCATTCTGGAGTATTCTCATCAGCTTTACTCCTGCGATCTATATATACAGATATTGGCGGCACGCCCTCAGCGGAGGGACGGATGCAAGTCCAGGTTATACCCCCACTTTTCCACGTTTCCCATTTGGCTCTTACCGCCTGATCGTTCTCGGGCCATAACGAGCGGGGGATGAAGTCAATCTGCTTGAAGTGGCGCAGGGGCGTTTCGGCCGAATAGGTGACGCGTGCGGTGCAGGTGGGGTCGTCGTTCACGGGGGTGAAGTAGATTTCACCCTGCGGCTCTCCGTCTTCGTCTTTCGGGTAGTACGTCAGCACATTGGGAGCCGTCTCCTGCACGTTGGGTTCAAAGGCCAGCCAACGCTCAAATATCTTTCGGGCCTCCTCCACGTTGTCGGCACCGATTGACACGATGGTCGTGTCGGCCTCGTTCAGCACCTTGCCATACACACGCTCCACGAAGTTGCCCTCATCGTCGGTCATGACGATGTAGTTCTGGAACATCTGGAGTTCGTCACATGCAGTCACTTCCACTCCTTCAACTGGCACTTCGGGCGAGTCGTCCTCACTGCAACTGCTGACCGTCAGCATCACCGATGCTGCCAGTACGAAATATAAAAGATACCATTTCATAATTCTTAGATTTATTGTTATTGTTATACTTGTTATCAGTTGGTTAGCTTGGCAAATGGCATAGTGCCGAAGTGGTCGTTACTGGGCGTACTTATTCTTGTCGTACGTTTCAACGCCGCCCACATAGCCTTTCTTCGTCTCGCTGCCGTCGTCAGTACCGATTTCGCGCTGGATGAGGGCGTTGAGTTTCTGGTTCATGATCTCTACGAGTGATTTGTTCGCATTGTTCTTGGGCCAAGCCAGGTTCTCGGTCTCATCGGTGCCGCACTGCAGCAGTTCCACGTCGTTGTTGGTCCAAAGTGTCTCATACTCGGCAGGCGTGTTGAAGTTCAGTGGCGAGAAGTAACGAGCAAACTTATACTCTGGTGTGATGATGCCGCGTACGAAGCCGCGCTTGTTCATATCGGCACGATAGGCCGGCCTCAGGTTAGGATCCATCACGAAGTCGCCATCAATCATCGAAATCATCTCGAAGCAGAAGAGGGCACCCTCGCTGTTGCGGATGTCGGTAGCAGGATCCTTGACGGCAGGCAGCAATGAATGACCGTGCAGAGCAGAGGTGATGGTGTTGAACTGCTGCTGGTTGCCGGCGGTGGCAATATCGATAAATGTCGGTGCGAGATCGAGATGCGAAGTCAGGTTCTTGCAGTGACGACCACCCTGAATCTCCGGATGATAGATGATAAGAGGCACATGGATGTTGTTCTCGTACATGTTGCCGCCCTTACCCTTCAAACCGTGCTCGCCCTGCATCTCACCGTGATCGCTGGTGTAGATGATGATGGTGTTCTTCATCAGTCCAGCCTCTTCGAGGTAGTTCAGGAAGGCCAGCATGTGGTTATCCTCGTTCTGGATGGTGTTGAAGTAGTAGTCGCGGAAGGTGTGCCAGCCCTCTTCGGTGGTGGGCGACGGTCCTACCCATGCCTGCCACTGCTTATTGTACTCCTTGTGGGCAGCGGGACGTCCGGGCTTGTCGAAGGGTTCGTTCCACGATGCAGGAACAGGTGTCGTATACGTTTTCTTGTAGATTGGGTCGTCAGGAGCTGGTGTTGCCTCGCCTGCTATGTACGTTCCCGGTGTCTCGTTGAAATACATGACGTCGTGTGGGTTCAGGAAGTTCACGGCGAGGAAGAAACTCTGGCCGTCGCTGTTCAACTGCTTACCCTTGGTCTTCAGCCAGTCGATAGCATGTTCGGCAATGGTGGCATCCTCTTTGTAGCCCTCCCAGACTGAGCCATACATGTCACCTTCGGTCCAGTCGCTGAAGCCATACTCCTCCAACGATTCAGTATCTCCCGATATGTGCCATTTACCCTTGAAGGCGGTGTAGTAGCCAGCATCGCGGAGCATGTCACCTACGGTCGGAAGATCACGCGGCATGTCTTTGACAAAAGCGTAGTTCGTGTTGTCGAGCATACAGGTCTCGGTGATGTGGCGACCGGTATAGATCACCGACCGACTCGATGTCGATACATTCGCGCAAGCATAGTGCTTCTCGAATGTCGTACCAATCTGGCGCAGACGCTCACGGGCGGCATAGTCGCTACCGGCGGGATACTGCTCCATATAAGCCTCCTGATCGGTGGTGATGAAGATGATGTTGTACTTGCCGTCGGCATTCGTCGTCGGCTGGTTGGGGTCCACGGGGATGTCCTGCGTGTCGGTACAGGCCACCATCAGTGCAGCGCCGGTAGATATCAGCGCAGCCGTTCGGAGTGTCTGGTTCTTCTTCATAATGATAACAGTTTTTACGATTTATTACGATAAAGTTGTTACTATTTATTACCTTAACTTTTTATCATCGCGGTTGCGTCGGATGGTGCGGGTGACCATGACGATGAACACGACGATGAGGGCGAGGATGGCTCCAAAAAGCATGGCGAGTAGAAGTTTTACTGGCGCTACCATAATGCTTTGCGTTTTAAGATTTTTTACGAATCCAAATTTACGCATTATGGCCGGGAACCTTTTAACTCTGGCGGAAAATTCGCTGAGTGTTAAGAAGATTTTCCGCGAGAGTTAAGAAATTCGCTGAGTGTTAAGAAATCCAGGGGGATTATTGGCGGCGGAAGGTGCTGGGGGCGGGCTTGCCCTGCGACTTGAAGGCGCGTGTCATGGCGGAGGGCTTGGAGAATCCGCAGTCGTGGGCAATGTCCTGCAGCAGGCGGTCGGGTTGCTGGTTGATGAGGCTGATGGCATGGCGCACGCGGTGCTGGTTGATCATGTCGTAGAAGTTGGCGTAGCCCAGTCGGCAGATGGCCTCGGTGAGGTACTTGGTGTTGGTGGCGAGGCGCTGGCAGAGCGTGTCGCTCATGATGTGTTCCTCGGTGAAGAGGAGGTCGTGGCGCATCAGGTGATCAAGGCGGCTGGCGAGGTCGTCGAGGCGGGCTTCACTCAGGCTGCGGTCAATGGGAGGGGTGTTCTCGACGGTGGTTTCGTCGGTTTCGGCCTCGGAGTCTATCTGCTGGATGATGCGATCGGCGGCTGGGGAGAGGACGGTGCGCCAGGGGTTGAGGGTGAGAATACAGAACCAGACGTTAATGCCCGTGAAGATGACATCGCGTACGGCCTTGAACGTGGGGTCGTCGACGAGGTAGTTGATGGCCATGGCTGCACAGATGCCGATAGGCAGCCACTGGATACGACCGGCGAAGCGCACAGGGAAGTCGTCTTCGTCGGCGTAGGCTTGCTCGCTGGCATCGCGGATGGCGTTGCCTATCTTCTGGGCCATGCGCACGGAGCGCCAGAAGTAGATGAGGAAGACAAGCGCGGTGGCGGCCTTTACCCACGGTATGACGGCGGCGGGGAGCACGGCGAGGCCGAGGGCCGACGGCAGCAGCAAGGCCAACAAGAGGGCGGCGGGGAGGTAAAGCAGGTAGTGGAGCGGCGGATGCTTCTTGCTGGGGAAGAAGTAGCTCTCGCACATGATTAGCATCTGGATGGGGAAGATGAGCAGGGCAAAGGTGTTTGCGTAGAGCAGGGCGGAATCGAAGGTCGAGTCGGTGGCTGACGTGGCAGCGAGGCCGAGCTGTATGAGGTACGGCAGTTCGAGCGCCTGAAGCAGGTAAAGCGTGCCCACCGACCGCTGCGCCGGGAACAGCCGCTGGAACTCCTCGTCGTAGGCTCTCGGGCGGTAGAACCACTTCAGTACCCATCCGTAGACATTGGTCAGGATGAACGCCAGGTTGGCGGCGAAGAGGAGTTGGTAGGTGGTGGCGGGCATGATGTTCGTTCGTCCTTTGATTTGAAAAGTGGATAGTGCCGCTGCCGGGCTATCCGCAGTCGCTTGTTTTCAACAATGCAAATATAATCACTTTTTTTGAAACGACAGCAATCTAAGGAGAAAAGATTGTTTTGTTACGGTTTTCCATTTATTCTGGATATAATCGCTCTATCGTCTTGCTACTCTTTTAATCTGGCTTCTTTTTCTTTAGCATTTCTAAAAGCCTTTCCATTTCGTCACCATTCAGCCCGTCAAGGATCGCTTGCACCTTGTCGACTGTTTCTCGTTCAATAATAGCCAAATTGTCATCCACCTCATACTCTGGCTCACCAAAGGCGAAACACATAAGCCGAAAACGCTCTTTTAAGTCTATATGCGCATACCTCTCCACAGCGTCGCTGCCGCGCTTGTGAAGCCCAGCAGCATACAAATCCACCTGGCATGAGGCCATCAGATTGACAAAAGTCTTTCTTGCCAGTTTGGTGGATGCCAGTTCATAGATGGGCACATATTTTGTCTTCCCAGTCTCAGTGTCTCGAACAGGACTTTTCCGATTTATACCGCAATCTTCCAGCAATTTTTTGATTTTATGGTTGTAGCCGTCTTTCCCCCAGACGTTCCTCAAGAGAGGAAACTTGAAATCATATTTTTTCAGAATCTCCAAAGCA
>JAFZAP010000105.1 GCA_017557185.1 Prevotella sp.
CCTGTGCTCTAAGGGCGCTCAAAGAGGCATTGTAGATTTTTTCGGCCTCAGAGAGATAGTTAGCTGAACGCGCGATATTATCGGAAGCGCCCGGAGAGAGCTGCTCTAAAAGAGGAATCAACTGCAGACGGACCTTATTACGCAGTACATCGGGCTGCAGATTTGTGGAGTCGGTAACGTAATCCTGACCGATGGAATCGACGTATCCGAGTATCTCCTGACGACTGACGCCAAGCAGCGGACGAACGATATGACCATTACGGGGTCGGATGCCAGTCAGTCCATGAATGCCAGCACCTCGCAAGAGATTCATGAGCAAGGTCTCCACCGCATCGTCACGATGATGGGCCACGCAGACAGTCTCGGCCCCGATATCGTCGCGCAACTGACGGAAATAGCCATAGCGCAGTTCGCGTGCAGCCATTTCAATGCTTACTTGATGAAGTGATGCGTATTCGGCTGTATCAAAGTGAATTAAGTGAAGCGGAACATTGAGCGATTGACAGAGATTCTTAACGAACTGTTCGTCGCGATCGCTCTCGTCGCCACGCAGATGGAAGTTGCAATGAGCAGCCTCAACATGATAGCCTAAATCGCAAAGGATGCGCAGCAGAGCCACGCTATCAGCCCCACCACTAAGTGCCACAACGTGAAGACCGTCATGGGACAGAAGCTGATGCTTCGCGATGAAATCGGCTACTTTATTCTTCACTTCTCACTTTTCACTTCTCACTCCACGTAGAGCACGAGCCCTTTAAGGTATTCGCCCTCAGGATGGTAGATATTGATTGGATGGTCGGCGGGCTGGTGCAACTGATGAAGGATGCGCACCTTACGACCAGCCTGGGCTGCCGCGGTAAAGACCGCATTGCGGAAGTGATCCTTCGTGACCACCTGAGAACAACTGAAGGTGAAGAGGATACCACCAGGCTGAATCTTCTGAAACGCCTTCTGGTTCAGACGGGTATAGCCTTTCAGGGCATTATGCAACGCCCCACGGTGTTTGGCAAAGGCCGGTGGATCGAGGATAATCAGGTCGTACTGGCTGCCAGCCTGCTCCAGATAGCGGAAGGCATCCTCGCAGTAAGCCTGATGACGGGCATCGCCGGGGAAGTTCAGCTCGACATTGCGGTTGGTGAGTTCGATGGCCTTGGCACTACTATCGACGGAATGCACAAGTTCGGCTCCACCCCGCATGGCATAAAACGAGAATCCACCGGTATAACAGAACATATTCAGTACGCGTCGGCCCTTGGCAAAGCGCTCGAGCAGCAGACGGTTGTCGCGCTGGTCGACGAAGAAGCCGGTCTTCTGGCCGCGGAGCCAGTCGACATAGAACAGCAGTCCGTTCTCCATCGCCGTATTATCCTCGCAGCCGCCATAGATGAAATAACTCAGCGTGCCATCGTCGGATGTGCCGATTTCATCGTTGCGCATCTTTCCGGGCAGCGTGGTCTCACTCTTATAATAGACATGGGCGACACGACCGTCCATCACCTCGACAAGTTGGCGGGCAATGGCCTCGCGGCAGAGGTGCATGCCGACGCTATGGGCCTGCATGACAGCCGTTTGGCCATAGACATCGATGACCAGTCCGGGCAGCATATCGCCTTCGCCATGCACAAGTCGATAGGTGTTGTTACGGGGATTATCGGCCAGTCCGACGGTCTGTCGGACACGTAACGCCGACGCCAACCGCTTACCCCAGAACGACTCGTCGATGGATTCGTCGGCGAACGAGAGCACTCGCACAGCGATAGAGCCCATCTGATAGTGTCCGACAGCGATGAAATCGCCCTGACTGTTGACGACACGCACCACTTCGCCCTCGTCGATACCCTTGTCGGTTTGCTGAATGGCTCCAGAGAACACCCAAGGATGGAAGCGGAGCAAACTCTCCTCCTTGCCTCGTTTAAGATAGACTTGTTTCATCTTGACTTTCTTTTTCGGTCGGCTGAACCACCAGCTCGTAGTCGCCGGTAGCCATCAGATGGTTCACCTCGTTATAAATACGTACACATGCCCAAGCATCGATGGCAGCATACTCTTTCTGACTCTCTTTCAGTTGGTGACGCTCCCAGTTAGAGAGGCGCTCGGTCTTACTGATTCGCTCGCCGAAGAGGTTGGCATAGATTTTCACCAGACTCTGATCTTCGATGCCTAACTGGCGCACCATGTCCTGCAGATCGATGAAATGGCCTGGTACGAAGTTGCCGAGCTCGCGCAGGGAGAGTATATCATTATTCCACGCCAGTCCCACCTTCGTCACCTCTTTGTCGGCCAACAGCCTGACAATAGCCGGACAGAGCCCGAGCTTGTTCAGTCGGAACAGGAAACAGTCGGTGCGTGTCGACACCTGAAGCAACGAACAGCGGTAACGCTTGCCTTTCTCGAAGGCTGGACGCGTCTCGGTATCAAAGCCGAGAACGGGCTGCGACAGCAGGTAATCGACGGCATGCTCGGCCTCGACGGGAGATGTCACGACAATGATTTTACCATAGAAATCAACCCGCTTCAGTTGCGAAATCATGGCCTTATCGACCTTGTTATATATCAACTTTCTCATTTCTTGGTGCAAAATTACAAAAAAAACATCATTTTATGATGAAATCTAAGTTTTTTCAACTACTTTTGCATCAAAATAGCGAAAAGAGACTTTATATGGCAAAGAAAAAGAAGGAAAAAAGAACACAGAAGAGTGCCTCGCTGTCGAGCGTGCTGAACTTCGATAACATATTCCACAACGAGAAAGTAAACTTCACCTTAGGTCTGTTGCTGGCCGGTGCGGCTGTGTTTCTGTCGTTGGCGTTCGTGTCGTATCTGTCGACGGGCGCTGCCGACCAAAGCATGATTGAGGATCCGCGCGAGGGTGAGATCCTGAACCAGAATCATGAGTTCATGAACACCTGCGGCAGTTTCGGTGCCTGGTGCTCGTGGTATTTCATCAAGCGCTGCTTCGGTCTGCCCGCCTTCCTCATCCCGTTGTTCCTGTTGCTCTTGGGTGTCCACCTGACGAAGGCCTACAAGGTGAACCTGCTGAAGTGGTTCCTCTC
>JAFZAP010000013.1 GCA_017557185.1 Prevotella sp.
AACATTCTATTCGCCTTCTAATGAGGTATAGAAATGTGGCTCATAACAAAACTGTCATCTGTCATCTGTACTACATTTCGTGTTGCGAGAAGAAGTGCGTAATTCCCAAAACTCAAGTTTTCGGTTGCAAAAGTGCAGTTTTCTGAGAAAGCACTTGCATAATTCAAATATTTTTTGTAACTTTGTAGCATAGAAAACAGGTGAGAGAAAGGGGCATTTCGAACCTGTTGATCGGGGCATAACAGGAACAGGAAGGAGGTGTTCAGCGAGCCGTGAAGAGGAATTGGGGTGCGTCGTACTGCCATGTGGCGAGGTCGTAGCGGATGAATCGGGCGAGGAGATTGACGACCTGCTGGCGGGGCAGGCGTGTGCGACGGGTGAGTTGGTTGAGTGTGAGCGGCTGATTGTTCTGCAGCGTCTCGAGCACCAGCGCGTGGGTGTCTTCATAGGTGGTGACGACAGGGAGCGCCGACTGCTGTTCGCGCCACAGGCGGAGATGTACGGGCGAGGCGAGGATGTTCTCGTCGTTGATGCGGATGTAGGCGCTACGTTCCCCGTCCTCCTTGTTGAGCGCGAAGATAGGCCGCTTGTCGGAAGGAGGCACCGTCGCCACGACGACCGTCCGTCCGTTGACGATATGCGTGTCGAAGCGTATCGATGGCTGTGGTCGGCAATAGGTGTAGGCAGCCGCATGCATCATGTAGATCTCCTCCTCTGAGCGCACTCCTGCCACCTGGCCGTCGTCCCTCACGCCGATGAGCAGCCGTCCGCCATCGGTATTGGCAAATGCCGATACCGACTTCGCAAGCTTTTGTGCATCAGTAATCTTGTATTTGAAGTCCTGCTGCTGGTGCTCGCCTTGCTCGATGAGGCTGAGGATGTAGTTTTTCATTGCTGAGAGTCGTCTGGCCGGGTGCTTGTCGCGGCCTTGCTTTTCGCCACTCTTTCGAGTTCCTCTCTGAGGAAACGCGGCGTGTAGCCCACCTTGGCAGCAGCCACTTCCTCGGGAGTGCCTGTAGTGAGGATGCAGCCGCCGTTGCGTCCGCCTTCAGGCCCCATGTCGATGATGTGGTCGGCGAGTCGGATGACGTCGAGGTTATGCTCAATGATGATGACGGTGTTGCCTCTGTCGACGAGCCTTTGAAGTACGTTCATCAGGATATGAATATCCTCGAAGTGAAGGCCCGTTGTGGGTTCGTCGAGGATATAGAGCGTGCGGCCCGTGTCGCGCTTGGCGAGTTCGGTAGCGAGTTTCACGCGCTGGCTCTCACCACCCGAAAGCGTGGTCGACGACTGTCCGAGCTTGATGTAACCCAGTCCCACGTCTTGCAGCGTCTTGATTTTCTGAAGGATATTCGGAACGGCCTCGAAGAACTCCACCGCCTGGTTGATAGTCATGTCGAGCACGTCGGCAATCGACTTTCCCTTGTAGCGCACCTCGAGCGTCTCGCGGTTGTAGCGCTTGCCGTGACACACTTCGCAGGGTACTTGTATGTCGGGCAGGAAGTTCATCTCGATGGTCTTATAGCCGTTTCCGCCGCATGTCTCGCAACGTCCGCCCTTCACGTTGAACGAGAACCGTCCGGGCTTGTAGCCGCGAATCTTGGCCTCGGGCAATCCCACGAAGAGCGAGCGGATATCGGCAAACACGCCTGTATAGGTCGAAGGGTTCGAGCGCGGTGTGCGACCGATGGGACTCTGGTCGACGCTCACTACCTTGTCGATGTTCTCAATGCCCTCTATCGAGTCGTAGGGCATTGGTTTCTGGAGCGAGCGGTAGAAGTGATGCGAGAGGATGGGCTTCAGCGTTTCGTTGACCAGCGTCGATTTTCCCGATCCGCTCACGCCTGTCACCACGATGAGTTTCCCCAAGGGGAATTCGGCTGTGATGTCCTTCAGGTTGTTGCCTCGTGCCCCGCGCAGGATGATGCTCTTGCCGTTGCCCTTGCGCCGTGATGGTCCCACAGCGCTTTCGTCGTCGAGGTCGGAGGCCACGATCTTCTCTCCGCAAAGGTATTGCGCCGTGATGGTATTTGCCTTGAGCATCGCCGCAGGCTTGCCTTGAAACACCACCTCGCCACCTTTCCTTCCGGCACGCGGACCGATGTCGACGATGTAGTCGGCAGCGAGCATCATGTCGCGGTCGTGTTCCACCACGATGACCGAGTTGCCGATGTCGCGCAGCTGCTTCAGCGAGTCGATGAGTCGCTGGTTGTCGCGCTGGTGCAGGCCGATGCTGGGCTCGTCGAGGATGTAGAGCACATTCACCAGTTGCGAACCTATCTGCGTGGCGAGGCGGATGCGCTGGCTTTCGCCTCCCGATAGCGATGCCGACGGGCGGTTGAGAGCCAGATAGTCGAGTCCCACCTCGAGCAGGAAGTCCACACGTGAGCGGAGTTCCTTGATGATCTCCGAAGCAATCTTCTGCTGCATGGGCTCCATGTGTTCCTCAGCGTGGTCGAGCCAGTATTTCAGGTCGTCGATGTCGAGCGAAGCCACCTCGCTGATGTTCTTGTCCCAGATCTTGTAGGCCAGCGACTCGCGCTTCAGCCGCTGTCCGTTACAATCAGGACAGGTGCATGTGGCGAGGAACTGGTCGGCCCACTTCTGTCCGGCGGCGGAGTCGTCGTTCTCCATCACCTGCCGGAGGTACTTGATGATGCCGTCGAAGGCGATGAAATAGTCGCTCGAGGTATGAACGAGTTCCTTGTTGATGCGCACGTCTTCGAGCGAGCCATACAGGATTTCGTCCATTGCCTCTTGAGGAATCTCGCTCACGGGCGTCTTCAGCGTCAGTTCGTATTTGTGCAGAAGCGCGTCGATCTGCCAGAATATCATCTGGTTCTTGTATTTCCCCAGCGGGATGATGGCGCCTTCGTAGATGCTCTGGCTGGGGTCGGGAATCACCTTCTTCAGGTCTATTTCGTTCACCGTGCCCAATCCCTTACACTTCGGGCAGGCGCCTTCGGGCGAGTTGAACGAGAAGATGTTCGGGGCAGGTTCGCCATACGAGAGGCCCGTCACGGGGTCCATGAGCCGCTTCGAGTAGTTGCGCACGGCACCGGTGTCCTTGTCCATGATCATCAGCGCCCCGTCACCCTGCTTCATCGCCGTCTCCACACTCTGCTTGAGCCTCGAGGCTTCATTGCTCTTCAGGGCATCTGTGTCGCCCTCGGGGGCTTTCACCTTCAGCTTGTCGATCACCACCTCGATGTTGTGGTTCTTGTAGCGGTCGACCTTCATGCCGCGCGTAATCTCCACAATCTCCCCATCGACGCGCATGTAGAGATATCCCTTGCGACGCATCGACTCGAAGAGTTCGCGATAGTGACCTTTGCGCTGCCTGACGAGAGGAGCCAGAATGTAGATGGGACGGCCCATGTAGTCGTCGAGGATCATCGAGAGCACCTGCTCCTCAGTATATTTCACCATGCGTTCGCCCGTCATGTAGCTATAGGCCGTAGCGGCACGAGCATACAATAGGCGCAGATAGTCGTAGATTTCTGTCGTTGTGCCCACCGTAGAGCGGGGGTTCTTGTTGGTGGTTTTCTGCTCGATGCTGATTACGGGCGACAGACCCGTAATCTTGTCGACATCGGGGCGCTCCATATTGCCCAGGAAGTTGCGGGCATAGGCCGAGAAGGTCTCGATATATCGGCGTTGACCTTCGGCAAAAATGGTGTCGAAGGCCAGCGATGATTTTCCCGATCCCGATAGTCCTGTGATGACGGTGAGTGCGTTGCGAGGTATTTCTACATCAATGTTTTTCAGATTGTGCACGCGCGCACCCCACACATTTATTCTTTCGTCTTCCCGTTGCATAAAGCTCTCAACTCGGCGCTTTCGCTCTCTACTGATTCATATTGTTCACGCCCGTGTCCTCGGTGAAGCCGCGCAGCAGGTTCACGTCGGTATGGAAGTTATAGACGCGGCCGTCGGCACCCTTCGCCTTCACCAGGCAGTAGTAGACGCCCTGTGCCACATCCTTGCCCTTGTACTTCCCGTCCCAGCCGCCGGCAGGGTCGTGCCACTCGTAGAGCTTCTGTCCCCAGCGGTTGAAGATGTAGGCATGAAACTCCACGATGCTCTGATAGTCGGGCTTGGCGCGGTAGATGTTGTTGATATCGTCACCGTTGTTGGGCGAGAAGGCATTGGGCATGTCCAGACGGCTTTCGGAAATCGACACCGTGAGGGGCGAAGCCGTCTCCCAATACTCCTCAGTATACTGTACCGAGTCGGTGCCCTGTGTGAAGATGGCATAGAGCACCACCTTGTGCATACCCGCCTTCGTGAAGGTCACCTCCGTATCCTGCTCGTATCTCACCAGATAAGGCGTCTCCTGCTCGCGTCCCTGCAGGTCGGTGAGCGTGAAGCGCCATTCGTAATAGGAATTCCAGCCGGCGGTGTTCTCGGCATTCGCCTGAAAGCGCACCGTCAGCGGTGCCGAGCCCGAGAACGTCCTGCCTGTCTCCTCGCCCTTGTCGGGGATGTCGGCAGTTCCTATGGGGTCGATGGTGGGTATGTCGTCCTGTGCCCATGCCAAAGTGCCGCAAAGCAGGCAGAAGCCTATGCAGAGCAGTATTTTCTTCTTCATCATAAATGTCCTTTTCTTGTTTGGTGGGGCAAAGTTACGAAAAAGTTTCAAGTTTCAAGTTCCAAATACCAAGTTTTTTCAGAAAAACACACGTCCTTTAACTTCTTTAACTTCTTTCGCTTCCTGAACTTCCCAAAAAAGTTGTACCTTTGTACTCTGAAATCAAAAACGCATCACGATGAGACACTATTTCAGACATATCGCATTGCTCTTTGCCTTCGGGATGAGCCTTGTCACGTTGGCGCAGACCACCCAGTGGCGCGACATCTATACGGCAAAGAAGAAAGATACCATCTACGGTATTGCCCGCAAGTATAACATCACCGTCGACGAGCTCGTTGAGGCCAACCCCGCCATGAAGGGCGACGACTACAAGCTGAAGAAGGGCGAGACGGTGTTCATCCCCTTCGAGAAGACAAAGGCCGACCTCGAGGCGGAACAGCAGAAGGCCTCGCCGCGAACTGATGTGCGGCAGCGTGCCATCAAAGTGGGCGTGATGCTTCCCCTGCACAATGTCGATGGCGACGGTCGTCGTATGGTGGAGTATTATCGCGGTATGCTGATGGCCTGCGACAGTCTGCGCCGGGCAGGAATCTCTGCCGACATCCACGCCTGGAACGTCAGCATCGACGCCGACATCCGACAGACGCTCATCCAGAATGCCGCCAGCGAGTGCGACATCATCTTCGGCCCGCTCTACACTAAGCAGGTGAAGCCGCTTGCGGAGTTCTGCCGCACGTACGACATCAAGATGGTGATTCCTTTCTCCATCGGTGGTGACGACGTCAACCACTATCCGCAGATATTCCAAGTCTATCAGGATTCCGAGCACCAGACGCAGGACGCCGTCAACGCCTTCATGGAGCGCTTCCCCAACAACCACGTGGTGTTCATCGACTGCAACGACTCCACCTCGCGTAAGGGAATCTTCACGACTGCCCTCCGCAAGCAGCTCGAAGAGAAGAAGCTCTCCTACAACATCACCAACCTCAACACCGCCGACGACCTCTTCCAGAAGGCTTTCAACCGCTCGAAGACAAACGTGGTGGTTATCAATACCGGCCGTTCGCCAGAGCTCAACCAGACGCTTGCCAAGCTCGACCGCCTGCGCTCGCGCGATGCTGGTGTTGCCCTTGCTCTCTACGGCTATACCGACTGGCTGATGTACACGAAGGTCTATGCCGACTACTTCCACCGCTACGACACCTACATCCCCACCAACTTCTACTATAACGCAGGCTCGAAGTCGACACAGGCACTCGAGCAGAACTACAAGAAGTGGTTCAATCAGGACATGCAGTACGCCCTGCCGCGCTTCGCCATCACCGGCTACGACCACGCACAGTACTTCCTGCGCGGACTCCACCAGTATGGCACCGACTTCAAGGGCACCAAGCAGCAGCGCGTCAGCACCCCCATGCAGACTCCGCTCTACTTCAAGCCCGCTGCAGCTGGCGGAGGCATGCAGAACTCGCAGTTCATGCTCGTTCACTATAAGCCCAACAAGACCATCGAGGCCATCAATTATTAGCGGTTCAATGCGACTGCGTCGCGGTTCAAGAGTTCAAAGGTTATCTCCCTCGCTGATTCGTGCACCACGCTTCGCGTGACAGCACTGCTTCGGTCGATGACCTTCGGTTCAAAGTTCAAAAGTTCAAGAAGTTTAATGAGAAAGATAGCAGTACTTTTACTTTGTTGTTTCGTTACTTCGTCTGCTTTTGCTCAGATCGGTGAGCACCGCAACGACCTGTCCATCGGTCTGAACGGAGGCTACCAGTTCAGCAGCGTAGGCTTCGTGCCACGTGTCTCGCAAGGCATGCTGGGCGGAATCACCGGTGGCCTCACCGCTCGCTACGTCTGCGAGAAATACTTCAATACCATTTGCTCCGTACAGGGCGAGGTGAACTTTGCCCAGACAGGTTGGAAGGAGAGCATTCTCGACGATTCCGACCAGCCCGTCATCAACGAGGTGACCGGTTTGGCTGAGGAGTATAGCCGCACCATCAACTACGTGCAGGTGCCCGTCTTCGCACATCTGGCATGGGGTAGGGAGGAGCGCGGCGTGCAGTTCTTCTTCCAGCTCGGACCGCAGTTCGGCTACTACCTCAGCGAGAGCACCAAGACGAACTTCAACTGGGAGGACCGCAACATGTACGACCGTGTGAACCCCGTGTGTGCTCAGGACACGATGGCTGTCGAGCATAAGTTCGACTACGGAATCGCCGTCGGCGCAGGCTTGGAATACTCCCTGCCGCACGTTGGCCACTTCCAGCTTGAAGCCCGCTACTACTACGGTCTCGGCAACATATACGGCGACACCAAGCGCGACTACTTCGCCAAGTCGAATCTCGGCAGCATCGTCGTGAAGCTCGCCTGGCTGTTCGATATCACGAAGACCAAACGCTGATGCCGAAAGGCTCCCCAAACGCTGCGTTCGTCGTTACAATTTCAAACCTAAGAATATTATCTAACCTGATCTGTCATGAAATATAGAATTGCAACAGTATTGTCATTGCTGCTCCTGATGGCTGCGATGCCCCTTCAGGCCGTTGCCTACGTCACCAGTCTCACAAATGGTAAGTACTATCGGCTGCACAACGCCAAATATACCGAACTTACGATGGACGGCTCGGGCAGCGTTGTAGCCGGCACCACCGATACCCCAGTCTCGTATGCCCAGATGTGGAAGGCTGTGATGTCGGAATCTACGGTAGCCCTGCAGAACCTGCTCACCCAGGAATACATACAGACCAATCCCGGTGCGAGCACGCAATTCGTCACGGGTTCCGAGATTCAGTATTTCACTACAAGCACGGAAGACGACAAGATGACCTTCTACACGGCTGGCAACGGCTACTCCGCCCTCCATTGTGCGGCTACCCAAAGCTACTTCGTGGTGGGTTGGAGTTGGACGACGGAAGATGCAGAACCTTCGTGGTGGAACGTGGAGGAGGTGACCCTCACCAGCGCCCAAGAGGCAGAGTTGGCAGAGATTCACAATCTCAACACCAACGCCAGCACCTACACCAATACGCTCCAGACCTTCTTCAGCGACTATGCCTGCACCTCGCTCAGGGACAGCTACGCATCGATGACCGACGCCCAGTTGCGTTCTGCGATGTCGGCTCTTCCCTCGGTTGTGCAGGAGATGGCCGTCCGTGTGAAGAACGCCAAATGGAACTCCGATGCTACCTGGAACACCTACGAGCAGAACTTCCGCATCGCCGACTATGAGATCTACTCCAACTGCAACCTGTGGTACAACAAGCTTAAGATAGGCCGTTTTGCCCATCTATTCAACCCCACGGGCATCGTCTGCTCCATCGGCGATGTCGTCTATCTCTACGTCGATGCCGACCCGAAGGACACCGATGCCACCCTCCAGGTGGAGACCGTCGTGGGCACCGATCGCCGGGGGACACCTACAACGTTGAAGAAGGGCTTCAACGTGCTCTACGCCACCTACGACTGCGAACTCTTCATCAGCTACATCCTGAACAACGTCGATAAGTCGTGCAACGACTACCCCGACATCAAGATACACATCGAGGGAGGCACCTGCAACGGCTACTTCGACATGCATCGCGGCCACACCAATAGCGACTGGGCCTGGCTGAAGGCGAACATGTTCCAGGACAAGTATCTCCACGTGAAGGGCGACGGCGTGCTGCTCAACGTCCTGAAGGATAATGTCGTCGGTGAGGCGAAGCCCGTCGAGGTGATGAAGGTGTGGGACTTCATCTTCAACACCCTGCAGACCCTCTCGGGTTGCGACCAGTATAAATCGACGGGAAACTACAAGATGATGGTCAACTGCTTCCACAACGAAGATGGCGGCAACCCCCACTGGAACGACGGACTTCACGGCTCCAGTCATCCCGACCTCTCGTCGTCGGGCATCTTTAACTCGTCGAAACTAATGAACTTCGGCACCGATGGCGGCCAAATCTGGGAGATTGCCCACGAGATCGCTCACGGACATCAGAATCCCATCAACCTCGCCGGTCAGACCGAATCCTCCAACAACTCGCTCTGCCAATGTGTCACGGTGCTGGCTGCCGAACACCCCGAGATTTTCACCAGCGTGCGCTCCAGTCGCGGCGACGGTGTGAAAGCCCTGATCGACCGCTTCAACAACGGCTATTCGTGGATCGACTTCGGAAGCATGCGCACCCAGAGCGGCACCTACAACGACGTGTGGATCTCCAACAAGCTCATCTTCCAGCTCTGGCTCTACTTCGACTATCTGAAGAACTACCTGGGCGATTCCAACACCGGCTTCTCCTTCATGACGGCGCTCTACGAGAAGATGCGCGCCAGCGGCCTCCAGCATAGCAGTAGTAGCGACAACCCCGGTCTCGCCGCTCGTGACTGGCTGCTTCTGGCTGAGTATGCCAGCGAGATCACCCAGACCGACCTCACCGAGTTCTTCCAGGTGTGGGGCTTCTGGGAGCTGACGCCTACCGTCAGCGTTGAGAACGACATCCCGAGCACGAACACATGGTTCATGGGCGACTACTACTACTATTATGTCAGGACGGCAGAGAGCTATGTGACCAGCGTGAAGAACAAGATGAAGAAGTACTCGAAGAAGGCCTCCAACCTCATGTTCATCGAGGACCGCTGCACAGGCTCCACGCTGCCCACCTACAATAATGCTTCGGTGAGCTCATTCGGCGAAACGGGCTACTACGGCACCTACGACACCGCCGTGAGCGGCACTTATCAGTACACCGTCTCCGGCACCACCGTCAGGATGTCGGGCGGAAGCGGGGCTGTGGGTTTCAAGATCTACGACGCCAACGGCAACCTCGTGGCCATCGCCAATACAAACTCGTTCACCGTCAACTCCACCATCGCCAACGGACTCGCCAGAGGCAACTACAGGCTTGTGGCTGCCCAGGGCGACGGCTCCGATGTGACGGCTGTTGCCAGCACGTCGAAGACGGTGACTTACGTGCTGAAGTATGGCGGCAAGGAGGTGGGGCGCGTCGAGAATGTGATGATTGTGCCCGGTGCCAATACTGAGGTGAACATGCCCGACGAGCTGAAGGCACTTGGCAGCTGCGGCGACTGGATGACCTACTCGTTCTCGCCCGTCACCACCACCAGCTCCACCACGACGGTGACCGTCACCGCAACCTACAACGGCCCCGTTCCCATTGCCGACAGCTACGACCAGATCTCCACGTGGCACATGCTGCGCCTTCGCGGCGATGCCTACAATGTGGGCTATGCCACCTACGACGGCTCGGCAACGCCCAACGTGAAGCTGCCTGCCGCCAATCCCGAGACCGACAACGCCTTGTGGGCACTCGTCGGAAACCCCTACGACGGCTTCACCATCTACAACAAGGCTGCCGGCAGTAGCCTGATACTGGTCAGCGACAATCCCTCGGGTGACGGCAACACAGGCGGCAATACCTATGCCACCCTGCAGGCCGGCGGCACCTGTCAGCTGTGGTTCATGGAGCCCAGCAGCTCGCTGCCCGGCTACGAGGACGAGGGATTCTACCTGACGAATGCCGACGGCTACGGCCTGAACCTGCGCAGCAACGACTATCTCGCCTATTGGACGAAAGGCAAGGACATCGGCTCCACCTTCACCATCCACGACGACCCCGTCGAGGTGGTCGACATGAACAAGGCCTACACCATCCACACCGTCAGCCGAGGCTATCTGGCCGTGAAGACCGGCGGCACACACATGGTGGGCAATCAGGACCGCTACACCACCTCCAACCAGATCACCTATGCCGATGGCGACACCCAGTTCCACTTCGCCTTCGTCACCAACGACGGCAAGACCTATCTCTATAGCATCGGAGCCGAGAAGTTCGTCAGCTACACCGGCGAACTGACAACTACGCCCACCGACGACGATGTGATTTCCATTGAGAACACCACCACTACCGTCGAAGGCTATCCCTACGGTATACGCTTCTACAAGGGCACCTCGTCGCCTAAGCTCTGCATCAACCTCGGCGGCAGCTGCCAGCTCACCATCGACGAATGGGGAGCCACCACCGGCACCTTTGGCGAGGACGGCAACGCGTGGAGATTCGACGAAGCCGGCGACTTCGACCCCTCCTTTGCCCTGGGTCTCCTCAACCCCGACAAGGAGGTCACCTACAACCTCGTGTTCAACGGCCAGGTCGTCAGAACCGCCACACAGATAGCCGCCGTAGGCAGCCAACCCGATGCCAGCGAGATTGATGGCTGGAGCAACGAATACGTCACCTTCAGCTACAGCCCCGTCACCATTACGGCCAACACCCAGACTGTTACCGTCAACGCCTTGTGGAACGGCCCGTTCCAGGTGTCCGATGACTACGCTTCGGCACGTTGGTATGTATTGCGGCTGAAGGACACGTATTATCCCACCTATGTCAGCGGAGCCAATCCCAACGTCACCCTGCCTACCGCAGCCACCGACGACGCCACCCAGCGATGGGCGTTCCTCGGGAACCCCTACGACGGGTTCACACTCATCAACAAGGCAGCAGGAGCCGGCGTGAAGCTGGTCAGCGACAATCCCTCGGGCGACGGCAACGCAGGCGGCAACACCTATGTCACCCTGCAGGCCAGCGGCAGCAACGAGTTGTGGAAGGTAGTCAGCAGCACCTATGCCACCGATGGATTCTTCATCTATAATGCCACAAATGGCTATGCCCTGAACCAGCGCAGCACGGCAAACCTCGCCTACTGGACAGACGGTGCCGACCGGGGTTCTACGTTCGTCGTCGACGAAGTGCCCAGCGACTGGTCAGAACGTGTCGTGACCGACTTCGGCCCATTCATGGACACAGCAGGCCAGTATTTCAGCATCTCTACCGAGGCAAAGGCCGCGCTGCAGCCTATGTACGACGCCTATAGCACCTCACCCACCACCGAAGCCGAGTACTTCGAGCTGAAGGCAGCCATCGAGGATGCCGGCTATCTCGTTCCAGATGCCGGACGATACCGCATCAAGAGCAGACGTGGCCGCTACATGACCTCGCAGAACGAGACCGTTGCCGTGACCACCGACGATGCTACGGATGTGAATACCGTCGTCACGCTCACAGGCGAATACCCCAATTTCACCATCACCATCGGCGGACTCCATTTCCAGGCATTCACGCAGCGCAGTCAGCCCGGCGAACTCTCCGCAGAGGCAGGCAACGTCGCGGTGTTCGCCTTCGTCAAGCCTGGCTACTGCACCATCCAGAATCATGGCGAGAGCACCGACACAGACCTCTTCATGCACGAGCGCGCCAACTACGATGTCGTGGGCTGGTATGCCGATGCCGAAGCCTCATGGTGGCAGCTCGAATATGTGCCGCTCGTGGGCGATGTCAATCGCGACGGCTCGGTGAACATTGCCGATGTCACCGCCTTGGTGAACATCATCATTTCCGGCAGCACCCAGTACGACCTGCAGGTTGTCGACATCGACGGCGACACCCGTCTCACCCTCGACGATGTCACCACCCTCGTCAACATGCTACTTGCCCCAAGCATGTAGAGGGCGCGATGTTTTGCGTATTAGCATCCTGTCTTTTTGTAATTTAGGTATTAACCTTATTTGCAAAAAGACAGGATGTTGCACTCGATAGCTTGTGTTTTTCATGAATTTTCTTTGCAGAATCAGAAATAATTGTTACCTTTGTACCAATAAAACCCGCGGCGGCAGTTCCTTGGGCTGTTCTCCGCATGTTTTTTGTGGCTTGCCTTGGCCCTATAGTCATGATCTATTATTCACTTAAATACAAAAACCAATATGTTCGAAGGACAACCAAAAGGACTTTATGCGTTGGCGCTGGCCAACACGGGTGAGCGATTCGGCTACTACACGATGATAGCCGTGTTCGCATTGTTTCTAAGAGCCAACTTCGGCCTCGATGCCGGCTGGGCTGGCGAAATCTACGGCGACTTCCTGATGCTCGTCTACTTCCTGCCGATTCTTGGCGGTATCATGGCCGACAAGTTCGGATTCGGAAAGATGGTGACCATCGGTATCGTCATCATGTTCCTGGGCTACCTGCTGCTCTCCATACCGCTGGGCGGCAAGGCTGTGGGCCTTGTGGCGATGCTCATCGCCCTGGTGCTCGTGAGTTTCGGTACCGGCCTGTTCAAGGGCAACCTGCAGGTGATGGTGGGTAATTTGTACGACGACCCACAGTATGCCGACAAGCGCGATGCAGGCTTCTCGATTTTCTACATGGCCATTAACATCGGTGCGCTCTTCGCACCTACCGCTGCCATCATGATTTCGGAGTGGGCGAAGAACAAACTGGGCTACACCGCTCCCGGCGAGGCCTATCACTTCGCTTTCGCCGTAGCCTGCGCCTCGCTCATCCTCTCTATCGCTATCTATTATGCTTTCAGAGGTACCTTCCGCCACACCGAGGGCGGCAAGAAGACTGCTGTCGACAAGGCTGCCGCCGTTGCTGCCGAGCCTGAGCTAACGAAGGAGGAGACCAAGCAGCGCATCGTGGCCCTGTGCCTGGTGTTCGCCGTTGTGATCTTCTTCTGGATGGCATTCCACCAGAACGGCCTCTCGCTGACGTATTTCGCCGATGAGTTCACCGCGAAGACAGCCTCGGGTGCCAACACGATGCCGTTTGACGTGATCAACCTCGTGATGATCATCTTCATTGTCTATGCTGGCTTCTCGTTCTTCCAGAGCAAGACGCAGAAGGCAAAGCTCATCTCGGCACTCGTGGTGCTTGCTGCCTTGGGCGTGCTCATCTACAAGTACTATCAGGCTACGGGAACCATCGACATCTCGGCTCCTATCTTCCAGCAGTTCAACCCGTTCTACGTGGTGGCGCTGACGCCCGTCTCGATGGCTATCTTCGCCTCGCTTGCCAAGAAGGGCAAGGAGCCGTCGGCACCCCGCAAGATTGCCTATGGTATGCTTGTGGCAGCTTCGGCGTTCCTCATCATGATGGTGGCTTCGCAGGGTCTGAAGACTCCTAACGAGCAGGCTGCGCTGGCTGAGGCCGGCACGCTTGGCCCGCTGGTGTCGCCCTATTGGCTCATCTCCACTTACCTCATCCTGACGTTTGGTGAGCTGCTGCTGTCGCCGATGGGTATCAGCTTCGTTTCGAAGGTGGCTCCTCCGAAGTACAAGGGTCTGATGATGGGTGGCTGGTTTGGTGCTACCGCTATCGGCAACAAGCTCGTGAGCGTGGGCGGCTACCTCTGGGGCGACCTGCCTCTCTGGGTGGTATGGGGCGTGTTCATCGTGCTCTGCCTGCTCTCGGCTCTCTTCATGTTTGCGATGATGAAGCGACTGGAGAAGGTGGCGTAAGCGTTTACCTAAAAATTTCATGATATGAAAAAGCAATTATTCTATTCGCTTGCACTCGTCACGGTGACGCTTGTCATGATGTCGTGCGCTTCGTCCAAGAACTCGAGCACCATCTCGAATGTCGCGGATATCTCCCAATACAAATACCTGGTATTCGGACCGAACAGCAACGAGGGCGATGCCGACCTTGCCGACGTGATGCTGATGGTTCAGAACGAGTTGGCGAAGAAGCTGACGGTAGTCAGTTCCGAGAAGGCTTACGAACTGCTGGAGGCTGGCGAGCATGTGTTGTCGCCGAGAATCAACGTCAAGTCGGAGAAATGGGAGAAGGGCCAGGCGTACATCACGATCAACTTCCAGGATTTCAAGACGCGACAAGGTGTTGCGGTGCTGAAATCGAGCGGTATCGGCTGGCCTGTTTCTGAAGAGCGTGCCCTGAATGCCATCAGGAAGGAATTGAACAAGGTGTTCAAGTAGTCTTGTCGCTACTTGTGTATAGAGCTATCCTCTAGAGTCTATGGAGCTATGTTCTGTATCCTACGGAGCATAGCTCTATTGCTTACGGAGCATAGCTCTATAACCTATGGAGCATAGCTCTATAGAAAAAGGAACGATGATTTAGTGAGATTTATTGTTTGGAGCGGATGAGGACGAGCGTCTTGGGAAGCTTCACCCACTTGCTTTTCACGACGATGCGAAGGGGGCTTCCGTCGTCCTGATGCAGCTGGTAGGTGCTGTCGTTGAGCTGGGTGAGGGTAGCCTCGAGGTCTTCGCTTCCGTAGTCGTTGATGATTTCGAGGTGTGCCGTCTTGGGCGAGGTGATGGTGGCATCGGTGATGAACCACTTGCGGGGGTCGCGCTTCGCTCCGAGATATCCGGGCAGCTGACCGAAGAGTTCCTGTTCGGGTACTGTAACCGTTGAGCCGTAGAAATCGATTGTGATCCACACCTGATATTCATCGTTGGTGAACGTGCCGCGAAACGTGGTGCTGTCGGTGGGCTCGTCGTGCCTTTCGGCGACGATGAGCGTGGTGTTCATCGCCTTCTCAGTCGTCGTCGGCACCTGCTTGGGGAAGCCAACGAAAAGGGTGGTGAGCACGCCGACGAGGGCGGCGGTCAGACTGGCTGTTATGAAGTGTATTTGCATCGTTTTCTTGCTTGTATGGGTTCGACGTTGAGTTTGCGGTGGCAAAGGTAATTAATATATATCAAGAATTGTGGTTTTTTGTCATTTTTTATGCACTTTCGGCCTTTAGTTTAAGTTTTTTTTATTATCTTTGCGGGCAAATTTAGACGCGTATAGGTTTTTTATGACTAAAAATATGATGTTTCCCGACTATGTTTTTGAATCGAGTTGGGAAGTCTGTAATAAAGTTGGTGGCATATATACGGTGTTGTCGACAAGGGCGAAGACCCTGCAGACCGTACTTCCGGATAGAATCATCTTCATAGGCCCTGATTGCTGGGCTGATAAGCCGTGCCCTTATTTCAAGGAGGACAAAAAGCTCTTTTCAGCTTGGAGAAAGCAAGCTGCCGAAGAGGGGCTGAAGGTGAAGGTGGGCCGCTGGACGATTCCCGGCGAACCTGTTGCCGTGATCGTCGACTTCCAGCCTTATTTCAGTCAGAAAAACGAAATCTATACCCGTCTGTGGGAGCTCTACGGCGTTGACTCGCTTCACGCCTATGGCGACTACGACGAGGCCTCGATGTTCTCGTATGCCGCCGGGCTGGTGGTGGAGAGCATGTATAAATACTTGGCTCCCCTCTCGTCGCCCGAGGGTGGGAGGTTCATCTATCACGGCAACGAGTGGATGACGGGTCTCGGCCTGCTGTATGTTCACAACCGCCTGCCGCAGATTGGAACCGTCTTTACGACACATGCCACGAGCGTGGGACGTTCTATAGCGGGCAACAACAAGCCCCTGTATGACTATCTCTTCGCCTATAACGGCAATCAGATGGCCGACGAGCTGAACGTGCAGAGCAAGCATTCGATAGAGCGCCAGACGGCCCACAGCGTTGATTGCTTCACAACCGTGAGCGACATTACCGCTCGTGAGTGTGCCGAGTTGCTCGACAAGCCCGTCGATGTGGTGCTTCCCAACGGCTTCGAGGATAACTTCGTGCCGAAGGGTGCTGCGTTCTCACGCAAGCGCAAGGCTGCCCGCCGACACCTGCTGAATGTAGCTAACGCGCTGATGGGCACCAACTTAGACGATGACACCTTAATCGTTTCTACAAGTGGGCGCTATGAGTTCCGCAACAAGGGAATCGATGTGTTCATCGAGGCGATGAACCGCCTGTTGCGTGACCGCAACCTGAAGAAGAAGGTGCTGGCATTCATCTTGGTGCCCGGCTGGGTGGGCGAGCCCCGTCAGGACTTGCAGGAGAAGTTGCAAGAAACCCTGTCGACACCCGAGGGAACAGCCCTCGAAGTTCCCATGATTACCCATTGGCTGCACAACATGGGTCACGACAATGTGCTTAACATGATGAAGTTCTACGACATGCACAACCGTGAGGAAGACGGCGTGAAGCTGGTGTTCCTGCCTTGCTACCTGACGGGCAACGACGGCATCATCAACATGACCTACTACGATGTGGTGCTGGGTAATGACCTCTGCATCTATCCGTCGTACTACGAGCCGTGGGGATACACGCCGCTCGAGGCCGTAGCCTTCCACGTGCCTTGTATCACGACCGATCTGACGGGCTTTGGCCTCTGGGTGAACAAGGAGCTTGGTCATGAGGGTGAGATTCAGGATGGAGTGAAGGTGATTCGCCGTACCGACTATAACTACTCGGAAGTGGCCGACATCATCAAGGAAACGGTGGCAGCCTATTCGAATTTGACTGCCGACGAGGTGAAGAACGCGCGCAAGCAGGCTGAGCAGATCTCGAAGAAAGCCCTGTGGCGACACTTCATCAAGTACTACTACGAGGCCTACGACGTGGCTCTTCGCAAAGCGAAGGCGCGTTCCTAAAACCGCAAATTGTAAATAATCAAAAATAGAAATTTGAAAATGAAGATTAAAGCTGATTACACAAGTGCTCCCGCTTGGAGGGAGCTGACCATTAAGTCGAGCCTTCCCGAAGAGCTGAATGGCCTGAACGAGATTGCACACAACCTGTGGTGGGTGTGGAACTATGAGGCACGCGACCTCTTCCGCGACCTCGACCCGGAACTCTACCACGATGTGCACCACAATCCCGTGCAGCTTCTGGAGCGACTGAGCTTCAACCGCAAGGAGGAGATTGTGAATGACAAGGCCCTGATGAAGCGCATCAAGAAAGTGTACGAGCAGTTCCGCGCCTATATGAACGTGGAGGTCGACCACTCGCGTCCCTCCGTTGCTTACTTCTGCATGGAGTACGGTATGCACTCTGCCCTGAAGATCTACTCTGGCGGTCTTGGCATGCTGGCTGGCGACTACGTGAAGGAAGCTTCCGACTCGAATGTCGACATGTGTGCTGTGGGATTCATGTATCGCTTCGGTTACTTCACCCAGAGCCTCTCGATGGACGGCCAGCAGATTGCCAACTACGAGTCGCAGGACTTCAACTCGCTGCCCGTAGAGCGTCAGCTCGACGAGAACGGCAATCCCTTGGTGATCGATGTGCCCTATACGAATTATAATGTTCACGCATACGTGTGGCGTGTTAATGTAGGTCGTGTGAAACTCTACCTGCTCGATACCGACAACGAGCTGAACTCAGACTTCGACAAGCCCATCACGCACTCGCTCTACGGTGGCGACTGGGAGAACCGTCTGAAGCAGGAGATTCTGCTGGGTATCGGCGGTATGCAGCTGCTGAAGCGTCTGGGCATTAAGAAGGACATCTACCATTGCAACGAGGGACATGCTGCCCTCTGCAATCTGCAGCGCCTGTGCGACTACATCGAGGAGGGACTCTCCTTCAACCAGGCTATGGAGCTGGTGCGCGCCAGCGGTCTCTATACTGTTCACACACCCGTTCCCGCCGGCCACGACTACTTCGACGAAGGCCTCTTCGGCAAGTACATGGGCGGCTATCCCCAGAAGCTCGGCATCTCGTGGGATGAGTTCATCGGCATGGGTCGTATCAATCCTGACGACAAGAACGAGAAGTTCTGCATGTCGACATTCGCCTGCAACACCTGTCAGGAGGTGAACGGCGTGTCGATGCTTCACGGAAAGGTGAGCCAGAAGATGTTTGCTCCCATCTGGAAGGGATACTTCCCTGAGGAGAACCACGTGGGCTACGTCACCAACGGCGTTCACTTCCCCACATGGGCTGCTACCGAGTGGCGCAAGCTCTATGCCAAGTACTTCGATGAGTCGTTCATGGGTGACCAGTCGAACCAGAAGATCTGGGAAGCCATCTACAACTGTCCCGACGACGAGATCTGGGCAACACGCATGGCGCTGAAGCAGAAACTCGTGAACTACATCAAGGAGCAGTTCCGCGACACGTGGCTGAAGAACCAGGGCGACCCCTCGCGCGTGGTAAGCGTTCTGGAACGCATCAACCCCAATGCGCTGGTCATCGGCTTCTGCCGCCGTTTCGCTACCTACAAGCGTGCTCACCTGCTGTTCACCGACGAAGCACGTCTGGCCAAGATCGTGAACGATCCTGAGCATCCCGTCATCTTCCTCTTCGCAGGTAAGGCTCACCCCGCCGACGGCGCCGGTCAGGGTCTTATCAAGAAGATCTACGAGATTTCGCAGCGTCCTGAGTTCCTCGGTAAGATTATCTTCCTCGAGGACTACGACTTCCTGCTGGCCCGTCGCCTTGTGTCGGGTGTTGACATCTGGATGAATACGCCGACACGTCCGCTCGAGGCAAGTGGCACGAGTGGTGAGAAGGCTGAGATGAACGGTGTGGTGAACCTCTCCGTGCTCGACGGCTGGTGGCTCGAGGGCTATCGCGAGGGTGCCGGCTGGGCGCTCACCGAGAAGCGCACCTATCAGAACCAGGCCTATCAGGATCGCCTCGATGCCGCTACCATCTATGGTCTGCTCGAGAACGAAATCATTCCCCTCTACTACAAGAAGAACAAGAAGGGTTATAGCGAGGGCTGGATCAAGGTTGTAAAGAACTCGATTGCCCAGATTGCTCCCCACTATACGATGAAGCGTCAGCTCGACGACTACTACTCGAAGTTCTATTGCAAGGAGGCTGCCCGCTTCAAGGAGATTGCTGCCGACGGCTATCGTCTTGCAAAGAACATTGCCCAATGGAAGGAGACTGTGGCTGAGCGTTGGGATGCTATCAACGTGGTGAGTGCCGAGTGGGAAATTCCTGCTGCCGGCGCCGAGACGGGTCGCAAGTACAAGATCCGCTACGTCATCAACGAGCAGGGTCTCGACGACGCCATCGGTCTTGAACTCGTCAATATCCATGCCGACAAGAACGGCGAGGAGCACGTCTTCTCGAAGATGCCTCTGAAGGTTGTAGGCCGCGAGGGTAACAACTATGTGTTTGAGGGTACGATGGAGCCCGACCACTCAGGAATCTTCAAGAGTGCCGTCCGCATGTACCCGAAGAACGACCTGCTGCCTCACCGTCAGGACTTCTGCTACGTGAAGTGGCTCGAGCTCCCGTTCTAATCGTCGGGAATTCAAGGATACAATAAAAGCTGGTTGCCAAACGGCAGCCAGCTTTTTGTTTGTGTTGTGGTAAAAGGACTGATTACTCGCCCTTGATAGAAGCCACACCCGGCAGCACTTTGCCTTCGATAGCCTCGAGCAGGGCACCGCCACCAGTCGAGATGTAGCTCACCTGATCGGCCATACCGAACTTGTTGATGCAAGCCACAGAGTCGCCACCGCCGATGAGCGAGAAGGCACCGTCGGCAGTAGCCTTTGCAATAGCGTCGGCAATAGCCTTCGAACCACCGATGAAGTTGTCGAACTCGAACACGCCGGCAGGACCGTTCCACAGAATGGTCTTTGCACTCTCGATGGCCTTTGCAAACTCCTTACGGGTCTCAGGACCGGCATCGAGGCCTTCCCAACCCTCGGGAATAGCGTTGGCGGGGCATACCTGTGTGTTGGCGTCGTTGGCAAACTTGTCAGCGGCGATGCAGTCGGTACCCAGCACGAGGTTCACACCATTCTCCTTGGCCTTCTTGATCACGTCGAGGGCAACATCGAGCTTGTCCATCTCAACGATGGAGTTACCGATCTCACCACCCTGAGCCTTTGCAAAGGTGTAGGTCATACCACCGCAGAGGATGAGGTTGTCGACCTTGCCGAGCAGGTTCTCGATGATACCGATCTTCGTGGAAACCTTCGAACCACCCATGATGGCGGTGAAGGGGCGCTTGATGTTCTTGAGGATGTTGTCAACGGCGTTCACCTCTTTCTCCATAAGCAGACCGAGCATCTTGTGGTCGGCATCGAAGTAGTCGGCGATGACGGCGGTAGAAGCATGCTTGCGGTGAGCAGTACCGAAGGCGTCCATCACATAGCAGTCAGCATAGCTGGCGAGCGTCTTGGCAAACTCCTTCTGGCTGGCCTTCATGGCCTTCTTGGCCTCGTCGTACTTCGGATCGTCCTTCTCGATACCTACGGGCTTACCCTCTTCCTCGGGATAGAAACGCAGGTTCTCAAGCAGCAGCACCTCGCCCATCTTCAGGGCAGCAGCCTGCTCCTGAGCCTTGGCGCAGTCGGGAGCAAACGTAACGGGAGCGCCCAGAGCCTCAGCAACGGCGTCCTTGATCTGACCCAGCGAGAACTTCGGGTTCACCTTTCCTTTGGGCTTGCCCATGTGGCTCATGATGATGAGTGCACCTCCGTCGGCGAGCACCTTCTTCAGGGTAGGAAGGGCACCGCGAATGCGGGTGTCGTCAGTAATCTTACCATTCTCATCGAGGGGCACGTTGAAGTCAACGCGCACGATTGCCTTTTTTCCGGCAAAGTTAAATTCGTTGATAGTCATAATAAAAAGTATTTGTTTGAATAAAATAAATGCCTCAGTTTATATCTTTGCAAAGTTACAACAATTTATTGAAATACTGCTGATTAGCATTCATATTTTAGCGTTTTTTTATGATTGCGTGCGCTCGTGAGGGCTATCGCCGACGTTGTTGCCATTTGCGCTTCATCTTGACGGCCTTGCGCTTCGCCATCTCTGATGGATTTGTGCCAGGCTTGCCTTCCGGTACTTCCATGTTGTAACGAGCATAGAATTCTTTCCAGTAGTCGGTAATCAGCCCCTTTTCGTTGTGAAACGACATTGGAACGGTTTGGAAAAGGCGACGGCCCCTGCGGTCGACAAAGGCGAGCTGAACGAGTTCCGAGCAATAGATGTCTTCGTTGTCGGGAAGATAAAGAAAGTCGTAGGCACGCCCCAAGTATTTGCGGGCACGAGCTACAGACTGTCTGCGGTCACACCTGCGTACCGATGCAGCCTCGTAGTGGCCTTGCTGGCTGAGCAGAGAGTCGAGTGGAGTGATGACTACTCCTTTGCTGACGGCCTCGATGACACTATCGGAATTGATGACGATGGCTACATGGTCGATCATCCCGGGTGTCACCTCCGTGATGGCGTTGCCCGTCGGAGCGACATGAAACAGCAGGTCGCCTTCGCGCAAAGCCTTCGGCTGACAACTGGCAAGCATCAGACAAGCGACGATGCTGGCGCAAACACCCGAGGAGCGCTTCATGCCATTAGTCATGAGTGACCAGATATTGGTAGATTTCCTTCGTCCAGTCGCTACCGTTGGCGGGGCAGAAGGTATGAATGCCCAGTTGGCTGGCGGTAGCCACGTTGCGTGGTCCGTCGTCGACGAAGAGTGTCTCGCTGGGCAGAATCTGCTCGTTGGCGAGGATATGCATGAAGAAGCTGGGGTCGGGCTTCATGAGTTTCACTTCGAAGCTCTTGTATTCAGCATCGAAATAGGAGGCGAGCGGATTGCCCTTGCCGTCGAACTCGGCACTCTCGGCCCAGCTCATCATGAACGGATTGGTGTTGGAGAGCAGGATGAGGCGATAGCCTTCAGCACGAAGCTGGCGCAAGATGTCGAGGTTGCGCTGAGGCAGCTCGCTATGGTATGACAGCCACGCCTGGCGGCACTCGTCGTAGCTGATGTCGCGTCCGGCGATGTTGCAGAGCTCCTTCAGGAACTCGTCGGCAGTAATCTTGCCGACCTCCAGATCACCGAAGATGCCTCCCTGTGTGTAGGGGTCGAGTCGCTTCTCAGCGTCGGCGATGCCCAGTTGTCGGAAACTCTCCACCGCCTTTGCGTGGGCAAGTGTGATGATAACTCCTCCGAAGTCGAAGATGATGTTCTTGATCATATCTGGTTTTGTGTTGTTTTTATTCTGATGGTGTGTGATAAACGTTTTCTTAATGGAACAAATCCAGTTTGTTGCGGCGTGCCTCTTCGATGCTGAGCAGTTCCTCGTGCTTCTGCCTATAGCTGCGGCGCATCTCCTCCTGTTCTGCTCTGATTTGCTGCATGTACGTGCTGCTCTCCTTGGGGTTGAACAGGCGGTTGGCGGCTATGACGTTCTGCGCAGCATCTTTCATCCAGACGACGATGCCGGTGTATTGAGGTGCAATCTTCAGAGCCGCATGCAGGGCGCTCGTGGTGGCGCCGCCAATGAGAATGGGTACCCTGAGCCCTGCCTTTTCCATCTCCGTCGCCACGTTCACCATTTCGGATAGCGAGGGAGTGATGAGTCCGCTGAGCCCGACGGCGTCGGCATGAGTGGCCTTCACCGTTTCCACAATCTTCTCGGGAGGAACCATCACGCCGAGGTCGATGACCTCATAGCCGTTGCAGGCAAGGATGACCGACACGATGTTCTTGCCGATATCGTGAACGTCGCCTTTCACCGTTGCCATCACGATCTTCCGCGCTTGGCTCGTATTGGTGCTGACGGCAGAGGCATTCAGATAGGGTTGCAGGATGGCTACCGCCTGCTTCATGGTGCGGGCGGTCTTCACCACTTGCGGTAGGAACATCTTGCCTTCGCCGAACAGACGGCCCACCTCGTCCATAGCGCTCATGAGCGGACCTTCGATGATGTCGACGGCCTTGCCGTATTTCTGCATAGCCTCCATGAGGTCGGTTTCCAGATGTTCGTCGTTGCCTTTGCGCAGAGCCAGGTTCAACCGCTCTTCAACGGTGAGGTCTTTCGCCTCCTTCTCGCTCTCGGCAGCCGGTCCCTTCTCCTCTTTCTTTGCCAGAATGTCCTGACTCAGCTTGATGAGGTCGTCGGCTGCATGGGGGCGCCTATTGAGGACGACGTCTTCCAGTATGTCGAGTTCTTCCTGCGGAATATCGCTATAGGTCACCTTCGTGGCGGGGTTCACGATGCCGAAGTCCATTCCTGCGTTGATGGCGTGATAGAGGAATACGGCATGCATGGCCTCGCGGATGTAGTTGTTGCCGCGGAACGAGAACGACAGGTTGCTGACACCGCCGCTCACGTGGGCACCAGGCAGATGCTCGCGAATCCAGGCGGCAGCACGGATGAAGTCGCGGGCATAGGCGTCGTGTTCTTCCATTCCCGTGGCGATGGCGAGGATGTTCGGGTCGAAGATGATGTCTTGCGGCCGCATGCCGATTTCCTCTGTGAGGATGCGATAGCTGCGCTCGGCAATCGCGATGCGGCGTTCGTAGGTCGTTGCCTGTCCCTGTTCGTCGAAGCACATCACCACGACAGCTGCCCCCATCTGCCGGACGTCGCGGGCATGTGCCTTGAAGACGTCTTCGCCCTCCTTCAGCGAGATGGAGTTGACGATACACTTCCCCTGCATGCACTTCAGGCCTGTCATGATGACGTTCCAGTCGGAAGAGTCGATCATGATGGGTACGCGCGAGATATCAGGGTCGGAGACGATGAGGTTCAGGAACGTCTGCATCTCATGAGCAGCGTCGAGCAACCCGTCGTCCATATTGATGTCGAGCACCAGCGCGCCGTCGTCAACCTGCTTGCGGGCGATGCTGAGAGCCTCGTCGTAGTTCTTTTCGTTGATGAGCCTGAGGAACTTGCGCGAGCCAGCCACGTTGCATCGCTCGCCGACATTCACAAAGGGAATCTCGGGTGTCAGGCGGAGTGGTTCCAAGCCTGCCAGCTGCAGCTCTTCAGAGTGGGGTGGGGGTACGTGCGGCGACTTGCTGTCGGCCATCTGGGCAAAGAAACGGATGAAGGCGTCGGTCGTTCCGCAACAGCCTCCGAGTATGTTCACCAGCCCTTCTTCCACATACGGCTTTACAAGCTCCGCCATCTCGTCGGCCTGCTGGCTGTATTCGCCCATCTCGTTGGGCAGTCCTGCATTCGGATAGGCGCTGATGAAATAGGGCGAATGCTGGGCAAGCTGTTTCAGATAGGGCAGCATCTCGTCGGCTCCAAACGAACAGTTCAGGCCAACGGAGAAGATGTCGTACGAGCTGATGGTGGCGAGGAAGGCGTCGAGAGTCTGACCGCTGAGCAACCGGCCTGCCTTGTCGGCAATGGTGATGCTGAGCATGATGGGCAGCTGCGTCTGCCGTTCTTCGTTCACGTGGCTTGCGGCAGCAATAGCAGCCTTGGCGTTGAGTGTGTCGAAGATGGTCTCGATGAGGAAGGCATCGACGCCGCCTTCGGCCAATGCCTCTGCCTGTTCGTGGTAGGCTTCATAGAGCTGGTCGTAGCTGACGTCTCGGAAGGCGGGATTCTCAACATCGGGCGAAATCGAGGCGGTCTTGTTGGTAGGTCCCATCGAGCCTGCTACGAATCGCGGCCTATCGGGTGTGCTGAACGCGTCGGCAGCCTCTCTGGCGATGCAAGCCCCTCTGTAGGCCATCTCGCGGATCAGCTCCTCCAACTGGTAGTCGGCTTGCGATATACGTTGTGCCGAGAAGGTGTTGGTTTCGATGATGTCGGCTCCAGCACGCAGGTAGCGGCGGTGAATGTCGGCCACGATGTCAGGTCGCGTGAGATTCAGCACGTCGTTGTTTCCCTTCAGCGGAATGGCTGTCGGCGCGATGCCCGATTTCCAGTCGGCATTACCCAGAGCTGGGCTGTGGAAGTCGCGTTCCGTCAGTCCATACGTCTGTATCAGCGTTCCCATTGCTCCGTCGAGAATGAGAATCTTTTTTCTGGCAAGTGCTTCAATGGGTGTCATCCTGGAAAGTGTTGAAGTTAAATGCGCTTCGCGCGTGTAAAGTTCAAAAAGTTCAATGCCTTCGGCGTTCAAGGAGTTCAAGTGCGACTACGTCGCGGTTCAAGAAGTTCAATGCCTTCGGCGTTCAAGTTTTCCTCCCTCCCCCTTTGGGGAGGGCCGGGGTGGGGCTCCTAATAGTGCTTAATCGCCCTATCCATCTCCCTCCTGTCTTCCTTCTCCTTCAGCGTCTGGCGCTTGTCGTACATCTTCTTACCGCGACACAGGGCGATGTCCACCTTTGCGCGGCCGTTTTGGTCGATGAAGATGAGTGTTGGCACGATGGTGTAGCCAGGCACCTTGTCGGCCTCCTGCAGTCGGTTTATTTCGCGGCGGGTGAGCAGCAGCTTGCGCTCACGCTTTGCCTCGTGATTGGCATACGAGCCATAGAAGTAGGGCGAAATGTTCATGCCCTTCACCCACATCTCGCCGTTCACCACATAGCAATACGTATCGACCAGCGAAGCCTTGCCGGCTCTGATGGACTTGATCTCCGTGCCCGTGAGCACGATGCCCGCGGTGAACTCCTCGACGAAGAAATATTCAAACGAGGCCTTCTTGTTCTTTATCTGTACGGGACTCTTCTTGCGGAGTTCCTGTTGTTCCTTGTTCATGTGGTTATTATTTTGCAGAATCTGTCGAGATGCTCATCGACGTAGTAGGCAACTGCCGACGTCCATTCTTCCTCGTTTTCTACGAAGGTGTCGTCGCAGTCGTCGAACTGCGGGAACTGCTCGAAGAGTGCCATGAACTCCTCCTCACTGCAGTCGAGCTCGATGGCTTCGTGGTGCTTCATGTAGAGTTTCTTCACCTTGTTCATCAGCTTTGCCAACTCAGGGATCTCCCACGCACGCATAGCCTTGGCAAACGGATTGCGGAAGAAGAACGGGCCGTAGCCGTTGTGGATGAGTTGCACAAAGCCGCCGTCCATCACTTCCTCGTGCAGCATGTGGTAGGCGAGCAGCGTCACCTGGTCGGCACTCAGCTCTTGCATGTTGTCGGCATTCAGCTCGCCGCCGATGGCCTCCAAAGTGGCGTTGACGACGGTGGCGAGAAACTCGTCGACTCCCGACTGAGCTGCCTGCTGAAGGGCAGCATCGCTGATGATTACTTCTTTCATATCTCTTGATTTCTTTTCTGTCTCGATTCATCATGGCAGCAAAGTACCATAATGAGACTGCAAAGATACTCATAATAATTCAGAAATCGCATATTTCTTCGCGTAATTTTACAAGGAAAGGGGCGAAAAGGCACTTTTTTCGCTTTTTTACAAAAAAAACTCCGAAAAAGTTTGGCGGTAACGAAAAATCGTTGTACCTTTGCAACCGCAAATCAGAAATCAATCCTCTGACGAGCACCACGAGCACTCTTAGCTCAGTTGGTAGAGCAACTGACTCTTAATCAGTGGGTCCAGGGTTCGAACCCCTGAGAGTGTACGAACGAAGCGGCTGAAA